>NZ_CP098747.1:3337500-3702357 GCF_023746535.1 Sneathiella marina | reverse complement strand
GTTCCTGGGGAAGGGATATGTGGCGTTTACGATCGATGCAGGTGTCGAGCGAAACCGCTATCAGGGAATAGTTGATCTTGAAGGAGAGAGCCTCGCAAAATGTATGGAGAACTATTTCGATAAATCCGAGCAGCTGGATACGCTTTTGCGCATTGCTGTTGATAAAGTTGACGGAAAATGGCGCGCAGGCGGGTTAATGATCCAACGGCTACCGGATGAAAGTTCCCTTGAGATTGTGAAGGATGAAGAAGAGGAAAACTGGAGAAACGCGCAAGCCCTGGCGGCCACCGTAACGGCAGGCGAACTGATTAACCCGATCCTTAAAAGTTCGGAGCTTTTATATAACCTGTACCATGAAGACGGGGTGTGGTTGTATGATCCGCAGGAATTATTGGACCAATGCAGTTGCAGCGCCGATCGTGTTTTGACGACCTTGAAGTCGTTCGGTGAAGCTGATTTGAGCGATATGGCGGATGAGGGTGTTATTACTGCCGATTGTCAGTTCTGCAACAACAAGTATGAAATCAGCCTTGAAGAATTAAAATCTCAGGGTTGATATTACAGTCCGCTCGGTAATATTGTAGGATATTCAACCCATACTACAGGTGAGGACAAAATGATCGGCATGCGTCACGTAATCACGGCATTGACCTTGATGACAACCGTTTTTCTCATAGGATGTGTGAAGGCGCCTCCGGTTCCCACTTATCCGGAAATCACGTTTCAGCATCTTAACCCGATCATGCTCAATGTGAGCGAGATCAAGGTTGTCAACGAATTCAGGCCGACATTGAAGGCGCCGAACGTAGAGCATGAGCTGCCGGTGAAAATTGATCAATCCGTTCGAAACTGGGTGCGGGATCGATTGCGGGCAACGGGTAATAGCGGGGCCGTTGCAACCGTTACAATCAAGGACGCCAGTGCCGTGGAAGAGCGTCTTGAAAAGCAGGGCGGCCTTAAGGGCGTGGTGACCAAAAGCCAGTCCGAGCTGTATAAATTCCATGTTCTTGTTGAAGTGAAGGTGAGCGAAATATCCGGCGCGTCCGGCTTTGTCACGGCGGAGGCGACCCGCTCCAAATCCGTGCCCGAAGGCATTACCCTTAATCAGCGGGAACAGACATATTACACACAGGTCGAGGCATTGATGCGTGGGTTTGATGTCGAGATGGAAAAGAATATTCGAAGCTTCCTGGGAAGTTATATCCGCTAAGAAAGCGTTATGCTGCGCCCTCTGGCATCAGCATAAGAGCCAGCGTTTTTCGTATATATTGATTTTGTGACGGCGCTCACTTGCAGCGCCGCCCCGGAATTGCTAGTATTTTAAAATTGATCAAACGATTGACCTAAAAATATGGATACAGAAAAAAACACGGCTGCAACCAGAATGATCGAGACGGCCGGCCCGCTCTTCGCCGATCAGCCCTTTGATGCGGTCTCGACACGACAAATTGCCAAAGCTGCCGGTGTCAATTTATCGGCTATTTCCTATCATTTCGAAAATAAGGAAGGCCTTTACCGGGCAATTTTCGAAAAAATTATCGAAGATCTCAAGCCAATCCGGGTTGGTTTCGGTCTTTACCTGAGCACGAAAATGCAGGCTGCCGGTGATGATCGTCAGGCGCTGGCGGAAATCGTCATAAAGTTCGTCAATGATCTACTGGACAGCGTGATGTCCCCGGAGAATCCGCGCTGGCGCATGCGCTTGATCATACGGGAAATGCAGGCACCCACCGATTGCTTCGATCTGGTCCTGGAGGGGCATATAAATGTCATGCATGATTTGCTGGGCATGCTGGTCGCCAAAATTTTAAAAGAGCCGGCGGCGAGCCCGTCCGTCAAGCTGACAACACATTCCATCCTGATAATGTGCCTGCAATATGCGCTGAATGAACCCTTGATTACCGCAAGGCTGGGATGGAAAAAGATGGGAGCATCTGAAACTCACATTATCAAATCATCGTTGACCACGATGGTTCTAAGGATCCTGGAACTTGGCGAATATATTCCCCAAACGCGGGTGAGGTAACAATATAATGCGGTTTATAACAATTGCTCTCAAGGTGGTTATCCCGCTAGTAATTCTGCTGCTTGGTGCGGGAATTTTATATTATCTGGTGGCGACGAAGCCGGTCATTGAACCGGAAATCGCCGGGGAGAGAATATGGCCGGTAGACACTCTTGCCGTTCAGCATAAGGACCAGTCCATAAACCTGTTGCTGTTTGGCACCCTGGTTGCCGCGCGCGATGTCGAATTGCGATCCCTCGTCGGCGGCGAGGTTATTGATGTCAGCCCAAATTTCCGTGAAGGCGGCATACTGGATCAGGGGGAATTGCTCATCGCTGTCGATCCGTTTGATTTTCAGGCAAGCCTGGATGAAAACCAGGCCGGATTGCTGGAAGCGAAATCCCGGCTGAACGAGCTTGTTGCCACGCGAAAATCGGAAAAAACGGCCCTTGTCCGCGATAGTGAGGTGCTGGAACGTGAGATGCGCAACGTCGAGCGGTCCAATAGTCTTTCCAAGCGCGGCAATATCTCGGAAAAAGCACTGGATGATGCCAAATCCGCCCTGACACGGCAAAAACAGACCGTTGAATTGCGTCAGGCCCAGCTGGATATTCTTGAGGCACGCATCGGCCAGCAACAGGCTGTCATAGACCGCCTGGATGTTGGTGTCCGCCGGGCTGAAAGAGATCTCAAAAATACGGAGTTACGTGCCCCGTTTCGGGGCTATCTGGCAGAGGTTAATGCGGAATATGGAAAGAACATTGATGCCAAGGACAAGGTTGCCCGTCTTATAGATGCCTCTCAACTGGAAGCACGGTTTTTACTATCCGACAGCCAGTACGGCCTGTTGCTGGCCAATACAGCAGGCATTATCGGCCGTCCGGTCACGGTGCGCTGGTCCTCCGGTGAAACAGAGGTTTCCTATGTGGGGACGGTGTCCCGGCTGAGCTCGGAGATCAGTTTCAATTCGGGCGGGGTTGAGGTTTACGCGGTTCTGGAGGGAAATGATAATCTCGATCTGCTGCGGCCCGGCGCCTTCGTCGAGATCATCCTGAAGGGCAATACATATGACGATGTCATCAAGGTGCCGGAATATAGTGTCTTTGACGATGACACGGTTTACGTGGCGAAGGAGGGGAAAATCGAGCCGCGGGAAATTGTCGTCATTGCCAAGAACGGCGGGGACTATTTTATCCGCGGGAACCTGAGCGATGAAGAACGCCTCATCATAACGCGATTCCCCGAAATCGGGCCAAATCTCAGGGTAGAGGTTCGATAATGGATTTACCCGGTCTCGTCAGGATATTTGTCCGCCACAGGAATGCTGCAAATTTGCTGATGATCATGATGATTGTCATTGGAATAGCGTCAATCTTCCGTCTCAATACACAGTTTTTCCCGGATTTCGGGACGGAAGTCGTCACGGCGACAATTGTCTGGCCGGGCGCCAGTGCTGATGATGTCGATACCAATATCACCACGGCAATCCTGCCGGAGGTACGGTTTTTAAGCGGTGTCAAGCGGGTCACATCCTATTCGGTGGAGGGCAGCAGCACGGTCGTTGTCGAGTTCGAACCGGGCAGCGACATGCAGGCGGCTCTTTCCGAGGTGGAACAGGGCATTACCCAGATAACGACCTTTCCGGAAACATCGGAAACGCCCATAATAAACCGGGTCATCATCTATGATCCCATTGCCCGCCTGTCTGTTTCGGGCCCCTATTCGGAAGCTGCCCTCAAACAAATTGCGAAAACAATGCGCGACGATCTTCTGGATCTCGGCATTGACAAGATCACGTTGTTCGGAACACGTGACGAGGAAATCTGGGTTGATGTGAACCGCCGGGAATTGCGGCGCATGAACATGTCGTTGAATGATGTTGCGCGGGTTATTCAATCGAATTCCAAGGATGTTCCCTTGGGGACCCTCGCCGGCGGCTTTGAACGTCAACTGCGATCTCTGGAACAGAAAAACGACGCCAAATCGGTTGGCGAACTGGAAATAAAATCGCTGGAAAACGGCCAGAAAATCTATTTGCGTGATATTGCCAATGTTCAGGATCAATTTACGGAAAAAGGGAAAACCGGGCTGCAAAAAGGGGGTAGCCAGGCCGTCGAGATACAAATTCAGCGCGCCCAGTCCACGGACGCCTTGCAGGCTGCAAAAATCGTTGACGATTATTTCGCTCAGGAAAAAGGCCGCTGGCCGGCAGATCTGCAAATCAAGAAATATGATGTTCAGGCAGGGCTGATCGAAGATCGCATTCGGTTGCTGATTACCAACGGCGCAAGCGGGTTGATTCTCGTCCTGATCGTCCTCTTTATCTTTTTGAATGTGCGAGTCGCCTTTTGGGTCGCCGCCGGTATTCCGGTGGCAATTTTTGCGACGGCGGGCGTGATGTTGATAACCGGGCAATCCATAAACATGATCAGCCTGTTCGCGATCATCATGTCGCTGGGAATTATCGTCGATGACGCCATTGTTGTCGGCGAACATGCGTCCCATTTACGCTCTACGGGGTTGAGCGCTGCAGACGCCGCTGAAAAAGGGGCATTGCGGATGTTGGCGCCGGTTTTCGCCTCCAGCCTGACAACCATTGCCGCCTTCCTGCCGATCTTCATGATCGGTGATATCATCGGCCAGATCATTGGCGCCATCCCGGCGGTTGTGGTCTCTGTGCTGGTGGCCAGCCTGATTGAATGCTTTCTTATTCTGCCGGGCCATATGAAACAGGCCCTGCAATACCAGGCTGGAACTGACAGCCGGATGCGGCAATGGTTTGACGCAAAGTTTCGCTATTTCCAGACCCATCTTTTCAAGCGTATCGTCAGCATCGCCGTTGGCTGGCGATATGCCACCCTGGCCGCCGCCGTGGCCATGTTGATTATTTCCATAGGTTTCATGGCAGGAGGCCGGCTTGCCTTCAACTTTTTCCCGACACCCGAAGCCGATGTGATCAATGCGAATGTGGTGTTTGCCCCCGGGATTTCACGGGATCGCACAGAGGTCATGGTCGCGGAACTGGATCGTTCGCTTTATGCAACGGAAGAGGCGCTAACCGATGGACAGGGCGGCTTGATCGAAAACGCCATCGGCAAAATCGGCGTCAGTATCGGCGATGCCTTTAGTTCTGTCGCCGGAGATAACCGGGGCGGCATGACGGTCGAGCTTGTATCCGCGGATTTCAGGGACATTCGGACCGCCGATTTTATCAAGGCCTGGCGCGAGGAAATCCGTGAGCTGCCGGGATTACAGCGCATAGCATTGACAGAACGGATCGGCGGCCCGCCGGGCCGGGAGCTGGATATTCGCCTGAAAGGGGATAATGTTGATGGCTTGAAGGCGGCGTCCCTGGAGGTGAAGGCCCTCCTCGCCCAATATCGTGGAATCTCCGATATCGAGGATGACTTGCCCATCGGGAAACAGGAAATCATTCTGGAATTAACCCCGCGCGGCCGGGCGCTCGGCTTTACAACGGAGGATATCTCCTCTCAGGTCCGCGCCGGCTTTGAAGGGATTATCGCCAAGAGATTTGCCCGTGGGGATGAGGAAGTTACCGTAAGAGTGCAGCTGCCGCGGGATCAGGTCTCCGTCAGTGCGCTGCGAAATTTTTATGTTAAAAGCCCCGGCGGAATTGATGTGCCTTTGTCCGAAGTCGTTGCCGAAAGAAGCCAGGTCGGATTCGCCCGCATTAAAAGAGAGGACGGCGTCCGTGAAGTGGCGGTAACGGCTGAAGTGGACGAGAATTTGACGTCTTCTGATCAGGTTCTGGATGTCATCGCCGAGGATGGACTGGACGCGATCGCGCAAAAATACGGGTTGAAATACCGCTTCGCCGGCAAATCGGAGGAACAAGCGGACACATTGGCGGATATGGAGTTTGGTGCCATGATCGGACTGTCCGCAATCTATCTGGTGCTGGCCTGGGTATTTTCGTCCTATTGGCGCCCCATCGTCGTTATGGCGATCATCCCCTTCGGTGTTGTCGGGGCGATTTTCGGGCATTATTTACTGGGTTTCAACCTGACGATCTTATCACTGATCGCCTTGCTCGGCCTCTCCGGAATATTGGTTAATAATTCGATCATTCTTGTCAGTATCATTGATGAAAGACTGAAAAATGGAGAACGCTACAGGGAGGCGGTCATTAACGGTACCTGCGACCGGTTGCGTGCTGTCCTGTTGACGTCGCTCACGACAATCGGCGGGCTGACACCATTGCTATTTGAAACCAGCCTGCAGGCCCAGTTCCTCATCCCCATGGCCATTACATTGGTGTTTGGATTGATGGCATCAACGGTTCTGGTGCTGTTCGTGGTTCCGTCCCTGCTCATCATGCAACAGGATTTCGGTCATATTTTCGGATGGTTCAAAAAACTGTATTTTCCGACCTCAGGAGGTCCGGATCCTAACGCTGCCAGAAACGACTAGAGAAGAGAACGAGAACCGTAAATAATTCCAGCCGCCCCAGTAACATGCCAAGTGCCATAAGCCATTTCGCGCTATCGGGCAGGGGCTTGAACGATCCGGAGGGACCGACAATCTCCCCCAGTCCCGGTCCGACATTGGCGATGGAGGTGCCGGCACTGGAAATGGCCGTTATGAAATCCAGCCCGGTCAGGCTCAGGCAAACCGTTAACACGGCGAAGGTCAGCAGGAAAAGGAATATATAGCTCATGACGGCGCTGATGGCATCCTCAGCCAGCGGCCTGCCATTGTACCGTGGCTTGTATATGCCATTGGGCCGGATCAGTTGCATGAGCTGGCAACGAACGGTCTCAATAAGGATCTGATAGCGAAACACCTTGATCCCGCAGGATGTCGATCCCGCACAGCCGCCGATAAACATGAAGAAGAAAAAGGCAGTGACGGCAAAACCGCCCCAGGCGTTGTAATCGGTTGTTGCGTAGCCGGTCCCGGTGATGACCGAGGTTACATTGAAAGTCGCATAGCGTAATGCCAGCCAAAATCCCAGATTTTCCTCGGTCATTTGCCACAGAACCATGGCAAGAATTCCAATCAGGAGGATGCTGAGGAACCAGCGAATCTGGCTGTCTTTGAGGAAGCTGCCGGGCTTGCCCAGCATCAGATGCATATACATCAGGAAGGGAAGGGCGCCCATGATCATAAAGACGACGAGGATGCTTTCGATTAGCGGGCTGTTGAAATAACCGATAGAGCCATCCGAGGTTGAAAATCCGGCCGTTGAAATGGTTGTCATGGTATGGGCGATCGCTTCGAACACCGTCATCCCGGCAGCCCACAGGCAAATTGCGCATATGACGCTCAAGGCGAGATAGATAAAGGCGATCATTTTAACAATTTCCGTCAACCGCGGCATGGCTTTCTCTGCCGAGGCATCAGATGCTTCCATGCGGAAAAGCTGCATCCCGCCAACGCTGAGAAGCGGCAGGATGGCGATGGCCATGACGATGATCCCGATACCACCAAGCCATTGCAGCAAGGCGCGCCAAAGTAAGATGCCGGGTGGGGCATCATCCAGTCCGGTCAGGATCGTCGAGCCGGTGGTCGTCAGCCCGGACATGGCCTCGAAAAAAGCATCGGTATAGGAGATATTCAATTCGCTGAATGTCAGCGGCAGGGCGGCAAATGCCGGGATGGCGATCCAGGCAACCGTGGTGAGGATAAAGGCCTGCCGGATTCCAAAATCCCCCCCCGTACCGCGGTTGGAAAGAAACAGGCCGCCGCCGACAAAAAGGGCAACGGTTGCGGACGCAAAAAACACCTGCCAATCGCGATTTCCCACGGCAAGATCGACAATCACAGGGATCAGCATTGCCAGCCCCAGAATGACCAGCAAAAGTCCGATAATGGACAGGATAATGCGTATATTAATCACGGCGGGGCAGGGTTAGCTTTTACCTATAAAGGCGAGCAGCTCACGGCGTGTGATATCCGATTTTCTGAACGTGCCAAGCATGGTGCTGGTGACCATTGTCACGCCGTCTTTATGAACTCCCCGTGTTGTCATGCATTGATGGGCACTCTCGATTATGACGGCGACACCCTTTGGGCTCAGGGTCCGGTCAATCGTCTCGGCGATTTGGCGGGTCAGCTTTTCCTGGATCTGCAGACGCTTGCTATAGGCGTCCACCACACGCGCCAATTTTGAGATGCCGACAACACGGCTGTTCGGCATATAGGCGACATGGGCTACTCCAATTATGGGCACCATATGATGCTCGCAATAGCTTTCAACGCGAATATCCTTGAGCACGACCATTTCATCATAGCCGTTCACTTCTTCAAAGGTGCGGGCCAAATAGGCATCGGGATCTTCGTTATAGCCGGCGAAGAACTCGAGGTAAGATCGGGCGACGCGATCCGGTGTGCCGACCAGGCCTTCACGGTCGGGGTCATCTCCCGCCCATCGGATAAGCGTGCGGATTGCTTCTTCAACTTCTTCCTTCGCAGGCTTTTCATCCTGTGATGCGGTAGGCTTGTAATGTTCATTCATTTTTTTACGCCGTCCTCATGCTCGGTAAATACTGCAATTTAGTGGAGCGGAGAGGATTCATGCGGGCTGTCCAGCGAAAAGGCCGGGATATCGACAGCGAACATGGTTCCTTCGTCAGATTCCATTTCATAGGACCCTACCATAATACCCGAGGGCGTTGGAAGAGGGGTCCCGCTGGTGTATTCATATGATTGCCCGGGGGCAAGAATTGGCTGCTCCCCGACAACACCTTCACCATCCACAACTTCTGTATTTCCCTCGGCATCGGTAATTTTCCAATGCCTGTTGCGCAGGGTAACCGTGCATATGCCGTTGTTTTCTATGCAAATTTTATATGCCCACACAAAAAACCCATCTTCAGGAACGGACCGGTCCACCAGATATATTGGCACGACCGAAACCGCAATGTCCTTGGTTGTTTTTATATATGCGTTGGTTTTATCCATGCCGTACCCCTTGTCCGATTCCCAGGGCAATCCTGTTTTCTTCTTTAATCTGAGTACGAATATTGCGACATCACACGGATTTGTCCAGTAATTCGATCAGACAAGGGGTCTAATTACGGCCGTTACGTACTCTGTTTACTTAACGCGTAGCCCAGATCATCAATCAGGTCGTTGACATCTTCAAGGCCGACGGACAGCCTCAACAGGCTTTCTGAAATGCCAAGCTCTGCCTTGGTCTCGTCATCGACACTGGAATGGGTGGTGGTCGATGGATGGGTAATCAGGGATTTCGCATCGCCCAGATTGTTGCTGATATCGATGATGGACAAGCGGTTAAGAACATCGAATGTTGTTTGCTGGTTACCGTCAATCTCGACACTGATCAAGGTGCTGCCGCGGGACATTTGCTGCTTTGCCAGGGCTGCCTGCGGATGATCTTCGCGTCCGGGATAGATGACCCGTTTGACGGCGGGGTGATCGCCCAGGAAATCTGCGATTTTTTCGGCGTTGTCACATTGACGGTCAACCCGCAGTTCAAGGGTTTCCAGTCCCTTCAACATGTTCCAGGCATTGAACGGGCTGAGGGCCGGCCCCGTATGCTTCAAGAAGGGGGCCAATGTCTCTTCCACAAACTCTTCATCCGCCAGGACGATACCGCCCAGGCAGCGCCCTTGCCCGTCGATATGCTTTGTCGCGGAATAAACAACGATATCCGCCCCCAGCTCCAGCGGCTTCTGTAAGATGGGGGTGGCAAAAACATTATCGATGATGACTTTGGCGCCGGCGGCATGGGCAATGTCCGAAACCGCTGCAATATCGACAAGGTCGAGGGTCGGGTTGGACGGGGTTTCAAAGAAAACGCTGGCCGTCTTTTGGGTGATGGCCTGCTTCCATTGATCAATATCCGTGCCGTCAACAAGCGTAATATCAATGCCAAAGCGCGGCAGGATGGTCTCGATGATGTACAGGCAGGACCCGAACAGGGCTTTCGCCGCGACCACATGATCGCCGGTTTTCAGTTGCGACAGCAGCGCGGCATTGACAGCGGCCATACCGCTTGCCGTCCCGCGCGCGGCTTCGGCGCCTTCCAGGAGAATCATCCTCTCCTCGAACATGGTCAGGGTCGGATTGGCATAGCGGGAATAAATAAACCCGTCATTTTCGCCTTTAAACCGCCCTGCCGCCTGTTCGGCGCTGTCATAGACGAAGCCGGAATTCATGAAGATGGCTTCGGAGGTTTCATTGAAGAGGGATCGCTTCGTGCCGCCGCGAACCAGCTTTGTTGCGGTTCTGGCAGCGTCTATACGGTGTTTTTGCGTATCGTGCTGGTTTGTCATCTTGTCCTCGAGGCATAAAAAAACCCCGACCACCAGTCAGGGTTCCTACGAGCCCCGACCTTTTAGCGTTTCTTTTAACGTGGCCGCAAGCCGGTCGGCACAAATCACCACGACTTGATCATTATCCCCCTGGACACCCGCTGTCAATAGGGTGAAACATTATTTAGGGGGTGATTTCAACGCCGGATTTGACTAGTTTGAAAGAATGCGGGCGTAGCTCAATGGCAGAGCAGAAGCTTCCCAAGCTTACGACGAGGGTTCGATTCCCTTCGCCCGCTCCAGCTCCGCATTGATTTAATGGTATATTTAAAAGCCTTAGAAGAAAAGTGTCCCACAAAAGAATTGAGTTGTAAATTGGATAGAATTTTAGGGAGATTGAAGTTTGTAAATTTCTCTTATAGGGTGCATTTAGGCGTGGATACTTTCTCATATTTTTTGCTGAGAAAGATTGACAATGATGCGGTGATGTATGGTTGAAGAGTCAGAAGTTAAAAATATAGTCGCCGAGGCTCTTTACTTGCAAGCATTGGCGAAAGCGATTGAGAGTATTAATTCTCTTGAAGTTAGATTTGATGAGTTACCGGAAATATTTTCTAGACTGACAGATGAATCCTTAACTGCTCAAGTGCTAATTTATTCCTCTTATCTAGAAGACAAAATGTTTGAATTGATAAGCTTGAGACTTTTCTTCCTAGATTCGAAATCCGACGAACGGCGTATGTTTTCTGGGTCAGGTCCATTTAGTTCCTTTGAAAGTAGAATCTTCTTATCGTATCATTTAGGTTGGCTAAATTCCGCACAAAAAAACAAGTTGAATGCATTTAGAAAAATGCGAAATGAATTCGCTCACAATGCTTTTAGGACAAATTTTGATGATCCCAAAATACAGAGTTTTTTGAAGACAATGGATTACGATTTAGATGAATTTCTAAACCCGATACGAAGTAGTCTGATTGAGAATGGGATTGCTCCACTTCTTGAAAAAGACGCTATTAGCATTGAAAAAGAATTTTTGGCTAATTTGTCAATTCTGGCTCATAGAACTTTTTTGGATTACTTAGTTCTGCCTTCAGCGATGGCCCATAAGGTATCCCCCAATGATATAATGAAATCCGGATTCGATTCAATGCCAGAGCCTTGTCGGGATATAAATTTGAGGCTTTCTGATGTACTTCTCAAACTGTTGGGCAGCGAAGATATTGCTTCCTGATGACAGTAGTGCGATGATTTAGGATGTTGAATTAATTAGGCCGCTTCGCCCGCTCCAATTTTCAGGTGGTTTAGTAGAATTTTCGGCCAAGCGGACACATGTTTCACGTGAAACATTCATGCCTAATATACCCGTATACAGATAAAAATCGAATGGCTGTAAACCCCTAAGAAACCATTTTTATTTTATCAAATTCCATGCAAATGAGGAAAATCAGGTAGCCGGAACGACTCGTTCACGTGCAACGCCATGCTAATCCGCAGCCATTTTGCACAAATGACAATAACCGTTTCGCCCCTATCACAGATATCATCATTGAAGATTAGATCCGCTATAATTTCCCACCCCTTCGCCATTGCACCAATAACAGGATAAAAAAAAGCCGACGAACGGAAGGTAGAACGTCCGTCGGCGAAGTATGCCAGGGTCACTTGGGAGTATGGGGAGAGCCTTGGCAATAATCTGAATTTGTCTTCAGGGTAAGGCTGAATAGGGTCAGCACATACAGGGACAGTCATATATCTCCCATGCATATATATTTCATCTCAAGATAGTCTTCGGTGCCGTATTTTGATCCTTCACGCCCCTGTCCTGATTGCTTCACGCCCCCAAAAGGGGCGACTTCGGTTGATATAAGGCCTGTATTGACACCCACCATGCCATATTCAAGCGCTTCGGCAACCTGCCAGACTTTCGACAGGTCGCGTGCGTAGAAATACGAGGCAAGACCGAAAATTGTGTCGTTCGCCTGATTGATCACATCCTCAACAGTGTCGAATTTGAACAGCGGCGCAACGGGCCCGAAAATTTCTTCCTGAGCCAGCGCCATATCAGGGGTAATATTGGTCAGTACCGTTGGTTGATAGAAGGTACCACCCAATGCGTGCCGGGCGCCGCCGGTGACAATCCGGGCCCCTTTGGACGCAGCGTCTGCCACCAAAGCCCGAACCTTGACGAGGGCGGCCTCATCAATAAGAGGCCCGGCTGTCACGCCCTCCGTGTAGCCATCTCCGACTTTTATTTTCTCTACGGCAGTCACCAGTTTTTCGGCGAACGCCTCATAGACACCTGCCTGGACATAAATACGGTTCGCGCAAACGCATGTCTGACCATTGTTGCGATATTTGGATATCATCGCACCCTCGACGGCGGCGTCGAGATCCGCATCATCGAAAACGATAAAGGGGGCATTGCCGCCCAGCTCCATCGACGTTTTCATAATCTGGTCGGCCGACTGCCGCATCAGGATACGGCCAACCTCGGTTGATCCCGTAAAGGTCAGCTTCCTGATTTTCTCGTTCGCACAGAATTCCTGCCCGATTTTGGAACTGGACGTCGAGGGGATGACACTGAAAAGACCGCTTGGAACACCGGCACGTTCCGCCAGCAAGGCCATCGCCAGCGCAGACAAGGGGGTTTGCTGGGCGGGTTTGGCAACGAAGGCGCATCCGACGGCAAGCGCCGGACCAACTTTACGGGCAATCATTGCATTGGGAAAATTCCAGGGGGTGATTGACGCGACCACGCCGACAGGTTGTTTCAAGACGACAATTCGCTTGTCAGGTTGATGGCCGGGTATGACATCACCATAAACCCGTTTTGCTTCTTCAGCGAACCATTCTATGAAGCTGGCGCCATACAGTATTTCGCCAACGGCTTCGGTCAGTGGCTTTCCCATTTCCGCCGTCAAGATGGCGCCCAGGTCATCCGCATTGGAGACCATCAGGTCGAACCAGTTTCGTAATATGCCCGCACGCTCCTTGCCGGTTCTCCCGGCCCAGTCGATCTGGGCTCTATGGGCAATGTCGATTGCTGTCCTTGTTTCCTTGATACCCATATCGGGAAGCGTCGCAAGCACCTTCCCCGTTGATGGATTGACCACATCAAATGTCTTGTTCGCCGAGGAACGGGTGTGCCATATACCGCCTATGAAGGCGCTGCTTAGAAGCAAGGACGGGTCCTCCAGGCGGTTCGATAGCGGGTCCATTTCAACCATCAGCCTGCCCCCGCCGATGCATGCGCATCCTTGAGGGACATTTCAAGGATGTCGAGCGCCTCCTGAAAAATCGAATTCTCGATGGTAAGGGGTGCCAGGAATCGAATGACATTGGCATGTATTCCGCAGGACAATAACAGCAACCCCCTCTTGTAGGCCTGTTGACGAACCATATTTGTAAATTCGGGGTTTGGCAGGCCCGAACCGATCTGCTTGAATTCAATTGCGTTCATGAAACCGGGTCCGCGGATATCGGAAATTTCCGGGATATGGCCAACCAATCCCTGAAGCCTTTGCGTCAACCGGGATCCAAGCAGGACGGCCCTGGCGCATAATTCCTCCTCCTCGATCACGTCAAGAACAGCATGGGCCGCAGCGATGCCGACGGGGCTGCCGCCATAAGTGCCGCCAAGCCCCCCCGGATTAGCAGCATCCATGATGTCCGCCTTGCCTGTGACCGCGGCCAGTGGAAAACCACCGGCAAGGCCTTTTGCCATTGTTGTCAGATCTGCCGCCACGCCATGATGTTCCATGGCAAAAACTTTCCCGGTTCTCGCGAACCCGGTTTGTACCTCATCGGCGATCAGCAAAATGCCGTGAGTATCGCAAATCTCGCGCAAGGATTTCAAAAACGATGTCGATGCTTCATAGAAACCACCTTCACCCTGTACGGGTTCAATGATAATCGCCGCAACGCGGGCGGGTTCAACATCAGCCTTAAACAGCTTGTCCAGCGCTGCCAGAGACATATCGGACGACACGCCGTGCAATTCTACGGGAAACGGGGCGTGATATACGTCCCCTGGCATGGGGCCAAAGCCAGCTTTGTACGGGAACACCTTACCGGTGAGAGACATGCCCATAAAGGTCCGGCCATGAAAGCCGCCGGTAAAGGCGATAACGGCGGAGCGGCCGGTTGCCGCGCGGGCAATTTTAACGGAATTTTCGACGGCTTCTGCCCCGGTTGTGACAAAAACTGTTTTTTTAGGGAAATCACCGGGGACCAAATCATTCAGCCGTTCCGCCAGTGACACATAATTTTCATAGGGAACAACTTGATGGCAGGTATGGGTGAAGCGATCCAGCTGGGCTTTGACGGCTTCAATGACCCGTGGATGCCGATGACCGGTATTGACGACGGCAATGCCGGCCGCAAAATCGATAAATCGATTGCCCTGGATATCCCAAAGCTCGGAGTTCTCGGCTCTGTCCGCAAAAATTTCCGTCATCATGCCAACACCGCGGGCGATGGCGTTGTTTTTTCGTGTTAGAACCGCTTCATTCGTTAACATGGTTTTCGTCCCTTGAATTTTCATCAGCTGTTTGCGCGGCGTAGAACAGCATTGAGCAGGACATTGACGCCCGGGATCGTGTAGCTCCGCTCGATATGTTCATTTTCGTTATGGGATACACCGCCCTTGCAGGGAGTAAAGATCATGGCGGTCGGCGCAATCTCGGACAAATGATAGGCGTCATGACCGGCGGCACTCAACAAATGCTTGTGCGGGACCTCCAGATCCGAGGCGACACTGCGAATGAGATTTACCATGTCCGGATTAAACCCCACATTGCCAAAAGACCATTCCTTGACTAACGCAATTTCCACATTGGCCTGTTTTGAGGCTACGGGGATCAGGGCAAGGGCTTTTTGATACATTTCGTCGGCCAGGTCGGGGTCGGGGTGGCGGACATCAATGGTTACCTCCGCATGATCGGCGATAATGCCGTATTTGTTGGGCGAGACGTCGATCCGGGCGCATGTGGCGCGCCCCTTCGGCTCATAGTCCCAGCCGATTTCATTTACCTTGGCGACGATGACAGCGGCGCCAACAAGGGCGTCTTTGCGTTGCTTCATGGTCGTTGGGCCGGAATGGGCATGCTCGCCTTTCATAATCAACTGGGCTCCGAATGACGTGAAGCCGCCCGTTACTATCCCGACGTCAATACCTTCCTCTTCAAGAATTGGTCCCTGTTCGATATGCAGTTCAAAATAGGAATCTATATCAGCCGGGTTGCGATCGGTTTCCCCCGCATATCCAATTCGCTGCAATTCTTCCCCAAAGACGATCCCCTCATCGTCTGTTTGTGACAGGACCCAGTCAATTTCATGGGCGCCGGCAAATGCTCCCGCGCCCATCATCGGGGGCTGAAAGCGAACGCCTTCCTCATTTGTCCAGCATACAACTTCAATCGGGCGACGTGTTTCGATATTCCGGTCATTCAGCGTTCTGATGACTTCCAAACCTGAGAGAACGCCCAGGATGCCATCATATTTTCCGCCCGCGATTTGCGTATCAAGATGGCTTCCCATCAGGACCGGTGACAGAGAGGCATCTTGCCCGTCCCGCCGCGCAAATATATTGCCAACACGATCAATCGCGATTTTGCAGCCCGCCGTTACACACCAGCGCACAAATTGATCCCGCATCTTTTTGTCTTCGTCGCTGAGCGCCAGACGACGAAGGCCCGTACTTTTCCCCGGTCCAATTGTGGCGGACACCATAAGTGTATCCCATAACCTTTGGTCATTTATCTCCAATGTATTTGGTTTGTCTAAAAGCATGATTACTCCCGCTGGCATCGGCCTGTCCGGAATTGCTTCCGGCTCAAAGAATGAACGCATATTAGATGAGGCTGGTATCCATGGAAATTTAGATGTAACAATGTTTAGTTAGAGATTTATCTATGTAGAGGGAAGCTGATGCCGTTACCTTCAGTGAGTAATGTGGATTTAAAGTTGCTGAGCGTTTTCAGGGCGGTCGCGCAAAGCGGAGGATTCTCGCTGGCCCAAACGGAGTTGAATGTCAGCCAGGCGACCATCAGTATTCACATTAAAAACCTGGAAACGCGATTGGGACTTACATTGTGTCAACGGGGCCGGGGCGGTTTCGCACTGACCGAGGACGGTCAGCGCGTTTATGATGCGTCCAATGCCCTCTTCAATCATCTGGAAGACTTTCGCAGTTTGGTGCTGGGATATGAGAAACTTGTTGGCGAGCTGCAGATCGCAATCATCGACAACACGGTGAACCATCCAACTTTTCAAGTCGGTCACGTTATTCGGGAATTCGGCAAGCTGGACCACAATGTAGACATTACGGTTCATGTGGCACCGCCAAACCAACTTGAACAAATGGTTTTGAGCAGCCAGGCGCACATAGCCATCGGTTTTTTCCCGCGCCGTCTGACCCAGCTCGAATATGAACCGGCCTTTACATCAAATATGGAACTGTATTGTGGCAAATATCATCCGTTATTTGAGGCGCCGGAGCAAAATCTGACACCCGAAGATGTAGCCCAATTCGATCATGCACAGCGGGGCTATGTCTCTTTCGATCAGCTGCCTGAAAACGAGCGCCCGTTCAAGTTTACCGCCCGCGCCCAGACGATTGAGGGCCTCGCACATCTCATTTTATCCGGCCAGTATCTGGCGTTTTTGCCTGTGCATTACGCCAGTCACTGGATTTCGGAAGGGTTGATGCGGTCGGTTCTTCCGCAAGAGTATAGGTATAATTCGCAGTATGAAATGATCCGTCGCAAGTCGGCAGCCCGAACCCCTGCGGAGAAGAAATTTTATGAGCTATTGCGAGAGTTCAGAACATAGCCGGGGGCCGATTTTGGCGGGGCGGTGCTTCTCGTGGTCTGATCTCATATCATCGGTAATACATAGATAATTCTCAAACTGAATATTATTACATTTGGATATTTCTAGATGGGAATATCTGTCATCTTTATGTGTAGAAGCCGGAACATCACCGGCTGGCAGGTGGTTTGACATGCAGCACTGATGTGGTGTTGGCGCCTCCGGATATTTGATTTGAATATTCTCGGAAGAATCTTGCCGGGCATGAAAATCTGAAAACAACCTAAGACAGGAGAGGGACAAAATGACACGCAGCTCAAAGGGTAAAACAGTAGCGTCGCGACGTAATTTTCTGAAAACAGCAGGCCTGGGCGGTGTTGGCTCGGCTGCTGTATTGGCAGGGCTTAACCAAACCGCATCTGCTCAATCTTCGGACCCTGTCGTTGTCGGCGGCCCGCTACCGCTGACCGGCGGGGTTGCCGCGGATGGGGCGGAATTCAAGCGGGGTCTGGAGATGGCCGCTGAGGAAATTAACGCTGCCGGTGGCATTCTCGGCCGACCTATCGAGCTGGCGTTCGAGGACACGGAGACAAAAGGCGATGACGTTATCAGCAGTGCCGCACAGCGGCTGATTGATCGCAGCAACGCGAGTGTCCTGATTTCCGGTTATAACCTTGGATCGCAGATTGCGCTTCAGAACGTGGCGGCTGATTCCTCTGTGCTTTACATGCATGCGGATACCGCCCGGGCGCATGCCGATCTCGTCAGCAACGACCCAAAACGGTTTTGGGGATCCTTTATGTATTGCCCGTCCGAGCTTTTTTACGGATTTGCCTATCTCGATTTCATAAAAAACCTGGAAGATACCGGGCAATTTACGCCGCCAAACAGAAAAATAGCCCTTATTACAGGTCCCATTACCTACTCGATCAATATTGCCAAGGCGATTGAGGGGCGGGCGAAAGAATATGGATATGAAATTTCCTTGTATGAAACTGTGCAGGCGCCAACATCGGAATGGGGTCCTACGCTGGCAAAACTCCGGGCGGATCCGCCGGCCTTCATTGTAAATACGCATTTCTTCCCTCAGGATCAGGCTCAGTTTATGATCCAGTTTATGAACAATCCGACGGATAGCCTGATTTATCTTCAGTATGGTGCTTCATTGGCGGCGTTCAGGGATATTGCCGGTAGCGCGTCGGAGGGTGTCCTGTACGCGACCAATATCGGCGTTCTCTCCGGCGTGATCGGTCAGGACTTCACAACAACCTATCTTGAGAAATATGGCGACAAAGCCTCTCCGAATGGGGGCGGGCAAACTTATTCTGCCTTGCATTTATACGCTCAGGCGGCAGCCCTGGCCGGGGGTGCAGGGGAGCCTTACGAAGAGGAGCAAAACCGCAAAATTGCGGCGCGCTTGAAAGACAGTATATATCGGACACCGCTTGGGGTCATGCGATTCCATGCGGATACCCAGTCCGGATACTCCTATCCGGTGGAGACCGATGATCCCTCGCTTGGGATGCCGCATATATTCAGCCAGATCAAGAAGAAGGAGGATAATGGCTATATCATTTCGCCGGCACCATACGATATTGCAAAATTTGAAAAACCCTCGTGGATGACATAGGAAGGCGCATGGTCGTGACCGGATCCGTTGAGTCCCTTCTTGAGTGTCGACAGGTAAAAAAGCACTATGGTGCCTTGAAAGCTGTTGACGGCATCAATTTGAACATCGCAGCTGGCGAGACAATTGGTATCGGGGGACCTAACGGAGCCGGAAAGACGACTTTTTTCGATTTGATTTCCGGCCTGACAGCGGTTTCTGCGGGTCAGGTTCTGTTTAACGGGCAGGCAATTACCGGGATAGCACCGCACAAGCTGTTTCATATGGGGATGGCGCGGACCTTTCAGGTTACCAGCGGATTCGGAAGCCTGACTGTGTTGCAGAATATGCTGGCCTCTGTTGTGAATGGGTCGGGTAACGAGGAAGCGGGCCTGCTGCTGAGCAAGGCGCATCGTGAAAAATCGATGTCTTGCCTTGCGGAGTATGGACTGGCTGATATTGCGGATGATCTGGTTTCCAACATCCCGGTGCTTGACCGGAAAAAACTGATGGTGGCGTCCGCTGTTGTTCATCACCCGCAAATTTTATTGCTGGACGAGCCTGTTGGCGGATTGATGCCGGCGGAGATCGATGAATTCATTGAGCTGATGATAAATCTACGGGGTAAGGGAACTTGTATCGTCTTTATCGAGCATGTGATGCGATTTCTGACCACAGTTGCGGACAGAGCCCTGATCATGCATCAAGGAAAGCTCATTTATGATGGCACTCCCCCGGGAATGGCGGCGGATCCTCTGGTGAAGTCAGTCTATTTGGGATCCGAGGCTGACGAGATGGGGGGAGACTGAGCATATGGATAAAATATTATCCGTTAAGGGACTGTCTTCTGGCTATAAGAATCTGAAAGTTCTTCATAACATAGATATGGACGTTGAGCGCGGGAGTATTACGGCTATTATCGGGCCGAACGGGCATGGAAAATCAACACTTCTCAAGGCAATTTCCGGACTGCTGCCGACGTTGAGCGGCGAGATATTGTTTGATGGCGCCGCCGTTCCTGCGAGCGCGCCGGATCGGGCGCGGATCGGGCTGGTTCTGGTCCCCCAGGGTGACCAGCTTTTCAGCAGTATGACCGTTGAGGAAAATCTCATGATGGGCTCATTTTCCCGGAAGAACGCCCGGGCCATCCGTCAAACATTACACGAAGTGTATGACTTGTTTCCCCGATTGCTTGAGAGGCGACAGCAACGGGCGAATAGCTTGTCGGGCGGAGAGCGCCGGATGGTCGGTATTGGCCGCGGCATGATGGCGGATGGGCAGATGATGATGATTGACGAGCCCTCCCTGGGTTTGGCTCCGTTAATAATTGAGCAGATTTATGACGCGCTCGGGCATCTCGCGGGCGGACAGAAATCTATCCTTGTCGTCGAGGAAAATCCGAGCCGTGTTGCCAAGGTGGCAAGTGCCTTTCATTTGATGGATGGCGGCGACTTCGCGTGGAACGGGTCCGCTGAAGAGTTGGCGAATTCGGGTGATATCCTGAAAACATATTTGGGGGGATAGGGCATTGGATGCGATTTTTCAGATATTGGTTACCGGCCTCACCCTGGGCTCCATGTATGCGTTGGCATCTGTCGGCCTGGCATTGACCTATGGCACCATGGGTATGTTCAATATGGCCCATGGCCTGTTTATGACGATCGGAGCATATGGCGCCTATTCCGCCGCGACATTGTGGGGGCTGTCCCTCCCCCTGGCGTTGCTTGCCGGCGTTTTTGCCGGCGGTGCCGTTGGCGCCATAATGCATGTGCTGGTTGTCCGCTTTATGCTGCAGAGGGAGGATTTTCAGACAACCATCATGGTTGCCACAGCCGGGGTTGCCATCTTGTTGCAGGATCTGATCCTGAAGCAGTATGGCGCCTATCCGTTCAAGCAACCGGTTCAGATTGAGGGAAGTTTCAAATTTGCCAACACGGCCGTCACCTATCAGTCAATCGCCATCTTAGTCATCGCCGCCGCCATGATCGGCATCATGGCCTGGCTTCTGAAAAGGACGCGGTTTGGAATGGCTATCCGGGCGACTGCAATGAATCAGGATGCGGCGAAGCTGATGGGGGTGAAAACCGAGCATGTCTATCTTCAGGTGATTATCATTGCCGGGGTCCTTGCAGGCGCTGCCGGGATATTGATTTCGTCCCTGGCAAGCCTCTCTCCTGATATGGGCTCGAACCCGTTGATCCGGGCCTTCATCATCTGTGTTGTCGCCGGATTGGGAAGTGTCACAGGTGCGGGTTTCGCCGCGATCAGCCTCGGTTTATTCGAGGCTGCGATCGGGTATTACTTCGGCGTGCGATATGGATTTCCAGTTATGCTCGGCCTTGTTATCTGTGTCTTGATTTTTAAACCGACCGGCCTGTTCGGCAAGCATGAGGTGGTGCGGTCATGAGCCGTTTAAGCGAGATACAACGCAATATTTTACTGGCAGCTTTTTTTCTCATGGGAATGGCCATATTACCGTTCTTTATCACCCAACGTTACTTCATGGGCGAGATCATTATTTTTATGCTGTGGGCCTCGGTCGCTATTCAGTGGAACGTCCTGCTGGGCCATGCCGGCGTTTTTTCGCTCGGCCAAATGCTGTTTTTTGCAATTGGGGCATATATGGTCGGAATGTCGGCGACTTACCTCGATTTTTCGCCCTGGCTGGGTTTGCCGGTCGGTGCGGCGGTAGCCGCGCTAATTGCCCTGGTTATCGGGCTTGCCTGCCTGCGCCTGGGAACCGCCTATGTGGCCCTTTTGACCTTTGCCATTGTCTTTATGGTTCATACCCTGATCATTACGGACGCGGAATGTTTTGTCACGGCAGGTGGAACCTGTCAGCCCTTGTTCGGGGGAGGCAATGGATTTTCGGCTTTCCAGGATTTGGGATTTCGCAAGCTGCTGAAAGGAAACTGGATTGTCGGCAACTATTTTGTTGTGCTGGCGTCCCTGGCGGTGTCGTTCGTGGCATCAATACTGGTCATTCACGGTCGCTTGGGGCTGGCGTTCCGCGCATTGAATGACAGCCCCGCCTATGCCGCGAGCCGGGGCCTTAACAGAACAAAATTTCACATTATCGCGTTTGTAATTACGGCTTTTTTTACCGGCCTTTCCGGGGCCGTCTATGCCGCCCATTTCCGGTTTGCCGGGCCAAGCCTGCTGGAGTTTCCAACACTTGTTTTCATTCTGGCCATGCTGGTGGTCGGCGGGTTGAAATCCACATGGGGCCCGATTTTCGGGGCAATGGCCATGATGATCCTCGTCGAGGTCGCCAAAAGCATGGGGGATATACGCAACACGGCCATCGGGATTGTCCTTGTGATTTTCGTTCTTTTTCTACCGAAAGGAATTGCCGGCGCCCCGCGCGGAATTTTATCACGGCTTGGCCAGAATACGGGCAGGAATGCAAAGGAGCAGCGTGCGAAACCGGTGCGGGCGCAAAGTTCATAAAAGGACAGAAAGCGGATTTGGACATCAGTCGACAGTTCGTTTGAGTGGGTTGGGAGATTTGACAGAATGAAAAAGCTTGAAGCTGCAATTCCGGCGCATCTGCGTGTCCCGCGTACCCGCCCGCTTGGCGCAGATGAGACTTTCAAGCCTGTATCTCCCTCGTTTTCAGCACGCTTTGACCCTGATGTGGTGACATTGGTCATGGCTTATTTCGGGGTGCAATATCGGGTGGAAACCGAGCAGGCTATTGCAGCAGTTGACCGGTTGAAACAAGGGTTTTCAGCCCCGCATAAACCGTCATTCTGGGATATGGCCAGTTATGTCGATGAGGCTGAATACACGAATGTCATCGTTGTCGGGTACTGGGATGACGCGCAGGAATTTCACCGTTGGCAAACCGGATTAACGCCGGACTGGTGGCATGCGGACGCGAGTCTTGATGGGGATCTTGGATTTTTCAAAGAATGTTACACGCCGGGCATTGCCGACACGGAAACGACCTTCTCCCATCCGTATCCTGAAGGATATTCCAAAATTGCAAGGGGCATGAGCGGTGAGACGGATACCCATGGTTATTGGGGGAGTGCGCGGGACCGCCTTCCGCGCGCCCAAACGGAGGCCCTGGAGCCAACGGCCGCCCTTAAAGCTGGGTCTGAAATCCGCCCGGAAACACGGGGGCGTCTTGTTTCGATCGCACCGCACGAGAATTTATGTCTCTTGCGATCCGGCCAGGACTGGTCTGATACCGAGCAGCAGGAGCGGGATTTTTATCTTCGTGAAGTGAAACCGTTTCTCGACAGGGGAATGCTGGAAATTCGCGACGGCGGTGCCGGTATCGGCTGCTTTTTCAATCGCTATATGACGTTGCTGACGGAACAGGGCTCAACAGACAAGACTTATAGTTTGAGCGCATGGCACTCACTGGCAGCAATCGAGGAATGGGTTCAAAAAGAAACACATTTGGCCATCTTCAGGGCCGGTATCCAACATTACAAAACCGCCGGCGAAGGGTACAAGCTTCGCTTATATCATGAAATGAGTGTTCTAAGAGCCTGTGATCAGCAGTTCGAATATTTCAACTGTCATCGCCAGACGGGAATGCTCAATTCAGTTTAGAGCACTGTAATAATCAAAATTTCTTTTTAGGAGGCCTTTCCATCAGAACGATTAGCCCGACTCTATTCCCCTATTACTTATAAAGAAGTCAATGTAAACATTATTAGGTTTGGATACTTCAGGTCGGTGGCCGCATTTACAATCTTCACGGAATGAATGCTGTTTAAAATTGTATTTTTACAACATACCGTCACTGAAAGCTGAATTATATGAGTTTTGAAACCCTTAAAGCTGTTTCAGAAAAACTAGGATCCGGAGAAATTTCATCTTTCGAGCTTTGCAGCGAATTATTTTCGATAATTCGGCGATTGAACCCGTCCATTGGTGCGTATAGCCAGCTTCTGCCCGAGACAGCCCTTGAAGAAGCCAAGGCGTCTGATACGCGAAGGCAGCAAGGCGTATCAAAGGGCCTTTTGGACGGTGTCCCAATCGCGATCAAGGATTTAATCGATACCAGTCCTGCAATTTGCAGTGCGGGTCTTGCCAGTCGCTCTGGCCATCAGCCCGCCCTTGATGCTCCTGTTGTAAAGGCATTGCGAGGCGCCGGGGCCGTTGTCATTGGTGTGACAGAAACCGACCCCGGCGCTTTTTCCACAGACACGCCAAATGTCATCAACCCGCTTGCCCCGAATCGGACGGTCGGCGGCTCAAGTGGCGGATCGGGGGCCGTCATCGCCGCCGGAATGGCGTATGCGGCCCTTGGAACAGATACGGGTGGCAGCATTCGAATACCCGCTGCTTGCTGTTCCGTATATGGGTTTAAACCGACCTGGGGCCGGGTGGATGCCCTGGGCGTTTTTCCTCTTGCCCCCTCCCTTGATCATGTTGGACCGATGGCGAGATCTGTTGAAGACTTACAGATCCTTCAATCGATCATTGATCCGAAATTCGAGAAACCTGATACCAGAGTGCCCTTGCAACACATTAGGCTGGGGATGCCAGTGGTTTTTTTCCAGGATGCTGACCCGGATATACGGGCGGCCATGGAGCAGGTCGCTTGTGCGCTTGTGGTCGAGGGTATTGAGATGAGAAACGTCACCTTGCCCGACCCGGATCAGGTTATGAATTTTCACATGATTAATCTTTCACGGGAAGCGGCAGATTTCCACATTGCCCATTTTCCGGGTGATTGGCCGGACTATCCGGAAGTCGCCCGCAATACTGTTGAGTTCGGTCGAGATCTAACGGTTGAGATGTGCAATGAGGCTGAACGTTTGCGCTATAATGCGTATTTGACTGTTGATAGTATTCTGAAAGAGGTTGATGCGATAATATTGCCGACATTGCCCACAGATTCACCGCTGAGGGGAGAAATGGCTGTGCAGGTTGGAGGGGTTAGCAGGAGCAAGCTGGAAGTAACTGTTCGCTATACGTCGTTATTTAACCAAACCGGCCATCCGACTGTCTCAATGCCAGCGGTTCTCAGGCCGGACGGCCGGGCCGTGAGTATTCAACTGGTCGGCCGTTGTGAGGGCGATGGCGACATCCTCATGATCGCGCGGCAGCTTGAGCAATTATTTTCAATTCGACCGCATTATCAAGCCATCACGCAATGTCAGCTGGCAGAGATCAATAGCGTTAGATCTGGGCTTTAACAGGGGTGAAGAATAATGTCACATAACGACAACAGGGATATACCGGGGAAGTCTGGCCAGCCCCATGACCATGAACATGACCATGATCACGATCCGCTGGAGGAAGGGGCAACTTTGCGGGTAAGGGCGCTTGAGGAATTGGCGGTTGCAAAAGGCCTGGTCGATCCAGAAGCCCTGGACAGGATTATTGAATATTACGAGCGTGAAACCGGCCCCCGTAACGGCGCGTCGGTTGTTGCAAGAGCGTGGGTCGATGCGGAGTTCAAGGACTGGTTGCTTGCCGATGGTACGGCAGCAATTCACAGCATGGGCTTCAAGGGCTATCAAGGGGAGCATATGCGGGTTGTCGAGAATACACCTGATGTTCATAACGTCATTGTCTGTACTTTATGTTCCTGTTATCCCTGGCCGGTCCTTGGCCTGCCGCCGGCCTGGTATAAGGGGGCAGCGTATCGGTCGCGAATTGTTCGGGAACCTCGAAGTGTACTGGCCGAATTTGGCCTGCAGTTATCAAAGAATATTGAAATTAAGGTTTGGGACAGCACGGCCGAGATCAGGTTTATGGTTCTGCCCCAGCGACCGCACGGCACGGACGAGCTGGATGCATGTCAACTGGCTGAACTGGTAACCCGAAACGGGATGATTGGAACGGCTTTCATCTAGCCGCCAATGCGGGCCTGGATGTGCAAGGGGAAAAGGATATGGACGGTATACATGACCTGGGCGGAATGCATGGTTTCGGGCCGGTTCCGATCAAGGAAGAGGACGTTGCCTTCAAGTGGCACTGTCAGCGCCGTGCCTTTGCGCTGGTCCAGGCATTGGCGGGACCAACACCTTACGTTGCCGATATGCATCGCCAAAAAATCGAACAGCTGCCGGCCGTTGACTACCTTCGATGGGACTATTTTGACAAATGGCTATATGCGACGGAAGAGCTGATGAAAGATGCCGGATTAGTCAGTGAAGATGAATTGCGAGAGGGAAAAATGCAGTTCAGCGTGGATCTGGACGCCCATCCGCCATCACGCCCGGAAGCGTTGGTCGATGCCATGAAAACCGGTCAGGACATGCGCTTTCCGCCGGCAGATTATCCCGCTGGATTTATCGTGGGCCAGACCGTACGGGTTCGGGCTAATTGTCCGCAAGGGCATACCAGGGTCCCTCGATATGTGCGCGGCAGACTGGGGAAGATCACCAAAGATGAGGGGGTTTTTCAGTTTGCCGATACGGTTGCTGCTGGTCAGGGACCGCATCCACAACATTGCTACAATGTCGCCTTTTCAGCAAAAGCTTTATGGGGCGAAAATGCGGAAAATCCGGGCGATTATGTTTATCTGGATTTGGCGGAGGCCTATCTTGAACACATCTGATTTACACCCCGGCATACGTGAACAGGCTGAAGCAGCTATTCCTGCAAAACCGGAGGGGGAGCCGTTGTTTCGGCTGGCATGGCATGGCAGGATTTTTGCGCTTGTCGTTGCCATGGTGAACAGGGATCAAATTTCCTGGAAATCTTTTCAGCAGCGTCTCGTCCATGGGCTTGCGCAACAGCAAAATGCAGATCTTCAATTGAGTATGGAAGAGATTGATTTACAGTATTTTGACTGCTGGCTGGCGGCGGCGGAAGAAATCTTGCGCGAAGACGGCTTTCTTGAAGCACATGAACTGCGGGTGCAAATGGACGGCATTCGCTCGACCGTCGCGGAAATCAGAGAGGGTCAGCTTGACCGGAATTCAGAAAATTAGATCAGGTTCATACCAGTCTATATTTTTGGTTTTTGATGCTGGGGGAAAGTCTTCTGAATTACATTGCGGATTTTGGCATAAAGTATTCACGAATAAATAATTTCCCCCGTCTCCTTATAGTAAATAAATCCCTACATACTGGAGAAAAAATTGCCAAAATCTGAGAAAATTTTAACAAATATTTCTAGGAAAGCAAGTATATCTGTCAGAAAAGGAAGTATATCTGAATTACGGAGTATTATATCTACTAATATTGATGTCGTGAATAATACGGATAGATCCGGAATGACGCTCCTTATGCGGGCCGCCAAGCATAGGTATTCGCCCAATAATAAGCGCATGCCTTCTAATAATACGGCGGAGATTACCAAAATTCTCCTCGCATCGGGTGCGGAGATAAACCGCAAGAATTATTTTTCCGGAAAGACCGCTCTTCATTACGCCTGTGAATCCGACAATGTGGAATTCGTCAGGGCGCTGATTGATAACGTGGATGACGTGAATAAAATCAACTACTATCAAACTGATTTTAACCTCGAAATTCCGGGTGGGGGAGGTCGCATGGCCGCGCGCCCTGTCACTGGTGTGCAGGGGGTTCTGGCACGCGGGCAATATAAGCAGTGGAAAAAAATCGCGCACGGCGCCAAAACACTGAACGGTCAGGCTGTCCTCCATCAGTTGGCAATCATTGGGGGCGGCCCGGCCGGTGTAAGTTTGTTTATTGCTCTTGTCAAAAACATGATCGCTGACAGTCTTTTGCTTGGGGGAAGGGATTATCTTAAAAAACATAGTCTGGTTCTGATTGACCGGCGCAAGAATCTGGGAACCGGGACACCCTATTCTGAAGAGTTGAATGCCGACACATCCGTTCTAAATGTTGCGGCGAGCTCAATGAGCCTGGTTGCCGATGAAAGCAATGATTTTGTCGAGTGGATTAAGGATCTGGATGACAAGGGCGAGCTCAAGAACAGGCTTGGGAAAGCCTATAAGATGGGTGTTGTCGGTGGGTCGGTTGACCCCAACGGTTTTTATCCCCGGTTGTTTTTCGGACAATATGCCAAGGAACGAGTTGCAAAATGGGTGAAAATTGCCCAGGACGCTGGCATACATGTGACGGTTTTATCTCAAGCTGAAGTAATTAAGGAAGTACCGGCAGCGCCCGGCAAATCCGGCCTTGCGCCGTTGATGCTTCAGATAAAAAATTTGGCCGAGCCCGAGGCCGCGCCACAGGAACTGGAGGCGACGCAATGCTTTTATGCGGTCGGTCATTGGCAAGAGCTATCGGACAAACCGAAACCGTACGAAGAAACGGATGCCTATATCCCTTTTCCCATGAATTTTGAGGAACTTGATGCCAAGGGAATTTTCAAGCAGCCAAAAGAGATTGCGATTTTAGGATCATCCTTGTCGGCCATAGACGCGATATTCACGATCCTCTTGCATCCGAAAGTCGGAAAGCTGACATGGGATGACGATGGCAATGTGCGCTATACCTTGTTTGACAAGAGATGGAAAGTTGCCACCTATTCACGCCGCGGTCTTTTTCCCAGGGTTCGTCCTCTCCAGAATGCCGATCTTGATTTTAAATATTTGAGTATGGAAAAAGTTCAGCGCCGCCTCAATAACGGACGAGTTTCGTTCAGCAAGGTGATGGACCTGTTTAACAGGGAATTTACGCATCAATTGGGTCGTCCCATTGACGTGAGGCAAGAAATCGACCCTCTGCAGAGCCGGCCGGAATACAAGAAAGATCCGTTCAAGATTATCGAAAAAGATATCGAACGCGCTGTCGTCGGGGATGGCCGGACGCCGGATAAGGCATATGTGGCCTGGTGGCTGGTCGGCAGTGGGATGCTGGGAGCTATCAGGCTGCTGTTTAGCCAGTTCACGGCGGAGGAGCGGAAGGAATATTATAATAAGTATAACTCTCAAACACTCTGGGCCGTGGCGCCAATGCCCCTTCGTTCCGCAAAAATTCTCATGGCCATGCATAAAGCCGGAGCATTGAATGCCCGTGTCGTGGTAGGGGCCCCCGCCGTTGCCCCTGACGATAGAACACTGGACATTACCTACCGGGATCAGGAGGGGTCCCTACAGGTTACGAATTGCGATTATTTACTGGGCACCATTGGCCTGGGCAGCAAATTTTATCTGGATGAATCTGCTCTGACGCAGGGCCTGCAGGCAGATGACCGTCTCAGTTTTACGGCGCCGACTGCAACAGCCGACACCATGGAAAGCCACGCTTTTATCAGTGATGACGGCACTTTTGAGTTGCTGGATCGAAACAAGGAGCATGCACCGGACCGGCGCGGCGTCGGGTATTTTTTGCAGGCACAACTATTCGACTTACAATCTGTTCCCGGTGTTCTCAAATACGCTAAAGTTGTGGCTAAAATCTACGCGGCTGAATTCGCTTACAGCGTGGGAGAAGGGGAGTTGTGGCGTAAAGAGAGCAAGGCGCTGGATGCATTTATCAGCAGTGAAGGCTTATCGGTTTCGGACCCGGGGTGGGAACCAAATCCGGGCGGCCTGGTTGAGGATATGGACCAAGGCGACAAAGACCAGGATGCGCAGGACGATCTCGATGATCTGGATGAGCTGGAGGGCATGGATGAATATGATGACCTGGATGACTGACACTCTCTATCCTGAGCATTCGGGGCCAATTCCAGGTTAGAGACCCGCATCTCCTGCGGTGAAAATGTGAAGATATCCCTGACAGAAACATGGTAACTGCTCTGTCAGGGGTCGTTTTCCTGCATCCGCCCCTTCTTTTCCGTCGGGAAAGCACATGTTTCACGTGAAACATTCATATCTAATATACGCGTCATATGAGAATTCCGGAAAGACTTCAAACCTCAAAATAAATAATATTTATTAGGTTGGATTCTGTGCGATTTCGGAAAATCAGGCCGCCAGCCACTCCGCCTTATGGCCACCAAGGGCGCAGGAGGGACCGGACCAATGGGGCTGGGTTTCCGAATAGCCGATAACGGGCCCGAGATGACGCAATGATCCGTAACTTGTCTCGCTCTGCATTTGCAGGCGGGCGACTTCCGCCGCGTCCAGCCCCATGCCGTCCCGTGGATAATCAACCCGCCCCTGGCGTTGCAGCAACATGGCAGACTGGCACAGGGAAACCTTCACATGATAGCTGCCCCCTTCTTCGGCCCGGCGCGCCAGCGCAAGCAAGGTGCCATAGGCCCCGAGATAGCCGGTGGAATAGTCACAAATATAAACGGGCAACAGCTCCGGGAAATCGGCATTTTCATGGCTCAGGCCGGTCACGGTTTGCGCGATCTGCTCCCACCCGCCGCGATTGCTGAAGGGCCCGCCCGATCCATAACAGTTTATGGAGGTATAGATGAGGCCCGGACGATGGGCCGCCAGTTCTTCGGGGCCAAATCCCCGGGCTTCCAGGACACCTGGTCGATAGCCTTGTGAAAAAACATCTCCGGTCCGGACAAGCTGCTTAAGCTGCGCCGCATCCTGCTTGTCGCCAATATCCAGAAAACAACTGCGTTTGCCATGGGACAAATCGATGACGAATTTCTTGATTTGCGGTGTATGGCGAGCGGCAACCATCAGGATATCCGCGCCATATTCACCCAGGGTGCGGGCGGCAACCGGGCCCGCAAGAATACGGGTCAGATCCAGCACCCGCACACCGGCAAGCGGCGGTCCGGCTTCAGGAAAGGGTTCGGGGTCACTGTCACCAATTTTCTCGATTTCCACCACAGCCTGCGCCGCCATGGCTTTGCCATGGGGATGGGCCATCCATTCATCGCGGGTCCGGACAATGCCACCACAGGCATTGGCGGCGGCGATGGTTTGGTCCAGCTCTTCGGCATCCCATTTTGCCACAGCCTTGGTGATGGATTGTATGTCGAAATCACAGCCAAGAATGCCGAGCACGGTTTCCTTCAGATGCTTTATGCCGAAATGCGGCATAAACAACCGCCCGTCCTTGGTGGGATAGGGAATTATGGTCCCGTAGGCGGCTTTCGCTGCGGGCGAATCCTCCATCGCCTGGTAGGTACCGTCGGGCTGCCGAAACTCAAGGTAATTGCTGCTGCTGACAGCGGCCGCGGCATGACGTGTATCGACGGAAACCTGTTGTCGCCGACCGGTTTTCATTTGCCAGATATCGGAGACGGCAACCCCGTTCGCAGCCAGTATGGCGGCGGCCATATCTGCGACTTTGAAGCGGGTGGAGAAAACAGGATCTTCTCCCGTGATTAGGGCATTGGGATCTTCAGGTCGGTTACGAACCTGCATCAATTCCTGGAAAGCGTTATTCATTATTATTGGATCCAAGTTTATTTAAGAGCATTGCAAGCTTATCGTATGATGCGCATTTGAACAATATGAATGCGTTCGACTTGTAAAAGACAGTGCCAGTCAGGATTAAGCGCCACGCCCGCTGTTTCCGGAGACAAATAAAAGATGTAGTTTGTTGTCCTGCAGGATCAGGCGGTTGATTTTTTAGAATGAGGAAAAAAATGGCTCAGCGCCTGGATGGAAAATCCGGAAACTGCCTTATGACAGGGCACCATAAAATGGCAGGAAACTGGTCTTGTTGACATTTCTTTGCCGACCCCTAAAGTATTGCCCTCGGCTCAAGTCGCCGACAGGCATCCATGAGGATCGATAATTACGCTCCCAAGTGAACTGGTATCAAAAATGAAATTATTTGGATCTTTCAGTTCTCCCTATGTGCGCCGGGTCGCCATCACCCTAAGATTTTATGGTTTGGAACATGAACTGCAAAAACTCACTCCGTTCGGAGAAGAGAAAGAATTCCTCAGAAAAATAAATCCACTGGGGCGGGTTCCGGTTTTGCAATTGGATGACGGGGAGTGTATTTCCGAGAGCCACGTAATTATAGAATATCTTGATTCACTGGTTGACGAAGACCAAAGACTGACCCCCGTTTCAGGCAAGGCCCGAAGAGAGGTTCTGAGCTTAGCCGGAGTTGCTTCTGCTACTGCGGACAAATTGGTGACGATTTTATACGAATATCATTTCCGTCCGCGAGAGATCGTTTACAAACCATGGATCAAGATGTGCGAACAACAAGTCGAAGATGGGTTTATCTGGCTGAACTCCAAGCTCCGACCGGGGTCATTTTTTGGCGATGAATTGACGCAAGCTGATATCTCAGCCGCTGTGTTCTGGCGGTTTGCAGGAGAAAAAAGGCCGGAGTTCTGCAAGCGGATGAAGTGTGACAATCTCCAATCTTTAAGCAATAGACTGGAACAGAATGATGCCTTTAAACAGACGAGATCTGAAGGCCCCTTACCTAAAGAGCTTGAGCTAGGGCTGAGAGCCGATCGCGTTGTAACTTAATTCAGACCTGCCGGTTTCCGGACAGGGTATTATTTTCTCAGCCGTTTTTTTTAATGTCACCTCTCGCCCGGAGGTCCCGATCTCACCCCTGCCAGACTACGGGAAACCAGTCTTCGCGCAAAGTCTGTCCGGGCTGCATGTCATGGCCGTCAAAGGGTGGGGATGTCGGGCCGGGTCGTTCGGTGTAGCGAGCATCATCGCCAACCAGTCGAAGGGAAAAGGCCCGCCGTCTTGCATCGGTCCTGTTGCCTCTGGCACCATGAAGCGTCTTATAGTGAAAGGCCACGGCATCCCCCGGTTCCATTTCCCATTCCAGAACGGAATATTTGTCCGGGTCCGCATCGGGGTCCGGAACAGGAAGATATTCATCTTCTGAGGCGTAAAAATCCTCATCTGAAAACCACCGTGTCGGCAGGACCGGCTTGTCCCACAAATGCGATCCCGCCACCAGCCTTAGCGAGGCCTCCTTCACCGGGTCAACGGGGATCCAGAAGCTCACCGTCTGTTCGCCGTCGACAAAGTAATAGGGCGAATCCTGATGCCAGGGCGTTGGTTTCGACGTCCCCGGTTCTTTAACCAGAACATGGTCGTGAAATACTTGAACCCGCTTTGACTGCATAAGCTGCGCCGCCGCTGCCGCCGCATCAGATTTCATGACAAAGTCAGAAAATTCCGGAATGCGAGGCCAATTGCAATAATCATCAAAGAATCGTCCTGCCTCCCCGGTTCGCTGGTTTTCCGACGCATGGGGGCCGGGCTCCGCCATATTTCGATCAATACCGGCGATCAGGACATCGGTCCAGTCCCTGAACAGGCCGGGAATGAGCACGGCACCATCCCTCTGGAAGGCGTCGATATGCTGGCGCGTAATAATCTGGGTCGCCGTCGTCATAGGTTCTTGCTCCCGTAATTTAAATCCAAGAGCAATAACTCTGCTGCCATCGAGATACGAAGTAAAACGAATTTTTCACGGAACAGGTACAATAATGCTATCGGCAACCTCGGAACGGTGATTGAGCATTTTAAATGCTTGCGGTTTACGACAACCCGTAGACAATCAGTGCCTGCAGGCCCAGATATATAGCGAGGGCGATCAGGAATAAATTCAGGGTCCGGTCGGCAGCCTTGCCCATTTCCTTGAATTTTTTGGCAAATAATATTCTTGCGATAAACAGAACAATAAACGCAACGGAAAGTATCTTCAGGATCATTCTGTTATGGACCCTTCGGGCTGGCTATAAGATGTTTCGGCAAGAGCCGGACTATCGATCATGGCAATATCGTTACCACCGTTGGATTTCACATGATACATCTGGTCATCGGCATACTCGACCAGTGCTTGCCAGTCATTCGCTTTGGAAGACTGCATCTCGGCAATACCGTAACTGGCGGTTAAGAAACTGCCGTCCGGACGCTCCCCCAACCCGATGTTACGTAACCGGCGAACCGTTTTGAGGGCACCGGCTGCATTGGTGTTGGGCAGAAGGATGACAAACTCCTCACCGCCCCAGCGGATAAGAACATCAGATCCGCGGCCATTCTTCGCAATATGCTCTGCCGCGGAACGCAGGACCCGGTCCCCTGATTCGTGACCATATCTGTCGTTGATAGCCTTGAAATTATCAAGATCCACAAAGACAACGGACAAGAACGCCTTTTCCCGCTGGGCAATTCGATATTGGACGTCGATTATTTCTTCGCCGCTATTACGGCTGTAGCATTGCGTCAGGGTATCTATGGACGCCTGATCAACGAGGGAGGCCATATAGAGCAATTGACTGATCGCTGAGAAACCGCAGAGCACGCCGGCCGCAACAAGCGATAACAGAATACCCAGCCGCTGATGAGGATCACTTTGCTCCGGTAAAATGATCAGGATCAACATCTCGACAATGTAGAACATAACGAGTGTTAAAAAGGCTTCCTTGACGGTGAAGGGGAAAATACCGATACAGACGACAATAAGAAACGGAAACAGGACATAGCCCGCCGAGGGAACACCGGCAATCGCGGAAATATCCTGCAGATCCAATAAAGGCTGGTACATGGCCTGAAAGGTGAGAAGGATGGCGAAAAAAATACCGACGGCCCGATAGGCATCGCGCAATGTTTCGCCATTTCCGATACCGAAGAAGAGGGCCAGAAACAATAGCGCGATGAGAGCTCGGCTCAACCCCAGAATTAGCAGCGTATCTCCCGAAAAGGCGAGCAGATCCAATGTAAAACCAAAGGGAAATGCAACAAAGCATAAAAGAGAAAGCAGCCGGATGCGGGAGACAATAACCCGGGCGCGCCGCCGTTTCAGGAGCGGTGAATGTGACGTTCCATAAACCAGGCGATCCAGCTCAGAGGTGGGTGACGACGTACCTGAGTTGTCAGATATTATGCTTTTTACAAAACGAAACAAGATTGCCGTCCCCCCGTCAGGCGCTTCGCGAATTATGTTATTATAAACATAGCAAGAATAGTCAGCGAACGGCAGAGATTTCGTGCATTATCGATCCACAAATTACATTTAGCCGGAACGATCCCGGTTTAGAAAGCGTTCCATCATGGTTTTTGGCTCCGCTGTATCATAGGAATGGGCAAAGGTTTCGATGCCGATTTGTATGCCGCTTGCCAGAGGATTGTTTTCCCAGTCATTACAGAGCTGTTTTTGCAAGCTGATGGCTTGTCGGCCTCCCGCAAGAATTTCGTCGATGACAGTTTGAATTTCTTCGTCCAGGGTGGTTTCTTCTGCCAGGCGCTGGACGAATCCGGCGACACGGGCATCCGCAGCTGACAACATTCTGCCGGTCATGACAAGATCACGGGCCAGTCCTGCGCCCAGTATGCGCGGCAGCAGGGCAGCGTCGATTACGGAAGGGATGCCGACCCTGACCTCGGGCATGGCGAACGCAGCATGCTGACAGGCAACAACCATGTCGCAGACCGCCGCTATTTCCATACCGGCCCCAAGAGCGAGGCCGTTTACGCGGGCAATAACCGGGGCGTGAAGATACCTGATTTTGTGACAGACATGGTGCAGATTGGTGATAAAGGTTCGGGCCGATTCCGTATTCAGCGTCGACATTTCCTTAATATCGGCGCCGCCAATGAATACCTTGTCACCTGCTCCCGTTAATATAACAAGGGCGATGTCCGGGTTTGAATGGAGCTCACTCAAGGATCTGTTCAAATCACCAATCGCGGCTGAATTAAGGGTGTTTGCCTTGCGCTGATTGTCGATTGTGATCAGTGCAATGGCGCCATCGGGCGTATCCTCAATCGTCGTATTAATCAAATTCACCATTGTTTTCTCCGATATTATTATTAGTTTTACATCTGTGGGTCAGATCATCTATAGCCAGTCGTGACAAATTTTTTAATCCCGGTCACGCAAAACAGAGAACTTAGATATGTTTATTCAAACAAAGCCCGGCGAAACTGCAACAGAACTGGAATTTTTCCCCGGCAAGCCCGTGTTTGGAAACGGGCCCCTGGAAATTGACCGGGAAACAGCGGAGAAAGTGTCTCCGCTCGGGCAAAAATTATATTCTGTTGACGGTGTCTCGCAGGTGGTTTTGAAAGCTGAAAGCATACTGGTTTCAAAATTGCCCGATGCGGACTGGGCATCCTTGCGAACGGAAATTTTTGCCGCGATCGTCACTCATTTTGAAACGGGAGAGCCGGCGATGCGAGAAGCAGACACCGCAGCCGGTGAGTTTGATGCGGAAATAATAGAGCAGGTGAAGGATCTCCTGGCGACGCGCATTGTGCCGGCAGTGACGCAATCGGGTGGAGATGTTGCTTTTCATAGTTACAAAAACGGAAACCTGTACCTGAAAATGCAAGGGTCGGCCTTTTCAATGCTGACCGGCATTCAGAATATGTTGCGCCATTATGTGCCGGAAATCCAGGCGGTTCTCGATCATCGCGAAGCGCTGCCACGCCCCGGCCTGGACAGCCCCGACGGCATCGCCATCAGAAACCTGCTTGAAGAAAGCATCAACCCGTCGATTGCGGCCCATGGCGGCCGGATATCACTTGTCGATCTAAAGGAAAATATAGCCTATGTCCGGCTGGACGGAGGGTGTCAGGGTTGCGGAATGGCGGATGTCACCTTGAAGCAGGGCGTTGCTGTCGAGATCCAGAAACTGGTGCCCCGGGTCACGCAAGTGATGGATATTACGGAGCATGCCGAAGGCAATAATCCCTATTACCAACCTGGATAACAGCGGGACCGAGGGTCTGTGCTTCCTTTTCCTGCGCCGATATCAAGACGCAATATGTGAGTCTGCGTTACGTTAATTTAAGTGGTATATCTTGACGCTGTCGGCTCGTCCCCTGAGATTATGATCACCGATTTCCGAGGCCATGATTTCTTTTCCGGCGGCGATGTATGTTGCGTCCGTAATCAGGGTGAAAACGGTTTCCGACGTGTCTTTTGAAACGGTTTTTCCCAGCTGCTCCATACGCTGGGCAATATTGACTGTATCGCCAACCACCGTGTAATTCATCCGGCCTTTTGAGCCAATATTACCGACCACCAATTGCCCGGTATGGATGCCGATACGCATGGTAACCGGTTCAAGACCGGCTTCTGCTCTCTCTTCATTGTCAGCAATAATAGCTTTGCGGATCTCTGTCGCAGCGCGGCAGGCACGCGCCGCATGATCGTCCTGATGTTCGGGTGCTCCCCAGAACGCCATGACCGCGTCCCCAATGAATTTATCTATGGTGCCGCCTTCGGCCTCAATGCAGGAGGTGACAATCTTGAAATGATGGTTGAGGAAATTTGCAACCTCTTCGGAATTCATGTTTTCCGCTTGCGGCGTGAAGCCGACAATATCCGTGAACATGACGGTTACGGCCCGCTGTTCGGATCTGGCCTCACCGGTTTCCATTAATTTGCGGACGAGGGATTTCGGCACATATGTCTCGAACCAGATCAATCCACGTATCATGGTGTTATAGGCATCGCTCGCTTCATTTACTTCCTTGAAGCGACTGCCCGCTAAAGTACCGACATTTTCAAACTCCAGATTGGAGATTTTTTGAGAAGCTGACGAAAGCGCCCGAATGGGACGGGCAATTTTCCGCCCCATGAAGAAAGCCACGATTGCACTCAGGATCATAATGACCAGTCCGACGAGCCCGGCAAGCGCCAAACGTTTGATTTCCTCGCCGGCATCCTCATCGCGAAGCCAGTAACCGACAATCAGGTCCCTGTCTGAATAACCTTCCAGATTGCTGTAAAAGAACAGGTATCCATTATTTAATATTTCAAGATGATGTGCCTGATAGCCTACCTGATTATTAATCAGGGATAGGGGGTCCTTTTCAGGAGACCAGATATGTTTCAAAATTGGATCTTCAATTTCATCCAAAGTCGGGACCGCACCGTCTTTGGAAATGTGAATCTGGCTTCGGTTTCCATCTTGCTGTAACAACACATTGTTTCGGCCATAGAGGACGAACCGGGTTCCGCCTTTTGCAACCTCGACAGCCTGTAGTTTCTTGTTTACGGCGGAAACCGGAATTGTCGCAAAAAGTGCACCGATAAATTCACCGTCCTTAATAACAGGCTGCCGGAAATTCATAACTGTATCATCAAGTTGCGGTACGTAGAATAAAGCTCCCCATTCGCCGGTTTGCTTTTTCGAGATATCTTCAAACATTTTCTTGCCAACGGGATCGCCCGAGGCGTTCAGATTGATAATCTGGCGGGCTTCGCGGCTGGCAGCCGTAACTTCAAAATTAGGTGAAATAAATGTCAATGACGCAATTTGCGGGGTGCCAGCAAGAGCTCCTAACAAGAACTCGGAAAGTTCCTCGTTGTTCTGGACATCTATATCGCCTGCATAGATGAGGTCGGCAATAAATCTGGCTTGTTCTTCGGCTGGGTCCAGCAAATCCGTCAAGTCCCCCCGCGCCGCATCCATGGCCGAGTTTGCTTTGTCGATCAGCAGGTCCCGCGTATTGGCAAACCCTGATATCAGGCCGATCCCTAAAACGATTAAAACGGCAATAACAACAAGCGAGCCGAAACTTAAGGCGAGTGCCGTCGCGATCGGAATTGAAGGGAAAAATTTACGAGATGACACGGAAATGCTTGTTCTCCTTGAGCTTTCTGCCTTCAGATAGCATGTGCAACCAGAGTTTACAAAGATTTATCGATCTATTGGAAAAAAAGCCATTGGGCGATATACTATGATGATGAACTCACTTGTTGCGTTTGAGGTCGTTTTGACGGCCAGTTGTATGATTTCACTTTACCTTGCCCGGCAGGCATTTTTCCCGGTGAGCCTTTTCTGGGCGTTTGGATCGGCCACCTTTGGCATAGCGGCCGCTTTGGGCGCCTTTAAGTTTGCAGGCTTTGTAGAGGTTGAATCCTATCACACGACCGCTAAATATTTTGCCGGCTCCGTTGGATTAATTTGTTTTGCCCTTGGCGCTATCGGCGGTTTGTTTGCCAATTTATTTATTCGGTTTTGGTGGTGGATCATACTTGGCTTGGTGATTGCCTTGACGATAGCCCTTCTCTTGGGCCAATGGCGGATCACGCCGGATGTACAAAAGATTGTTGTCGGTGTCGTCTTTTTGGTAGGACTGGTTCGTCTGATATCCTCAGGTGTTTTAGCCCTGTACCTGATTATAGGTTCAGCCTGTCTGGTTCTGTCTGGGGTTGCCGTTAAATGGATTGCTCTGAACACCGGCTTGGATGCGACAAATATCTACCATATTCTGTTGTCATTTGCTGTTGTGTCCTTTGGCGTTTCCGCGTCACGAGATGAGGGCGAGTAAGTCTCCTCGATCTGTTCGGTTCAATTGCAACTCTTCAAATTTTTGCTATAACCTAACCTTCTGAAATCACGCGGTAGGTGGCTGGACCTATTGCGGTATGGGGGTCGGCTAATATGGTAGAGAATGTTTCTGCAAATTCTGAAAAGGATTTGTTTGTCGTTTTCGGCGGCAAGGTGACGGACACAAGAGGAAAAGACTTTACGGATACGGATAATCTTGATGTTCGTGGGTTTTACCAGAATTATGAAGACGCGCTGGCTTCCTGGCGGGCGGCAAGTCATTTGAAGGTTGATGATGCCTTTACGAAATATGTCATCGTTCGTTTGTGGTAATCGCGTTTCTTTGCTGATCGCCAGAATTTAGTAATTATACGCTAAAGTGATTTTGCATATTATGCTGACGTCACGTATTGTTTGAATTCAATCAAATAAAGAAAAGGGTCCACAGTGCGTAATTTTTATGAAGCAGGCCGTTCCGTAACCTATGGTGTCAATGGTGCGGTCGCAACGTCAAGCACCCATGCGTCGCAAGTCGCGTTAACAATTTTAAAGTCGGGTGGAAATGCCATGGATGCCGCCATCGCCGCTTGCGCCGTGCAATGTGTGGTCGATCCGATGCAAACAGGCATTGGTGGCGATTGTTTTGCGCTGGTTTCCATGGGCGGGAGCAGTGAGATTGCCGGATTGAATGGATCGGGAAAAGCGCCCGGCGCCCTGACTGCCGACTTTCTGATGGGGCAGGGCTTTACGGAAATGGATCAAAACAGCCCCCATTCAATAACTGTTCCCGGTGCCATTGACGCCTGGACGCGCCTTCATGAGAAGTTCGGCAGTATGGCATTTTCCGACATACTCCAGCCTGCCATCGATTTTGCTGAAAACGGTTTTGTCGTTACGCAAAGAACATCTATTGATTGGGAACTTGGCGTTCCAAAGCTTCTTAAGAACCAGGCTGCAAGTGATATTTACCTGAAAAATGGCAAGGCACCGGCAGCGGGAACAATTTGGAAATTACCAAAACTTGCTGCAACGCTAAGGGTGATCGCCAGCAAGGGGCGCTCGGCTTTTTATGACGGCGACATTGCGGAGAAAATGGTCGCGAGCCTGAAGGCGGCGGGTGGCGTTCATGAGGAACAGGATTTCTCCTCGGTTTCCGCTGATTTCGTTGGGTCCATTACCTCAGAGTATCAAGGGAATACAATCCATCAAATCCCGCCCAGTGGTCAGGGAATTACGACCTTGATTATGATGAATATACTTAAGAAATATGATTTGTCCGGCCTGGATCCAAATGGAGCGCAGCGCCTCCATATAGAGGCTGAGGCGGCGCGTCTGGCGTATTTGGCACGGGATAAATTTGTTGCGGATCCAACAAAAGCGGATGTGCCCCTGGATATGCTGCTTTCCGATGAATTTGCGGAGCAGCTAAATTCGCATATTGACGTCGGTAAAGCCGGTGATCCCACAGGCGCCTATGCCTTGGAACGGCATCGCGATACGATTTACGCTTCCGTCGTTGATGGAAACGGGAATGCTGTCTCGTTTATCAACTCTCTGTATATGGGATTTGGCTCCGGAATAGCTTGCCCCGATACCGGTGTAATTTTCCAGAACCGCGGGTTTGGGTTTGTTGTGGACCCGGATCATCTCAATTGTGTGGCTCCGGGAAAACGCCCTCTTCATACAATTATTCCCGGAATGGTAACGCGGGGAGATCAGGCCACCATATGTTACGGCGTCATGGGAGGTGGATACCAGCCTGTGGGGCATTCCCATGTCCTGACAAATATTTGGGATTTCGGGATGGATCCGCAGGAGGCGATCGATAGTCCGCGGGCCTTTTACAATGCCGGTGTTCTGGAGGTTGAAGAGGGGATACCCGCAAGCGTTCGACAAGAATTATCGGATATGGGCTATCAATTACAGGACACGGCCATGCCCCTCGGTGGCGGGCAGATAATTATGGTAAATCCAGAAACCGGTGTGTTGTCTGCCGGGTCGGAATCCCGCAAAGACGGTTGCGCATTGGCGTATTAACCGTCTTCGCGTAAATTCAGATCTTTATTCTGCGATTGACTTGCCGGCTGAGCCCAGTTCCTGGCAGGCTTGCGCAACGCGTTCTGCCATGGAAACCTCACATGCACGCAGCCAGGCACGTGGATCATAATGTTTCTTGAACGGCGTGCCATCATCCGGATCAATCTGATATTTGAAGGCCTTGGAATGCTCTTCCACATAGGGGCCGGCAGCCTTTGAAAATGCGAACTGCGTATCTGTGTCGACATTCATCTTGAACACCCCGTAACTGACGGCTTCGCGGATTTCGTCCGGACTGGATCCAGAGCCTCCGTGGAAAACGAAATCCAGCGGCTTTGGATCGGTGCCATATGTTTCCTGCACATGAACTTGTGACTTGTCGAGTATTTCAGGGCGCAACTGGACATTTCCGGGTTTATAGACACCGTGAACATTGCCAAAAGCGGCAGCAACGGAGAAATGGCCGATGGGTGACAGACGCTGATAGGCCTGAAGAACTTCAGAGGGCTGGGTGTAAAGCTTGTTGTTGTCTACCAGATCAACATCTGTGCCGACACCATCCTCTTCTCCGCCTGTAACCCCCAGTTCTATTTCCAGGCTCATATCGATTTTTGCCAGCCGTTTGAGGATTCTCTCGCAATCATCCAGATTGTCTTCGACGGTTTCTTCGGAAAGATCCAGCATATGGGAGGAAAATAAGGGGCGGCCGGTCGCGGCAAATTCTTCTTCACTGGCTTCAATCATACCTTCAACCCACGGTATCAGACCCTTATTGGCATGATCCGTATGCAAGACTACGCAAATGCCATACTCCTTGGCGACGGTATGGACGTGCCGGGCGGCGGATATTGCACCGATAACCCGTGCCCGGTTTGTGTCTTTAATTCCCTTGCCCGCAAAGAACTGTGCACCGCCGTTCGACAGCTGAACAATTAAATCGGAATTGCTGTTGGCAGCCCCTTCCATCGCGGCATTTACTGTATTGGTGCCGGTTATGTTTATGGCCGGCAAGGCATAGCCCTGGGCTTTACAATTGCGAACGAGAGCAAGGTAATCTTTTCCCGTGACGACACCTGCTTTTAATTTTGCGGTTTCCTGTTGCACAACTTCTTCCTTTTTGACTTCATCTATTTTGATCTGAGACGGTAACTTGATCGATAATGATTTACATATCTTTTACATCCGCTCGGGTACGTCAATCCCCAGCATATGTAGAACCAGCTCGATTTGACGCAATGCAATGGCGCATAACCTGAGGCGTGACGCACGAATATCAATGTCTTTCTCTCCAAGCACATGGCAATCGTGATAAAAGGCATTAAATTCCTGCGTCAGATTATATACATGATCGCAGAGAATATTAGGGGCATTTTTCTCCGTCGCGGCGGTGACTGTTTCTTGCAGACCCGCGATCGCCAACATCAGGTTTCGCTCGGCATCAGCGGTTGCGATTAGGCGGCCATCGGAAAATTCTTGTTCGGCAGCGCGCCGCAGCATGGATTTAATACGGACCGCAGCATACATCTGATACGGTCCTGTACGCCCTTCAAATTTTGTAAAACGCTCGAGATCGAACACATAATTCGACATGCGCTGATTTGACAAGTCTGCATATTTGATGGCCGCCAGCCCGACTTTTCTTGAAATATCGTCCAGTTCCGCCTCGTCAAATCGCTCCGACATGCCTGCTTCGAGAATAACCTTCCGGGCTTCCCCTATGGCATCGTCGATTAAGGAGCGCAGCCGGACAACCCCGCCATCCCTGGTTTTGAGCGGCTTGCCATCTTTACCATTTACAGTGCCAAAACCGATATGCTCCAGATGACAGCCGGGCCGGACGCTTTTACATTTGATGGCGGCGCGAAACACCTGTTCAAAATGAAGGCTCTGGCGGGCATCGACAACGTACAGGATACTATCCGGATCCCGTTCCTGAACACGTTGTTCAATGGTTGCCAGATCGGTTGTCCCATACATCACGGCACCATCTGATTTTTGCAAAATCAACGGCGGCATTTCCTTTTTGTCCGTCTCTTCCTTCACGGGCACAACAACCGCGCCATCGGAAAGCTCGGAATACCCCTCGGCCTCCAGGCGCTTAAGCATTACCGGAATATGATCGTTGGTATCCGCTTCCCCTTTCCATTCCGTAAAAAAAGCACCCAGAAGATCGAAATCCTCTTTGGTCTCGGCGATGGAAATATCCCTCATATGTTGCCAAAGGGCGCGATACCCGGCCCGGCCCTTTTGCAACTCGAATGTTGCTTCGCGGGCGCTTTCAAGAAAGGCCGGATCTGATTTACTGCGCGCCGAGGCCGCGGGATAAAGAATTTGAAGGGCTTCAACTGATACCGGGGACTGTTCCGGGTAGGGGCCGGAAAAATCACTGTCGAAATAGATTAGGTCGGGCTCCCCCTTTTCAATCTCCTTGATCAGCAGCCCCATGGGCAAGCCCCAGTCCCCAAAATGAACGTCGCTGACGATGTCATTTCCCAAAAAATCATGTAACCGCCGCAGGCTCTCTCCAATGATGGTCGCTCGTAAATGCCCGACATGCATTGCCTTTGCGACATTTGGGCCGCCAAAATCGATGATTACTTTGCGCGATTCCCTGTCCTGGCGGCACCCAAAATATGGATCTTCCGCAAGTTCCGCGAGATGCCCGGTTAGGAAATCATCGTTTAACCGCATATTGATAAAGCCGGGACCCGCAAGGGACAACTCGCTGAAAAGCCCTGTTTGGTCAAGCTGACCAACAATTTGATCCGCAATTTCCCGAGGGTTTCTTTTGGCCTGCTTGGCAGCACCAAGAGCGCCATTACATTGGAACTGCCCCAATTCGCGCCGCTGCGAAACAACGACTTTTCCAAAGGCGGGATCCAGGTCAAGAGCCTTGAAAGCTTCACCGGCAAGGGCGCTGAGTTGCGTAAGGAGAGATGTCGTCACTGTCGTGTCAGCCTTTTTTTGGTTCGCTACTTGTATATATGCGGATGCACATCCATTTACGCAGCATATGCTGCGGCTCTATCTAATGGAAAAAAGGATGACGGCCAAGAGGTTTGGGAGTTTTAGGGCGAAAAATTGATTTTTGGGCATGGATTTAATCAATTAATTCAAAAAAAATCAGGGACCTCTTGACTCTTTTATGTGCATTGCCTACATCCGTAGGGAATTTTGTTAGCACTCGATCATTATGAGTGCTAATGCAGTTGTAAACCCATTTATTATTCGAAACTTAGGGAGAAACTTGATGACATTTCGTCCGTTGCACGATCGAGTATTGATCAAACGCATTGAAGCTGAAGAGAAAACAGCTGGCGGTATTATTCTTGTAGACAGTGCTCAGGAAAAACCATCACAAGGCGAAGTCCTTGCGACTGGTAATGGTTCTATCTCAGAAGACGGAACTGTGCGTCCGCTTGACGTTGGTGTCGGCGACACAGTTGTTTTCGGCAAATGGTCCGGAACTGAAATCAAGGTCGATGGCGAAGACGTCTTGATCATGAAAGAATCAGATATCATGGGCGTAATGGCCTAACCAAACGAATTAATTGAGGATTTAAAAACATGGCAAAAGAAGTCAAGTTCAATACAGACGCCCGCAATCGTATGCTGAAAGGCGTCAATATTCTGGCTGATGCTGTAAAAGTTACGCTCGGTCCAAAAGGCCGCAATGTTGTAATCGACAAATCTTTCGGCGCACCGCGCATCACAAAAGATGGTGTAACTGTTGCCAAGGAAATCGAACTCGAAGACAAGTTTGAAAATATGGGCGCGCAGATGGTTCGCGAAGTTGCGTCTAAAACCAACGATGTTGCCGGTGACGGAACAACGACAGCGACAGTGCTTGCACAGTCAATCGTTCAGGAAGGCCTGAAAGCTGTTGCTGCTTCCATGAACCCAATGGACCTTAAGCGTGGTATCGACCTCGCCGTTGGTACAGCGATCCAAAGCATTCAATCTTCTGCGAAGCCAGTTGCTGGCCAGGAAGAAATTTCTCAGGTCGGTACAATCTCTGCAAATGGTGAAGCTGAAATCGGCAGCATCATTTCCGAAGCCATGCAGCGCGTCGGCAACGAAGGCGTTATCACGGTTGAAGAAGCTAAAGGACTTGATACAGAGCTTGATGTTGTTGAAGGCATGCAGTTCGATCGTGGTTACCTGTCTCCTTACTTCGTGACAAATGCAGAGAAAATGGTTGCCGAAATGGACAGCCCATACATTCTGCTACACGAAAAGAAACTGACCAACCTGCAGCCAATGCTGCCATTGCTCGAAGCTGTTGTTCAAGCTGGTAAGCCTTTGTTGATCATTGCTGAAGACATTGAAGGTGAAGCTCTTGCAACTCTGGTTGTCAACAAGCTCCGTGGTGGTCTTAAGATTGCTGCTGTTAAAGCGCCTGGTTTCGGTGATCGTCGTAAAGCAATGCTTGAAGACATCGCGATCCTGACCGGCGGCCAGATGATTTCTGAAGAAATCGGCATCAAACTGGAGAATGTTGGCCTCGATATGCTTGGAACGGCGAAATCCGTTACAATCACGAAAGAAGAAACAACAATCGTCGATGGTTCCGGTGAAAAAGCCGATATCGAAGGTCGTTGCAACCAGATCCGCGCGCAGTCTGAAGAAACCACTTCCGACTATGACCGGGAAAAACTGCAGGAACGTCTTGCCAAACTTGCTGGCGGTGTTGCTGTCATCAAAGTTGGCGGTGCAACTGAAGTAGAAGTGAAAGAACGCAAAGACCGTGTTGATGATGCGTTGCATGCAACACGTGCTGCTGTTGAAGAAGGTATCGTTGCCGGTGGTGGTGTTGCTCTGCTTTATGCATCTCGCGCTCTGGAAGGTCTTGAAGGCGAAAATGATGACCAGAATGTTGGTATCAATATCGTCAAGCGGGCTCTTCAGGCTCCTTGCCGTCAGATCGCAGAAAATGCGGGTTCCGACGGCGCGGTTGTTGTTGGTAAATTGCTTGAACAGGACAGCATGACTTTCGGCTTTAATGCACAGTCTGGTGAATATACAGAACTGACAGCTGACGGTGTTGTTGATCCGGCCAAGGTTGTACGGGCTGCATTGGAAGATGCGGCTTCAGTAGCCAGCTTGCTGATCACAACAGAAGCCATGATCGCAGACACACCCGCCAAAGATGGCGGTGGGGCGCCTGCAATGCCTGATATGGGCGGCATGGGCGGCGGCATGGGTGGTATGGGCTTCTAAGCCAACCCATCCTTTAAAGCCAAAGAATTGGGCCATCCTTCGGGATGGCCCTTTTTTGTACAGCCAGTTAGGTATGTTCGAAAATCTGCAGGAAATTATTGGCCGGCATGGAAATGGCTTGCATATGCACGAGGCCATTTTTTTCAGCCTCCGCAATAACGTTTCGTTGGTCTCGAATACCGTAGTCAGCATTGTCTGCCCGTAGCCACTCATCAAATTGTTCATTTGTTGGCGCTGTATGTTTGCCATCAATTTTAAAAGGTCCGTAGATGAACAGGCGTCCCCCTTTTTGTAAAATACGCCCGGCCCCGGCCATGAGGCCCTCACAGACACACCAAGGTGAAATATGGATCATGTTGACGTTAAAAATAGCCGTTATGGGCATGGCTGTGTAACCATCGGCCTCTATCGGCCAAATGGTGGCGGTTGCGTCGAGTTTAAGTGGTGGGAGCAAATTACCGGACGGTGAATGCGCAATCCAGTCGATAACGCTGTTAAGCTGGGTAGTGTCGTAGTTTGTTGCCTGCCAATTGAGGTTTGGAAAATGAGGGGCGAAATGAACAGCATGCTCTCCCGATCCGCTGGCAACTTCCAGAACTGTTCCGGATTCGGGTAGATGGTCTTTTAAAATACCAAGAATGGGATCACGGTTGCGGGCGGCCGAAGCGGAATATTGCCGTCTATCCATCAGTTTGATTTATCCTTGCCGGGTCTCTTATGCTTCTTATGCTTGCGAAATCCTTCGTTGAAAAACATTGCACGCTGATCTGCAGGTAAGGCGTTGGCGAATTCAAGCAACGAGACCTTAAGCATTTCTTCGATTTGCAGGCGCTTGGCAAGCATATCACCATAAGCAAGATTTATGGCGTCTTCGTCCAGTTTCTCAGCACCAAGCAATTGTGCGAGCTGCCGGCGGGATTGCCCATACTCCTTGAAATAAGGGCGCAATATTTCGCGCCGGGCTTTCCATATTTTCCGAACATTTTCCTGAGGATCTTTTTCTAGTATGGACATTGCCGCGCGATGGTTAAACAGAGGCCCTCCTGCGCGCGCTTGACCGGCACCATGGCCGAACCATTGCACGGCGATAAAACTACCGACGATGACGTTAACAACCAGCGAGACAATAAGAGCAATTGAAAGAATTTTTGGCCTAGATATTGCCATTGTCATACTCCAGATCAAACAATGTGTCATTGAAGGCGGGTTCGTCTATGGATGAATTACTAGATCCATTGAGTAGATTAGGACTGGCTACTCCCAGCATTACGCCGACGAAAGCAGCCATTGCCAAACCAGATGCCGGTTGCCAGATGGCGCCAAAAGGCCAAAGGGTTTGCAAAATGGAACCCTGGTTTAAATTTTGCGCGTCGGACAACACACGCGAGAGCAATGCAGATGGCGCTTGCAGTGCTGGGCCGCTAGAACGCAACGCGGTATCAAATTTTTCTTCCTGGCGAAGTAAGCTCCGGGCGACATCTGAGTTTTGCAGTAAATTTTCCATCAGGGCATGGTCTTCAACAGGCCAGTTGCGCTTCTCCGCGCCATAGCTTTCCACTACAGATTTAAAATGATTAAGGTCTGCAGACTGTTTTTCTTTCATCACATTTCTCCGTCTCTTAGCCTGCGAGCGGGCAGTAACAAATCTTTCAATTTCCGTCTGCCTCTTGCCAGTAACGATTCCACGGCATCAACCGATAAACCCATTATTTCCGCAGCTTCTATATTTCCACATTCTTCAAAATATACCAGTGAAATAGCGATTCTCTGCCGCGGTGGGAGTTTTTGCAGGGCATCCGTGACTTTGTCACCGATTTGCCGCTGCTCCATTATCTCCACCACTCCCAATGCCGGGTCTTCAATGTCTGGCACCTCTTCATCGCTAAATCTATTTTGTTTTCGCAAATGGTCTACACACAAATTGTGAGTAACCCGATGTAGCCAGGTGCGTATCTGCGCTTTTGCCTGCCAGTCCGGAGCTTGCTTCCAGAGCTTTAAAAACGCCTCCTGAGCCATATCTTCAGCCAAGCTTGTATCCCCTAAAATGCGGACAGCCAGCCGATAAGATCCGTCCAGATAGGTATTTGCTATCTCGCGACAGGCCTTTTGATCACCATCAGCAACCGCCCGCATGAGAGCAGCATCTTTTTTAATCTCGTTCAGATTCTGCATCTTCACCTAACAGGCTGATCGGAAAATTCCGGAATTGTCCTTCACAACTGGACATTATACGTAACAATGCCCCGAAATCCGTCGAAATTTCGGGGCAAATTTTCAAACTTGGAAAAAGGTTGCTGTCAGGATTTAGGCTGAGGCCTTAGATGGCTCTTCGTCTATTTTTATCTCAGGTTTTTTAACAGACTCTTTTTCGACATCGGCAAGAAGATTGGGTTGTTCCTTTCCAACCTTTTTCAGGGATCCGCCAATTTCGCCGCCTGGCTCAATCTCAATTTCACCATAACTAATGTTTCCGGTAACATGTCCGGTTTTACGAATGACAAGCCGCTTGCGGGCCTTCATTGTACCGTCGAACTTGCCGGATATATCGGCGGTATCAATATCCACAGTTCCTATAAACACACCGCTTTTACTGATCTCGATTTCCTTACTATCCATCGAGGCTTCTACTTTTCCTTCGACGATTAGGCGGTCACATGCTGTGATTTCGCCTTTCAAATGGATATCGGCACCAACATGCAATCGGCTTCCTTGCTTTTTTTCCTCAGGAGCTTGTCCATAGACGGGCGTTTTCGGACGGAGCGCGTTGTCGACGCCATAGGTTCTGCCACCTGCATTATTTGCCATCGGTTTTACTCTGCTTTCGATCGGGTTTTCTTTTGGAAGGGAAGCCTCAGCTTCAGTATCGGGGGTATCGGTCAATTTTGTTTTCTTCTGAAACATGCCAAGCGTCCTATGTTGGGTAAATTTGGTAAGCTAGTTTGGACATAGAATAATGGCCGACATGCGGATTTTATTTGTCAAAAATGAGGCATTCGATCCAAAATTTGCTTTTCAGGTGCTTCACTTTATAATTGATCCTTGAATACTTTATTTTTTTCTCATCGGTAGTACAGATGAATACTCGCAAAGCCATCGGAATGGCTATCCTCATCCTCCTTTTAGTGATTTACAGTCTTGTCTGCATGCTGATTGCAGTAAATTTTTTGCCGGACAGTAAAATAGCGGAACTTATCTATTACCCAATCGTTGGTGTTATTTGGATATTCCCGGCGATGAAAATCGTTAAATGGATGCAGCCACCGGAAACCCAATGAAAAAGCCGGATCGAGAGGGGGATCGATCCGGCTAAAATTGCTTTTCATTGGGAGAGGGGGACTGTCCCAAGGATCAGCAAAGGTCTTGCGTCTGTACTAATCTATACATCTTATGTGGTGTCATATTCCTTAATGTCCAGTGATCTTCATCACTCTTTTTCATCACCATTATGTTACCCCTGTCCAAATTAGCGCCAAACTAAATAAATCTAACCAATTTCAATTGGTTAGATCGTAATCTACCGACCCGCAAAAGGGGTTTCCGACAAGGGATACGGACAAATTTATATGGAAGCACATAACCGTTCGGTTGCCAGGACCAGACGGGTGATGTCGTCGGGCTCGGATAACCGATGGTCTCCATTCTTGACCAGGGATACGGTGACATCGTCGCTTTCCAGGGCTTCCTGTATCTGCAAAGCCGTTTTCCAGGGAACACTATCATCTTTCATTCCCTGAAGCAGATGAACCGGGCAGGTTATGTCTATTTGCCCGTTCATCACGAAATTACGCGGGCCATCATCGATCAGTTTCTTGGTAATGATATAGGGTTCGTCGGAATATTCTGATGGTTGTTCCCAAGAACCTTTCGATAAAATGTCAGATTTACCGTCTTCGGGCATATCGTCCCACATACGGGTCGTAAAATCAGGCGCTGCGGCGATACCAATAAAACCGGCAATGCGATCCGGCCGCAGCAATGCCATGCGAAGACCGATCCAGCCGCCCATGGAGGAACCGACGATGATTTGCGGACCTGCCGTACATTCATCCAAAATTGCGAGGGCGTCATCGGTCCAGCGACTTATGGAGCCATCTGTGAAATGGCCGGTAGACTGACCATGCCCCAGATAGTCAAACCGGGTAAATCCCCTACCAAGGCCTGTCATCGCGTTTTCAAGGGCGACGGCTTTTGTTCCCTCCATATCGGACATAAAGCCGGAGCAAAACAGAACGCCCGGCGTCTCTCCGGCGCTATGGTGGAAGGCAAGGGATTGACCATCTGGCCTGGACAGCATACTTGGTGTATTTGAATTCGTCATTTTGAATTATAGAAGCCATTTATGAATAAGATTGAATCCCAACATAACACTCCATCCACCGATGATGAAAGACATGTTCGGACCGTCCTGCAAATTCTTCCGAGCCTAAACGGGGGAGGTGTCGAACGTGGGGCTATTGAAATAGCGGCGGCGCTGAAAAATGAAGGCTGGATCCCCATCGTTGTTTCAAGTGGCGGCATAATGGAACACGAATTGACCAGAATGGGTGTGCGGCATATCACTTTGCCCGTCGCCTCCAAGAACCCGGTGGTCATGCGGCGGAATGTGACACGCTTGCGGGATATCATCAAGCAGCACAATGTGGATATTGTTCATGCCCGGAGCCGGGCACCTGCCTGGAGCGCCATGAAGGCCGCAAGGAAAGAAAGCTGCCATTTTGTAACAACCTTTCATGCAGCATATACGCGCGGCGGATTTCTCAAAAACTATTATAACTCGGTCATGGCAAAGGGCGAAAAAGTGATCGCTATTTCGGATTTTATTGCCCGCCATATCCGGGAGAATTATGAGGTTGCTGAGAGCCAGGTTGTGACAATCCCCCGGGGTGTTGATTGTCGCAAATTTAACCCGGCTGCCATCAGTGCCGAGCGCATTATCAAAATGGCCAGCGACTGGCAATTGCCAGATGGCGTTCCGGTCATCATGTTACCCGGCCGTTTGACGCGCCTGAAAGGGCACACGGCCTTTATCGAAGCGCTGGCAAAATTAGAGAATGACAATTTTCTGGCATTAATGGTTGGCAGCACTGATGGCCGAGAAGCCTATTGCGAAGAGCTCAGCGATCTCGTCAGATCGAGGAATCTGGAAGGCAAGGTGCAGATTAAAGGACATTGTGACGATATGGCGGTTGCCCTCATGCTTTCCGATGTCGTTGTGTCTGCGACAACCGTCCCCGAAGGGTTCGGGCGTGTCGCCGTGGAAGCCCAGGCCATGGGGCGCCCGGTCGTGGCGACGGCGCATGGTGGATCCATGGAAACCATTCTGGATGGCGAGACCGGTTGGCTAATTCCGGTTGACGATTCCGACGCCATCGCAGCGGCGTTGACCGCGGCCATCAACATGACGTCGGAACAACGCGAAGCAGTGGCAACGCTATCCCGCCAACATGTAATGGAAAAATTCGATATCGAGACCATGTGTTCGGCAACATTGAAAGTATATTCAGATCTGTTGTCCCGCTAATATGCCGGCAAAGGGGAGGGGTCAGGTAAATTAAAACCTTAAAAAGGGTGCTTGCGCGGCTCTTTAACTTGACATGCCATGCCAGATTTCTACAGTCCCCCACGTAAAACCAAGATTCAGGGCAGGGTGTTGCTCGGAACCACATACAGAATTGGCGGTAAAAAGTGAACAACGGTAAACTCAATATATCCCTCCCCGATGGCAGTGTACGATCATTTGAGGGCCCTATTTCAGGGGAAGAATTGGCGCTTGATATTGGCCCGGGATTGGCCAAGGCAGCCCTGGCATTGCGGATTGATGGCGAGGTCAAAGACCTCAAAACTACATTGGACACCGATACAACCGTCGAAATTGTAACCATTCGTGAAGAGGGCGATGATGTTCTTGAGCTTCTGCGCCATGACGCGGCCCATGTTCTTGCAGAAGCGGCCAAGGAGTTATATCCGGAAACTCAGGTAACCATTGGGCCGGCAATCGACAATGGTTTCTATTACGATTTTGCCCGGGATGAGCCTTTTACACCAGCTGATCTTGAAAAAATTGAAAAGCGAATGCATGAGATCGTTGATCGTGACGAACAGATTGTCCGTGAAGAGTGGGAACGCGATGCCGCCGTTGATTTTTTTAAAAGCATTGGCGAGGACTACAAAGCGGAAATCATTGCTGGCATTCCGGCCGATCAACCCATTGGCATTTACCGTCAAGGCGAATTTCAGGATTTGTGTCGCGGCCCGCATTTGCCCTCCACCAAAAAACTTGGCCATGCCTTCAAACTGATGAAGCTTGCTGGCGCCTATTGGCGTGGTGATTCCAACAATGAGATGCTGCAGAGGGTTTACGGAACGGCCTGGCGCAATGAAAAGGAACTGAAAGCCTATCTTCACCGCCTGGAAGAAGCGGAACGCCGTGATCATCGCAAACTGGGCAAGGAAATGGACTTATTCCATCTTCAGGAAGAGGCCGTTGGGATGGTCTTTTGGCACGAAAAGGGCTGGACCCTATACCGCACATTGGAGAACTACATCCGAAATAAGCTGGAACAGGCGGCCTATAAGGAAGTTAAAACCCCGCAGCTGGTGGATCGCAAACTGTGGGAAGCGTCCGGTCATTGGGAGAAATTCCGCGATGCCATGTACACCACGGAATCAGAAGACAGAACATTTGCCCTGAAGCCAATGAACTGTCCGTGCCATGTGCAGATTTTCAATCAGGGGATCACCAGTTATCGTGATCTGCCGCTTCGCATGGCCGAGTTCGGCTCTTGTCATCGATATGAACCCTCCGGCGCGTTACACGGGATCATGCGGGTGCGTGGGTTTACCCAGGATGATGCCCATATTTTCTGTACAGAAGACCAGATTACCTCAGAGACAGAAATTTTTTGCGCGTTACTGCTCGATATCTATAAGGATTTTGGATTTACAGACGTGACAGTCAAATTCTCCGATCGCCCCGAAGTGCGCGCTGGGGAAGACGAGATTTGGGACAAATCCGAGGGTTCCTTACGGGATGCGATCGATGCAACAGGTCTCAGCTATTCCATGAACCCGGGCGAGGGGGCATTTTACGGACCAAAACTGGAATTTGTATTGACCGACGCGATTGGCCGCGATTGGCAATGCGGAACCTTGCAGGTTGACTTTGTCTTGCCGGAACGACTGGGGGCATCCTACATTGGCGAAGACGGTGCAAAGCATCGCCCTGTCATGTTGCATCGGGCGATCTTTGGATCCATGGAACGGTTTATCGGTATTCTGATCGAGGAATATGCCGGGCGATTCCCACTTTGGCTGTCGCCGGTTCAGGTTGTTGTCGCGACCATCACTGACGAAGCGGACAGTTATGCCGAGGAGGTTCTTGCTGCACTGAAAGCGAAAGGCTTGCGGGCGACCCTTGATCTTCGAAATGAGAAGATCAATTACAAAGTACGCGAGCATAGTCTTGCCAAGGTGCCGGCCATGTTTGTCGCCGGTAAACGAGAAGCAGAGGAGAAAACGATTTCTGTGCGCCGTCTTGGTGAAAAGCATCAAAAGGTGCTGGATCTGGACGAGGCAATTGCACAGCTTGTGGAAGAGGCGCAAGTACCGGGAAGTTAATTTTGTACTCAAAAAAAGAAGCGGTGGAAATAAATCGTTAAAAAATATAGAATATATCAGCATTCCGCCTTATACGGACGGGATAACGATGATTAATGATTAAAGGAGAAAGTAGATAGCTCGCCCACAAAGAAATACGGTTCCGACAAAAAGCGGACCACGCACGAACGAAGACATCCAGGCTTCCAGCGTTCGATTGATAAATGATGATGGTGATAACATTGGATTGGTGATCATTGAGGCAGCCATGGGGCTGGCGGATGAAGCCGGGCTTGATCTCGTGGAGGTTTCCCCGGGAGAATCACCCGTTTGCAAACTCATGGATTATGGCCGTGCGCGCTTTGAAGCACAGAAAAAGGCATCAAAAGCTCGAAAGAAGCAGAAAACATTCGAGATCAAAGAAATCAAGATGCGGCCAAACATTGATCAGCATGACTATGATGTCAAAATGCGGGCTGTCAGCAAGTTTTTGGGAACAGGCGACAAAGTGAAAGTGACCATGCGATTCCGTGGGCGAGAAATGGCGCATCAGGAACTGGGCATGAAACTCCTTCACAAAGTGCGTGACGAGACGGAAGAAGTGGCAAAAGTCGAACAGCATCCGAAAATGGAAGGCCGGCAAATGACCATGGTGATTGCGCCCATAAAGTAAGTAGCTGAATTTCTGAAAACCTGCGGCTCCTTGGGGGAATTCGCAGGTTTTTTTGTGGATATTTATCCCTGTTCTCACCACATGTACTGCGTGGGTTTGAGAATTTATTGATCCGCGAAGACATGATCATTGTCATCCAGGGGACGGGAATGAAAAAAAGCAGTTAGAGGGCTTGTATTTGAACCGTCCCGCGGTTATAACCCTCGCTTCGTCGAGCATTCCGGCCAATTGGTGCTGCCGAGTTTGCTCTTTCGCTTCAACTTGTGATTTACAGGAAGCCTTAAAATGCCCAAGCTAAAAACGAAGAGCGGCGTGAAAAAGCGTTTCTCTCTTACCGCCAACGGTAAGGTACGTGCAAACCAGGCTGGAAAACAGCATGGAATGATCAAGCGGACCAACAAACAGATTCGTAATCTTCGGGGAACCACAATTCTCGCCGATCAGGATGCACGGATCGTCAAAAAGTTTTTACCGTACGGTTAAGGAGAGAAAACCATGGCACGTGTCAAACGGGGCGTCACCACGCATGCCCGTCATAGAAAAGTTATCAAGGCAGCCAAAGGTTATTATGGCCGCCGTAAAAATACCTTCCGCGTAGCAATCCAGGCCGTCGAAAAAGCCGGCCAATATGCCTATCGCGATCGGCGCACAAAAAAGCGGAACTTCCGTGCGCTGTGGATCCAACGTATCAATGCGGCTTCACGTGAGCTTGGCATGACTTACGGAAACTTTATGCACGGCCTCAAGCTGGCCGGCATTGAAGTAGACCGCAAGGTTCTTGCTGATATCGCCGTACGTGAGCCTGAGGCCTTCAAGGCATTGGTAGACGCTGCAAGCCAAGCATCTAACAAAGCCTGATACACCGGGCCCTCGAAAACCTAGACTTTTTCGTAGACCACTTTATTAAAAGGGGGCCCTTCTAGTGGCCCCCTTTTTATTTGCGAGTAGTTATGCAGGATATTGAAAAGCTTGAATCAGAATTGCTGGACCAGATCGGCACCATAACGGACCTGGATGGGCTGGAAGCCCTCCGAATTTCGGCCCTTGGTAAAAAGGGAAGTGTCAGTCTGATGATGCGCGGTCTCGGTCAAATGGACCCAACGGAACGCCAGACGGTTGCGCCGAAGCTGAATAAGTTGAAATCGACCATTGGTGAGGCCATTGACGGGGCGAAATCGTCGCTTCACGCGGCGGAACTGGCGAAGAAACTGGCATCCGAGAGTATCGACGTGACCTTGCCCGTTCGCCCGGAAAGCGTTGGGCGTATTCACCCTATCAGTCAGGTGATGGATGAAATCACGGAAATTTTCGCCGACATGGGATTTGATATTGCCGAAGGTCCGGATATTGAAGACGATTTTCATAATTTCACCGCCTTGAATATTCCACCCGAGCATCCCGCACGGCAAATGCATGACACCTTTTACCTGCCGGAAAAAGAGGATGGCTCGCGTCAGCTATTGAGGACCCATACCTCGACCGTACAGATCAGGACCATGCAATCGAAAGAGCCCCCGCACCGTATTGTTGTCCCCGGACGGACTTTCCGGTGTGACTCCGACCAGACACATACGCCCATGTTTCATCAGATCGAAGGATTGGTGATCGACAAGACCAGTCATATGGGACATTTAAAAGGGGTCCTGGCTGAATTCTGCAAGGCGTTTTTTGAACTGGATGAAATCACCATGCGGTTTCGCCCGTCCTATTTCCCGTTCACGGAGCCGTCTGCAGAAATGGATATAAAATGCACGTTTGCCGGCGATCATGTGAAAGTTGGTGAAGGCGATGACTGGCTGGAGATATTGGGCTGCGGCATGGTCAATCCGCGGGTTCTGGCGCATTGCGGGCTGGATCCGGATGAGTATCAAGGCTTTGCCTGGGGCATGGGCATTGACCGGATCGCCATGCTAAAATATGGCATACCGGATTTGCGCGCTTTCTTCGACGCGGATCTTCGTTGGTTGAAACATTACGGTTTTGTGCCATTGGATGTCCCCACACTTGGGGGAGGGCTGTCCCGATGAAATTCACAATATCCTGGCTGAAAGAGCATCTCGACTATACGGCTTCCCTCGACGAGCTGTCGGAAAAACTGACGGCGCTCGGACTGGAAGTGGAAGAAATAACCGATCGTGCCAAGGAGCTTGAAGCTTTTCGGGTTGCCTATGTTGTGGAGGCTGTCCAGCATCCGGATGCCGACCGCTTGCGCGTCTGTAAAGTGGATACCGGCACGGAAATTGTTCAGGTCGTCTGCGGTGCGCCCAATGCCCGAACCGGTATGAAGGGGGTTTTTGCCCCATCCGGTGTTTACGTGCCGGGAACGGATCTATTGCTGAAACCGTCTAAAATTCGGGGCGTGGAAAGCAACGGGATGCTGGTGTCCGAGCGGGAAATGGGAATTTCCGATGAACATGACGGCATCATCGAACTGCCAGAAGATACGGAAATAGGTGCGTCCTTCGCGGTTCTCGCCGGTCTGGATGATCCCATCGTAGAAATTGCCATCACGCCGAACCATCAGGATGCGCTCGGTGTTTACGGTATCGCCCGTGATTTGGCCGCCGGAGGCTTTGGGACGCTGAAGGATCTTGATCTAAGCGCCGTTCCGGGCCAGTTCGACAGTCCTATCTCAGTTCATCTCAATTTTGACGCGGATGTTCAGGGTCCCTTACCCTGTTCGAAATTTGTCGGCCGTTATATACGAGGTGTCAAAAACGGGCCAAGCCCGAAATGGCTGCAGGATAAATTGCTGGCGATCGGATTGCGTCCCATCTCGGCGCTTGTGGATATGACCAACTATGTCACATATGACCTGGGACGCCCGCTCCATGTTTTTGATGCGGATAAGGTTGACGGTGATATTCAGGTGCGTCTTGGCGAGCCTGGAGAAAAATTACTGGCTCTGGATGGCGAGGAATATGCCATTGGTGCAGAGACCTGCGTTATCGCCGATAATAGTCGCGCGGTTGGCCTGGGTGGTATCATGGGCGGTGAGGAAACCGGTTGCACGGAAGCAACGACCAATGTCTTTGTTGAAGCGGCCCTGTTTGATCCCATCCGTATCGCCACAAGCGGTCGCAAGCTTGGTATCGAATCCGACGCCCGTTACCGGTTTGAACGGGGTGTGGACCCGGCGTTCGTTGAAAGCGGCATGGAAATCGCCACGCGGCTGATAATGGATTTATGCGGCGGGGAACCCTCGAATGTTGTGGTTGCCGGAACCGGTCCAGAGTGGCAGAAGGATGTCGATTTGCGCAAAAGCCGGGTGCAGGATCTTGGCGGTGTTGACGTCCCGGTCACCGAAATGATGGAAATTCTCGACAAGCTCGGGTTTTCACCAAAAGACAGCGGTGATCTCATTCAGGTTTCCGTCCCGTCATGGCGAATGGATGTGGACGGGGAAGCGGATCTCGTGGAGGAAATTCTCCGGGTTCATGGCTATGACAATATTCCTACAGCCGCTTTGCCAAAGGCGAATGTGGTCGCCAAACCGTCCGTGGATCTTCCGCAGCGCCGTGTTCGAATGGCGAAGCGCGGCTTGGCCAATCGCGGTATGATGGAGGCGGTCACCTGGTCGTTTCTGCCGCGGTCCCATGCGGATCTTTTCGGCGGTGTTCCTGACGAAATTGTTTTGGTCAATCCGATTAGCGCGGATCTGGATGCCATGCGACCCTCATTGCTGCCAAATCTCATTGCCGCCGCCGGACGGAACCATGCCCGTGGTTTCAACGACGTGTCGCTGTTCGAGGTCGGATCCGAATATCATTCGGACCAGCCGGATGGCCAGGCAATGGTGGCCGGCGGTATCCGGTCCGGTCAGACTTCAGAGCGGCACTGGGCCGGTAACGGCAAGTATTTTGATGCCTATGATGCAAAAGCGGATGCCGTGGCGGTTCTGGAAGCTGTCGGCGGCCCCGCGGCCAATGCACAGGTCGTTACCGGCGCCCCGGATTGGTATCATCCCGGTCGCTCCGGCGTTCTGCAGCTGGGTCCAAAAAACCGGTTGGCGGCGTTTGGGGAAATCCATCCCGCTGTCCTGGAGGCAATGAAAGTCAAGGGGCCGCTGGTTGGATTTGAAGTCTATCTTGATAACGTGCCGCTACCGCGCGGAAAAAGTGCGACAGCCCGTCCGCCATTGTCCATTTCCGATTTCCAATCCGTGGAACGGGACTTTGCCTTTGAAATGGATGTTGACATATCCGCAGACAAGATTATCCGGGCGGCGCGGGGCAGCGATAAGAAACTGATTTCCGATGTGTCGATTTTTGATGTGTATCAGGGGGAGCATGTGGCCATGGGCAAAAAATCCGTGGCCTTGTCTGTCCGGTTGCAACCAACAGACAAAACCCTGACGGAAGAGGAAATCGATGCCGTCGCCGCGAAAGTGATCGCCAATGTTGAAAAGGCGAGCGGTGGTCATCTGCGGCACTAGGGTTACGGAGCCTATTAATTGAGGGGAGCTTTGGAGCTCCCCTTGTTCTGTTTGTGGAGGATAATAAATGACAAATAATGTTCCAGACGGTTTTAAGATCTTTGAAGGCAATGTCGGTTTTGTCGGATTGACCGGCACCCTGATGATTAAACCGGTAGAGATGGATGCGTATCTGGGACTTCGCATAGAAGACAAGCATTGCAACATCGCCAATATTTGTCATGGCGGCATGTTGATGACGTTCGCCGATATGCAACTGGGTGTCGGTGGTCAGGCGATCACGGGTATCCGCAAGTTTCTACCAACCATTCAGATGTCCTGCGATTTTGTCTCTCCGGTACCCAATGGCACCTGGCTTGAAGGCCGGACACAAGTTATAAAACAGACACGAACGTTGCTTTTCGCCACTTGTATATTAACCGCTAACGAAAAAACCGTTTTCAGTTCTTCGGGCATCATGAAAATCCCGTCCGACCAGGGAACCTATGCGGATATATCACTGCCGGGGCAAGATTAGACACACGCCTGTTGTAATTGCCCTGAAACCTGTTACTTGGATAAGCGATAGAGATTAGAGAAAAAGACGCTCATGACGGACCTAAGTAAAATACGCAATTTTTCGATCATTGCTCATATTGATCATGGAAAATCGACGCTGGCCGACCGCCTTATCCAGATGTGCGGCGGGCTGGATGCACGGGAGATGCAGCAGCAGGTTCTCGATAGCATGGATATCGAGCGTGAGCGCGGTATCACCATTAAAGCGCAGACAGTGCGGCTTTTGTACAAGGCGCAGGATGGCGAGACCTATACATTGAACCTGATTGATACGCCGGGCCATGTTGATTTCGCCTATGAGGTAAACCGGTCCCTGTCTGCCTGTGAAGGTTCTCTCCTGGTTGTCGATGCCAGTCAGGGCGTTGAGGCGCAAACGCTGGCCAATGTCTATCAGGCCATTGAAGTTGACCATGAAATCCTGCCGGTGCTCAACAAGGTTGACCTTCCTGCCGCCGATGTGGACCGGGTGGTGGAACAGATCGAGGAAGTCATCGGCATTGACGCCAGCGGTGCCTTGCCTGTCTCGGCGAAAACCGGAGTTGGCGTGGATGAAGTTCTGGAAGCCGTTATCGCCCATATCCCATCGCCGCAAGGAGATCGGGATGCGCCGCTCCAGGCGCTGCTGATCGATAGCTGGTATGACGCCTATCTTGGCGTTGTGGTACTGTTCCGGGTGCGGGCCGGATCCATTAAAAAGGGCCAGAAAATCAGGATGATGGAAACCGGCGCTAGCTACCTGGTGGACCGGGTTGGTGTGTTTACACCCAAAGGACTGATGGTAGATGAGCTGGGTCCCGGAGAAATCGGTTTTATGACGGCTGCCATCAAACAGGTGGCCGATACGAAAGTCGGGGACACCATCACCGATGACCGCAAGCCGGCGCTGGAGCCCTTGCCCGGGTTCAAGCCGAACCAGCCGGTGGTATTCTGCGGATTGTTTCCCGTTGATGCCGCGGATTTCTCCGAACTGAAATCCAGTCTTGGAAAGCTGCGCCTCAATGATGCCAGTTTCTCCTTTGAAGCGGAAACATCGGCCGCCCTTGGCTTCGGTTTTCGTTGCGGTTTTCTAGGGCTGTTGCATCTGGAGATAATACAGGAGCGGCTGGAGCGCGAGTTTGATCTTGATCTGATCACCACGGCCCCGTCGGTTGTCTATCATTTATATATGCGCAATGGCGATATGGTGGAGATGCATAACCCGGCGGATATGCCAGATGTCATGCAAATTGACCATATTGAAGAGCCGTGGATCAAGGCGACCATTCTGGTGCCCGATGAATATCTGGGTCAGGTGCTGAAGCTATGTGAAGACAAGCGTGGTGTGCAGACCGACCTGACATATGCGGGCAACCGGGCGATGGTTGTTTACAAGCTGCCGCTGAATGAAGTTGTCTTTGATTTTTATGATCGTCTGAAATCGGTTACCCGGGGCTATGCCAGTTTTGACTATGAGCTGGACAGCTACATCGAAAGCGATCTGGTCAAGCTGTCCATTCTGGTCAATTCCGAACCCGTGGATGCGTTGGCGATGATTGCCCACCGCGATCAGGCAGAAGGCCGCGGACGGCAGTTATGTGAACGCCTGAAAGATCTTATCCCCCGTCAGCTTTTCAAGATCGCCCTGCAGGCAGCTATTGGCGGCAAGGTTGTGGCGCGGGAAACCATCAGCGCGCTGCGCAAAGACGTGACCGCGAAATGCTATGGCGGCGATATAACCCGGAAAAAGAAACTGCTGGAAAAGCAAAAGAAGGGTAAGAAACGGATGCGCTCTGTGGGCAATGTGGATATCCCGCAAGAGGCGTTTCTGGCCGCCCTCAAAATGGGAGATGACTAGTTGGATTTCTGACTGGTTACCTCTTTTTGCGGTTCTTTCTTTTCCGGAACAGGATTATCAAAACCAATCCGGGCACGAAGAAATCAAGCCAGGCCGGCCATAATAATACTGTGAGAATAACCGGATCCCAAAGGCTTGGGAACAGATAGCGCTGAACGACGGCCTGCGCCAGGTTCAGCCCCTCGGGAAACAGGTTGTACCAAAGCTCCCCCAGAAGAATGAAGTGCAGCTCGCCGGTATTGAGGAATTGCAGAAGATCCCGCCCCAGTACCATAAAGGCGATGGCGATACATACCCAACCAATAAGACGGCCTATAATCACGTGTCATATCTTTCTGCAATTGAATGGCGGCATGGTATCGCGAATTGCCCAGGAACTCAAAGCCCGTTTGAGGTTATTTTCCCATAATATCGGCCCGCCGGTTATTTATTCCGGCAAACGGCTTTTGACCCCTTGCAATCTCTGGCTTCTGAAGTATATTCCCCGCTCGTCTGCAGATCCATGCAGACGATTTGCGGAGGGGTGGCCGAGTGGCTGAAGGCGCACGCCTGGAAAGTGTGTATACGGGTAACCGTATCGAGGGTTCGAATCCCTCTCCCTCCGCCACCAATCTGTTTTTCAAACATCGCAAACTGAGTTTTTCCTAAACCTGCCGAAGACTTTCGGATCGGGTGTTCCGATATGTTCTAAAAATCCCTGCTCCGAAATGCTAACCACAGAATTTACAATATTATTGCCAATTTCGGAATCATTCGCTTAAATAATGAAATGATTACGCTTGTCAAAAATTCGGATCAAATTGTTACTTGTTTGTCGTAAAAAGGAAAAAAAATGAAGAACAAACTCTGCGAAATGTTTGGTATCGATGTGCCGATATTTGCTTTTTCTCATTGCCGGGATGTTGTTGTTGAAGTCTCCAAAGCCGGCGGCATGGGGGTTCTGGGTATGGCGCGAATGGATCCGGACCGGGTGGAAGAAGAACTCAACTGGATTGATGCGCATATAGAGGGGCGGCCCTATGGCATCGATGTTCTGATGTCGGGAAATGTCGAGGATTCAGGTGATTTGAAATATGATCCGGAAAAACTGTTGCCGCAGGAACATGTCCGGTTTGTCCGCGATATGCTGGATAAAGCGGGTGTGCCGCCCCTCCCCGAGGCCGAGGAGCAGCAAATTATGCGGGATATGGTGAAGGGCATGAACTTCACCCCGCGCGAAAGCCTTGAGATGGTGGAGCGGGCCATGAGCCATCCGATTAAACTGATTGTCAATGCGCTGGGAACGCCCCCGGCCCAGTTGATTGAAAGGGCTCATTCCAAAGGCATAAAAATTGCTGCCCTGGCCGGTAAGGCCCGGCATGCGATCAAACATAAAGAAGCCGGGTGTGATTTCGTCATTGCTGTTGGGACAGAGGCCGGGGGCCATACCGGCGACATTTCCTCTCTGGTTTTATGGCCGAATATTGTTGATGCCGTCGATCCCATGCCGGTGCTGGGCGGCGGTGGCGTTGGCCGTGGCAGGCAGTTTGCCGCGGCGCTGGCCCTTGGCTGTGAAGGGGTTTGGTGCGGATCCATCTGGTTGAAAACCGTTCAAAGCGAGGTCCCGCCGGAGATCAAGTCAAAGATGTTTGAAGCTGCAGCCGATGATGCCATCTTGACCAGATCTGTTACCGGCAAGCCCTGCAGGACACTCAATAACACGTTTTCGAAAGCCTGGAATGCCGAGGATGCGCCGGCGATGCTGCCGGCCCCTCTTCAGAACTATCTTTGGTGGCAGGAAGGCCGATCGAGAGTGGAGCGCGTGCGGGCGAAAGAGTTTCTAACCTATCCCGTTGGTCAAATTGTCGGCGACATGACAGAGGAAACCAGCGTCAAGGAAGTCGTTTATGACTTCATTAATGAGTTGTTGGACTCAAAAGAACGCCTGGATGGAATGCTCGGAGAATAGAAATCAAACGACTTAACGGGGTCATTCCTCCAGTCCGTGGCGCTGTGGAGTCTTCGGGTGAAACAGGTTCGAATTCGGCCGCCGAATTCGCAGAAACAGGAAGTTCTTTCAATTATTGCTAAACTATACTAAAATAATTCCAAAGTAATCATGAGTATGTCCTTGTAACAACTGAATGTTTTACTGTCCTTACCGATAATATAAAGATAGTGGAGCAGGGATGAGACATCGCCCGTGGAACCGAAATACATTAGCGATTTTGCCAAGGGTCGTGACAACAATCTAAATCTGATCCGAATGGTTGCGGCGATTGGTGTTCTTGTCTCCCATGCCTGGGCCGTGTCTGACGGGCTGGTCAATGAGCAGCCCTTTTCCAGCCTTCTGAAGGGGATCGACCTGGGGACGGTCTCCGTTTATGTCTTTTTCGCCATTTCCGGATTTCTGATTGCCCAGAGTTTTGTGCGTGCAAACAACCTCAGATCTTTCTGGTCGGCCCGGATATTCCGGATCTTTCCGGCGTTGCTGGTGGTCCTTCTTCTCACGGCCTTTATCCTTGCGCCCCTGTTGACGTCGGCGCCATTGTATACGCTTTTGGAGGCTATTCCCGCGTATATCGCAAGAAATTTCACGCTGTTTTTCCTGCAGCATAATTTGCCCGGTGTGTTTATGGATAATCCGGTGCGCAACACTATCAACATTCCCCTCTGGACCCTGAATTACGAGCTAATATGCTATATTTCAGTCTGCCTGCTGGGGCTGGCCGGTGTCCTTAATAACCGTCCGCTGACGATACTTGCTACAATCGCCTTTCTCGTTGCCTACAGTATTGTGATGTATTTCGAGCCGCATCAGCGTCTGGTCAAGCTGGCCGGGCTGGCATTGCCTTTTATGACCGGCGTTGTTTTCTTTGTCTGGCGCGAGAAGATCAGGCTCAGGCTGTCCATCGGTCTCGGTCTGGCGGCAGCGGCGGTGATTTGCTATCCCACGCCCATTTTTCGCGAAGCGTTTGTTATCGCCCTTGCCTATGGGGTTTTTTTACTTGCCTATTTGCCGGACGGGTTGATCCGGCACTATAACCAGCTTGGGGACTATTCTTATGGTATTTATATCTATGCCTTCCCCATTCAGCAGATTACCGCGCAGCAGGGCGTGACCGAGCCCCTGGTGAATATCATGATCTCGCTGCCTCTGGCCCTGACCTGTGCCGTGTTTTCCTGGCGCCTGATTGAGCGCCCGTCGCTTTCCTTCGCTAAAAAGCTGCGATAGCCTTGGGCCGGGAGAAGCGAGAGGCTGAAGACAGATCTATTGAATTTATCTATACGGGCAACCGTGTCGAGGGTTTGAAACCCCCTTCATCCGCCTATTACCTTGCCTTCAATGTTAATCAAAATAAGTCGATATGCGGGACAGCTCAATTTTAATATCAATTGTGAGTTCGTTGTTGATTTCCCATATCCGCAATTGTCAGTTTTTTTGGCTGATTGACTAATATTTTCACATCAACATCATCTCTCATAAGGGATTTGCAGGATATCCCCTTTACACTTGCATATCCCCTTAGCTTGGCCTGCCTGATGGGAGCTGTAATGCCGGGGTAGGGCCTCAGGATTTTTTCCAGATCAGGTGATTTGACATTTTTTCCGGCCGCAAGCTTACCGATTTCAACAGAATTAACGGTTCCAGGCTGTACCTCGAATATTTCCAGAGCGGGTGTATAACATCTATTTTTGACATATCTTGTGTACCCTATCCTTGAACTCGTTGTAATGGCCACAACGACATAGGTACCTGCAGGGATTTCCATTAAATGATAGGCTGGCGTACTTACGGTACCTCTTCTGCCGAGCACATACGCCTTGCCGAGAATTCGGCTTTTATTTATCTCTATCCGACGAATAGTGACCTGTGCTTTTTGTGTTACTCGATAATCTAGGACTGCAATCATGCCCTTCGGATTGTCGGCGGCATATTTAAAATTTCCGTCCAGCTTGGGCGTCGCACAGGCAGTCAAAACGAACAGAAAAAACAACGATACCAAAGTTGATTTCATTTAAAATTTTCCAGCCTTTTATTCTAAGGACGACATCAGGCGAAACGGTTCATTTCGCCTGATCAAGCCTTCAATCGCCGGCGTATTACCGTGCCGCATTTTGGGCGTCAAATTTCATTCAATCCCACTTTTGACATAATCAATTGCCGTAACAATTTTTGTAGATGGGTCATAGCTAACGACAAGCTTTTTATCCAGGACCTGAATATCCAGTCCAAAAACCTTCGTTTGACTGTAACGATAGATCAAGGCCCTTTCGCCTTTATTTTCCAGAACTGGAAACATATATTCCCCGGTCGGCTGACCAAAGAGTTTTACTACTCCGTCAACCGTTGTTTTCTTTTCTTCAATAGAGGTGATTTTCGTTGCGTCAAAATTGGTGGAGTCACCGGCCCAGGAACTTGTGAACTCGCTGCCAACTAAAAGATCATCGTGAAAATAGAATATTTGAGATCGACTCGGTGTCACGCCTTCGGCATCCGCGTTGCCTCCGGCTTTCGCGTAGCTGTATATGAAAATCTGAACATTCTCACCATTCTTTGTTTGATTTGCCGTTTTAAAAGGCGAGCCAAGCTTCTGAACAATGTCGGTGGCTTTCGTCTGACCCAACACTTCCTGTTTGTAATCGACCCTGCTGAAGTCGGCTCCGGCGGCACAAGCAACCAGCACTAGAGCGGTTAGGGCCAATGATAAAAATTTCATTTCTCTTCACTTTCTTCGAGAACGATAGAATGGATTTATTTATTTGTAGTAGGAGTATTTTTCTTCTTATATTAGATTTAATTTATTTTAATACTACTGCTCCACCTTGATGCTAGGTGTAGTGTTTCTACAATGCAAGCGCTTTCTGGTTGTGCTGGAGTCGGCTTGGAACCGGGTGCCGGAATTAGACTATTTTCATATGCTTCGGGACTTTTGCAAGAAATGCTTCGGCGCGGGGAAGGGGGTTTTTGAAGAACTGATGCGGTGCGCGCAGCCACAGGCCGTCATATATAGCCGACGGGCCTTCGGTCGTAAGGGCGTCCTGTGTTATGTCAACCAGCTCCGCATCCCAGCCGGGATAAACCTGTCTTGCCCTTTTCCAGTAATGGGCGAGAAACCGATTTTTCTCCGTGTAGCCGTGATAGTCGAAGACCCGATCTGCAAAGGAGACGATGATGTGGTTTCCGGTATGGCCCGCGCTCGGCTTGATCCATATGGCCTGGGCGTCCGCAGGCGCGTTTTTTTCCATAAATACATGGGCCAGGACCTGACAGGCGCCACAGGCGAAAAATACCCGGTCGGGCAAGGCCCATCTCTTCTCAAGATCCTTTTTCCGGCAATTTTGCGTGCGAAGAATATACATCGGCGAACCATAGCTGTTTGTCCGATTTGACGCTATTGTCATGCGCAGGAATTTGGATGCCGGATTCGAGGTATTTATTCTGATCGCCACTTGGACTAAGTTGGCGAGGGAGCAACTGACCAATCTCTTGAAGGAGGGCCATGTGTCCGTAGATGATAAAATACTCAGTGATCTTGTAGCGAATAACGTTGAATTCGTGACCACGGTTCCGTGCAAGCAATTGGCCGGCGTCATTGATAAAATCGAGAACAGCCCGGATATTCACCATGTGCCGTCGAATAAGGAAGATGAGGGGATTGGCCTTTGCGCCGGGGCTTATATGGGCGGCAAGCGGTCGGCCATCATCATGCAGAATACGGCCATCGGCGTAACCATCAATACCCTGGTGACCTTGACGCAATTCTATCGTTTGCCCTTGCCGATGATCATCAGTTACCGCGGGGAACTGGGGGAGCCCGTGGCCTGTCAGGTGGAAATGGCGGTTCATACAAAGGCCCTGCTCGCGCAGCTTCATATCCCGACTTATCATTTTCACAAGGAAGAGGATGTGACGGAACTGGATGCCATCTTGAAACATACATATATGTGCAACAAACCCGTCGCGGTGCTGACCGACGCGTCTTTTTGGAAGGGGTATTGAGAATGATCCGCTCAGATGTTTTACGGGAGATCGCGCCGATTATTGCCGATCAGCTGGTGGTCTGTAATATTGGCCTGCCAAGCCAGGAACTGCATATGATTGATGACCAGCCGAGCACCTTCTATATGCTCGGGACCATGGGGTTGTCGTCCTCCATCGGTCTCGGTGTGGCGCTGGCGCAGAATAAGAAGGTCATTTCCATCGATGGGGATGGCTCGGTGCTCACCAATTTCGGCACCTTGCCGACCATCGCCAATAATGTGGCAGATAATTTCATTCTGCTGATCATTGATAATGGCAGTTATGGCTCAACCGGGGATCAGCCAACCTATGCCGGCAAGAAAACGTCCCTGGCAGCGGTGGCGACGGCTTGTGGCTGCGAAAATGTCATTGAATGTGCGGCTGAGGACACGGCGGAGGCATTGCGCCGCGCAATTGAAGGCGACAAGATGACGATCATCGTCTGTAAATGCGAGTCCGGCAATATCAAGGTGCCGGTCATTACCATGGACCCGGTGGTTATTCGCGCCCGGTTCATGACGGAAATCGAGAAACGCAACGGCTGAGGGCGGACCCGGCCTGGCACCTGCTGTTACCGCCCGGCCGGATCCAGATATCTGGCAATGCCCTCGGCGGCGACAACGCCCGTGGCAAAGCATCCTTGCAACAGGTAGCCGCCGGTCGGGGCCTCCCAATCGAGCATTTCCCCGGCGACAAACTGACCCGGCAGGTTTTTGATCATCAGCTGATTGTTCAGGTTCTTGAACTTGACCCCGCCGGCCGATGAAATGGCGCGCTCAATGCCGTTGATGGCCTGCAGTGGTATGGGTAGGGCCTTTACGGTTTTGCCCAGTTTTTCAGGGTCCGTCATCTTTTCCTTCGCCGCGAATTCATGGAGCAGTGCGGTTTGAATTGGCGAGAATTTCAGTTTCTTGCGGAGGAAGTTGGACAGGGATATTTTCCCCCGAGGTGCCGACAAGGCTCCTGCGAGTTGGGGCGCAGCCATTTCAGGTTTCAAATCCAGCAGGATGATCGGCACGGACCCGCGGCTCAACTGTTCGCGCAACGGTTTGCTCAACGCGTAGAGGGCGCCGCCTTCAAGCCCGCTTTTCGTGATCACAAGATCCCCGGCGATGCGGCGATTCTCGTGAGACAGGCGGATATTCTTGAGCGGGGCTCCTTCGAAGCGGCTGATAAAATGATCACTCCAGCCGGTTTGAAAGCCGCAATTGCTGGGGCTGAGCGGGGCGATGTTTATGCCGGCGGATCGCAGCGGATCGATCCAGTCACCTATGGCCCCCAGATGCGGATAACTGGCGCCGCCCATTGCGTATAATATGGCATCAGCCTTGAATGCGAGGGCCGGATTGTCCTGCGTGCTGAAAACAAGCGTCTGGTCGTCCCCGGTTTTCAACCAGCGATGTCTGAGATGAAACTGCACTTGCGCGCGCTCCAGCTCTTTTAACCAGGCCCTGAGCAAGGGGGTCGCTTTCAGGCCGTCGGGAAATATCCGGCCACTGGATCCTTTGAACACGGAGATACCGAGGGCGGCAGCCCAATTCATCATATCCTCTGGCGAAAACCGTTTGAGGAAGGCAGAAAACCGTTCTGCATTCTCCGCATATTTTTCAGTGAAGTGCGTCAGTGGTTCCGAATGGGTCAGGTTGAGGCCGCCACGACCGGCAATCAGGAATTTTCGCGCCACGGACGGCTTCTGGTCAAAAACATGAAGTTGAAGATTTTCAATCCCGCTCAATTTCTGCGCGGCAATGAGGCCAGCGGGCCCGGCGCCGATGATGGCAACTATTTTCTCGCGTGGCGCCAATGTCAACGGCCTTTTCTGATCAGCTTTGCTAGGGCTGGTTATAGGGGCAATGGGCGCGGATTAAAAGCATGAATAGTTTTCATGCTTCAGGCCAAACCCATTCAAATATTTCATGTGTTTGCCGAGAGCCCTTCAGACCATCAACCGGCGAGATGTCTGTCCGGTTCCGCAGCCCCGTCCTGTCCGGGGTGCCCCGCCACAGAGAAATTAATACCCTCATAATCATTCCCCGCCACTTCATTGATCGAGGCCACATATCGGGGGGTGCCGCCATTATAGACGAAATAGCGGATACTGCCTTCTTCATGGCCTTCCACATTTGAATTATATCCGGTGAACCAGGATTTCGCCTTTCGCATCAGCATAATCGCATACATTTTCGTCACCGTCTCGGTCCAGGAGGTTTCAGCCTCCTGGGTTGCTTCAAGCCGGGTAAAACCCCGTTGCCAGCTATAATCGAGCAGATCCGTGCTCCAATTGACGCCGTTCTCGATCCCGCGCGGATAGTTGGTCGAGGCGGAGCCGCTTTGCGGACCCGTGGGCATCAGCAGATTGGGAAAGCCATGGATCAGGATCCCGAGGAATGTCGACGGGCCGTCACGCCATTTATCCCGTAACGTTTCGCCGCCGAGGCCGCGGATATCGATATGATCAAAGGCCCCGGTGATGGCATCGAAGCCGGTTGCATAGACAATGATATCGGCGTCAAAATCCTCTGCACTGGTGCGGATACCGGTTTCCGTCACCCGGTCAATGGGGGTTTCACTGATATCAATCAGACGGACGTTATCGCGATTATAAGCCTCGAAATACTGGGTTTCCAACGGCACCCGCTGGATGCCAAATCCATGATCGCGGGGAATAAGCTTTTCCGCCGTCACCGGATCATTGACGCGGCCGCGGATGCGATCGGCAATATACTCGGAAAATTCCTCATTGGCCTTTTCGTCGGTAAAGATCTCGCGAAAATTTGCCAGCCAGATGCCAAAGCCGGGCTCGTCATACAGCCGGTCCCACAGCTTGACCCGCTCTTCGCGGGACAGTTCATAGAAGCCGCGGCGGTCCGGCTCATGCTCGAAACTGCCGGGTGTCCGGGCGCAGGTGGCAAAAATTTCGTCATAGCGGGCGCGAATATCGTCCATTTCCGCCGCTGAGATCGGGCTGTTATTGAGCGGGGCGCTCCAGTTGGGACGCCGCTGAAAGACATTAAGCTCGCCGACTTTATCGGCAATTTCCGCAATCAGCTGGATGGCCGTCGCGCCGGTCCCGATCACCGCGACTTTTTTATCCTTCAACTCGACGGGTTCATGGGGCCAGTGGAAGGTGTGAAAGGACGGGCCTTTAAAGTCCTTCATGCCCTCGATCCGCGGCAAGGTCGGCGTCGACAGCAAGCCCAGCGCCATGATGACAAACCGGCATGTAAGAGCACGGCCATCGTTCAGGGTCAGTTTCCAAAGATCGTCCGTTTCGTCGAAATGGGCCGCTGTCACCTTGCAATTGAATTGCATGTAGGGGCGAAGATCAAATTTGTCCGCGACAAAATTCAGATAGTCCAGGTTTTCCGACTGGGGGGAGAATTTTTCTTTCCAGTGCCATTCGTCCAACACCTCCTGCGAGAAGGAGTAGCCATAAGTATAGCTTTCAGAATCGAACCGGGCTCCGGGATAGCGGTTATTGTACCAGGTGCCGCCAAGATCACCGCAGGCTTCCAGAACGGTCGCCTTAACGCCCATATCCTTCAGGCGTTTCATCTGGTAGATGCCGGCTACACCGGCACCAATTACGATAACCTCGAAATGCGTCTCAGTTGCGATGGTCATGGATTGCTCCTTAAGTGACTTCTACTCGCCGGAAAATCTGAGGCTGAACCTCATCTTAGGGATATTAAAAACCATAACCTGCGACAATGCAACTGTTGGAGACCCGCGATTATCCGCCTTTCCTCATTTCGTAAAGTGGTGTTAGCCTTTCTTTAGTGCCGCCCTTATCAACAAAATATCGGATACTGCCGTCTTTATGGTCCGGCCCGGCCATCATATGCACGGGTGAAGATCATGATTTTCGGCCGTCTTCTGCCAATAAGTCGCCTTTTGCGAACAGGTTGGTCTGCTCGGTGGGCGAAGAGGGGCAATTAACATGCCCGGCAAGGATCTCCCAACCTACCGGGGTTACATTACGATCCTCATCAATCGTGAGTCTCCAGGGACCCCAGGCTTCCGCTGTGTCAGAAGGCGGGCGATTACCCGATACACCCGTCAGCTCGGTCTCAGGTGAAAAATCGACCATAACCCTGTGGCGAATCCCGTCATCACCATAAACGTAGCCAACAAGCTCATTGAACACGCAACGCCGTTTTGTCAGGTTTCCGCCCAGCGTAACGGCGTTCTCTGTTACGTTGACATAGGTGACCTCAACATCATAGAAGGGGGTCAATGCCGTCATATCGCGATACCAGCGATACTCAGCCAATCGAGGGGCGATCAACAGCGTAATCAAAATGAGGAGGGTGCAAATAGCGCCAGTAAAGAGGAGCTTATAGCCGGTCCCGTTCCGGGCTCCGCGTTGGGGAAGTGAGGGTTCAGGTTTCATTTACTGCTCTTTCTCTCTCTCATCTGTCAGTCCTTCCCCATTTTGATGGATGTCCGCGAAGGCGATACCTTCCCATGACGATACCGTCACATATCTAGTTGATCTCCTTGCAGCTATACAAATTGATTGTAGCTATCGCATTGATCAGGATTGACTATACCTGTCTTTCGAAGCCCCTGTAGACCGCTGTTGTCCCGGTCCCTTATTCTGCAATGTGGTATTAGCCTTTCTTTGTTTCTGGACCTATCGCAATATTTCATTTGTTAGGAAAATGCAGGCGGTCGGAAATTGCGCCTGTTGCAGGCTTTGGGTTAGAGTTGAGATGCGGAAAATTCGGCGTTTCACAGGAATATAGATAGGAACGTATAATGACGAAAATGACAACGGAAGAAGCCTTTATCAAGGTTTTGCAACTTCATGGCATCGAGCATGGTTTCGGTATTATCGGGTCCGCCATGATGCCCATATCCGACTTGTTCGGTCAGGCCGGTATCACCTTCTGGGATTGCGCCCATGAAACCAATGCCGGCATGATCTGCGACGGCTACACGCGGTCAACCGGTAAAATGGCCATGGCCATTGCACAAAATGGCCCCGGCATCACCGGCTTTGTGACGCCGGTCAAAACCGCCTATTGGAACCATACACCGATGTTGCTGGTCACCCCGCAGGCGGCGAACAAGACAATCGGCCAGGGCGGCTTTCAGGAAGTCGAGCAAATGGCCTTGTTCAAGGACATGGTCTGCTATCAGGAAGAGGTTCGGGATCCGTCCCGTATGGCGGAAGTTCTCAACCGGGTTATCGAGAAAGCCATTCGCGGCTCGGCGCCCGCACAAATCAATGTGCCGCGCGATTTCTGGACGCAGGTCATTGATATTGAGCTGCCGCAAATCGTTCGCCTTGAGCGGCCAGCGGGCGGCGCCGATGCCATTGCAAAAGCGGCAGAGTTGCTCTCCAACGCTAAATTCCCGGTTATTCTTTCCGGTGCGGGTGTGGTTATCGGCGGCGCCATCCCCGAATGCCAGGCATTGGCGGAACGGCTGGACGCACCGGTTTGCAGTGGCTATCAGCATAATGACAGTTTTCCGGGTTCCCATCCACTGGCGGCGGGTCCGCTGGGCTATAACGGATCAAAAGCCGGCATGGAGCTGATCAAGCAGGCAGACGTGGTTCTGGCATTGGGCACCCGGCTTAATCCATTTTCGACGCTTCCCGGTTACGGTATCGATTACTGGCCGGAAAATGCCGATATTATCCAGGTGGACATGAATTCAGACCGTATTGGCCTGACAAAAAAAGTCACGGTTGGTATTTGCGGTGACGCCAAAATGGTTGCCGAGCAGTTGCTGGCCAGCCTGTCCGATACGGCGGGCGATGCAGACCGGGAACAGCGCAAATCGATCATTCACCAGACAAAATCAGCCTGGCTGCAGACATTGTCGAGCATGGATCATGAAGATGATGATCCGGGCACAACCTGGAACGCGGATTCCCGCGCCCGGGATGCGGACAGAATGGCCCCGCGGCAAGCCTGGCGTGCTATTCAGGCTGGTTTGCCGAAAGAGGCCATTATCTCCAGTGATATTGGAAATAACTGTGCCATCGGAAATGCCTATCCAACCTTCGAAAAGGGACGCAAATACCTGGCGCCTGGATTGTTCGGACCTTGTGGATACGGGTTCCCATCCATCATCGGCGCCAAGATCGGCTGTCCGGATACGCCGGTTGTGGGCTTTGCCGGAGATGGCGCCTTTGGCATCTCAATGAATGAAATGAGCTCGATCGGCCGTGAAGAATGGCCGGCGATTACCATGGTTATTTTCCGCAATTACCAATGGGGCGCCGAGAAGCGAAATTCCATTCTCTGGTATGACGACAATTTCGTCGGCACGGAGCTGGACCCGCATTTAAGCTATGCCAAAGTTGCAGAAGGCTGCGGATTAAAAGGGGTCACGGTTCATACGCAAGACGAGCTGACCTCGGCATTGCAGACGGCGTGTAAAGCGCAAGACGATGGTGTAACAACCTTTATCGAGGTCATCCTCAATCAGGAACTCGGAGAGCCTTTCCGTCGCGATGCGATGAAGGCGCCTGTTTCTGTCGCGGGTGTTGACGCCAAAGACATGCGCCCTCAAAAAGGCGCATAACCAACGGGAATAAAGGGGCGGCAAAGACTGCCCCTTTATTTTGCATCTATCGTTTGCCAGTCTGCTGGCAACGGGTCTAAGGTTCGGTGATGGAAAGGGGGGCGTCTTCAACCGTGAAACAATTTGACGATTTGATTGCCCGTGCGAAATCGGCACCGAAGCATATTGTACTGGCGGAGGGACAGGATCCGAGAATTGTGGCAGGCGCTGTCCGGGCCCTGCAGGAAAAAATAGCCACCATTACCTTGCTTGGCCCCGTCGATGAAGTGCGTGGCCTTGCCCGCGCAGCCGGGGACAGCAATGATCAGATCACCATTATCGACCCGGCGCAATCGGCGCATCACGCCTCCTATTCTGAGGAATTTCTTCACTTGCGCCGGCATAAGGGGCTAAATCTCGCGGACGCAGAAATAGCGGTACGCGATTGCCTGAACTTTGCAAACATGATGGTGCGATCTGGCGATGCTGATGGATCTGTTGCCGGCGCGCGCCACATGACCGCAGATGTGGTTCGATCCGCCTTGCAGGTCATTGGCGTCGATCAGCGGTATTCGATGGTTTCAAGTTTTACGCTGATGATCATGGGCGAGGAATTCCATCCCGTTAAGACAGCCGTTTTATTTACCGATTGCGGCCTTGTCGTTTCGCCTGACGAGGACGAACTGGCGCAAATCGCCGCCGCGGCTGCCGACAGTCTCCAGTCGCTTCTGCAGGATGATCCGAAAATAGCCATGCTGTCCTTCTCGACCCGGGGAAGCGCCGTTCATCCGGATGTGACGAAAGTCGAGAATGCCGCAGCTCTTTTGCAGCAGCGCCGCCCCGGAGTATCCGTCGAGCCTGCCATACAGTTTGACGCGGCATTTGTCCCTGAAATTGCCACCCTGAAAGCGCCCGGATCAGATGTTGCCGGGGCGGCAAATGTGTTTGTGTTTCCCGACCTTAATTCCGGGAATATCGGCTACAAGATTGCCGAACGCATTGGCCGGGCGAAAACAATCGGCCCGGTTTTGCAGGGGCTTGCCAAGCCGGCGAATGATCTGTCCCGCGGCTGTGACGCCGATGCCGTTTACGGCATAATTGCCGTAACCGTATTACAGGCCCAAAACGCAGTATGAATAATATGTACCCGCCAATGAAAAGGATTGCTCGATGAGCGCAGGACCGTCTCAACCGAATGTGGATACCTCCCCGAAAGTATCCGATGAAATTCGCAAGACCACTTGTTATATGTGTGCCTGCCGCTGCGGGATAAATGTCCATTTGCGCGATGGCAAGGTCCGGTATATCGAGGGGAACCGGGATCATCCGGTGAATAGGGGCGTGCTATGTGCCAAGGGGTCCGCCGGCATCATGCAGCATTACGCGCCCTCGCGGCTGCGCGCGCCCTTGTTGCGGGTCGGGGAGCGGGGCGAGGGGAAGTTCAAGGAGATTTCCTGGGAAGAAGCCTTTGAAAAGGCCGTTTCATGGTTGGCGCCCGTGCGGGCGGATGACCCAAAAAAGCTGGCGTTTTTTACCGGACGGGATCAAAGCCAGTCCCTGACCAGCTGGTGGGCGCAACAGTTTGGCACACCGAATTATGCGGCCCATGGCGGCTTCTGCTCGGTCAATATGGCGGCGGCGGGTATTTATACCATGGGCGGCGCCTTTTGGGAATTTGGCCAGCCCGATTGGGAACGGACCAAAATGTTCATGATTTTCGGGGTGGCGGAAGATCATGATTCCAATCCCATAAAGCTGGGCATGTCAAAATTGAAGGAACGCGGCGCCAAAATCGTCGGCGTCAATCCGGTACGCACGGGATATAATGCCATTGCCGATGAATGGGTGCCGGTGACGCCGGGAACGGATGGTCTGTTCATTCTGTCGATCATCCATGAATTGCTAAACGCCAGTCAGGTGGATCTGGATTACCTGCTGCGCTATACCAATGCCGGGTGGCTTGTCATCGACGATGAGGGCGCGGCCGACCACGGGCTTTTCGCCCGGGATGCCGACGGAAATCCGCTGGCACTGGACCGCAAGACCAACAAACTCGGGCCGGCGAAAACGGTACGGCGCAATGCGGCGCTGAAAGGCGAGGTGACACTTGAGGATGGCCGCACGGCGCGCCCGGTTTTTGAGCTGCTGGCGACGAAATACGCCGATCCGTCCTATGCACCGGCGGCGACCGCTGCCCAGACCGGCATTCCGGCGGAACAAACAGAGCGTCTGGCGGCTGAGCTGGCACGTGTCGCGTTTGAAGAAGAGATCACCATCGATCAGCCCTGGACGGACATGACCGGGGAGCGTCATGAGAAAATGATCGGGCGGCCGGTCAGCTTCCATGCCATGCGCGGAATATCCGCACATTCCAACGGTTTTCAGACATGCCGGGCGCTGCATCTGTTGCAGATCCTGCTGGGCTCCATCGAATGCCCCGGCGGGTTCAGGTTTAAACCGCCTTATCCAAAACCGATGGAGGCACATCCAGTGCCAAATGCGGAATTCGCCCCCAACCAGCCCCTTGCCGGGCCGCATCTGGGTTATCCGCGCGGGCCGGAAGATCTTCTGATCGAGGAGGATGGTTCACCGAAGCGGATCGACAAGGCGTTTTCCTGGGAAAATCCCATGTCGGTGCATGGCCTGATGCATACGGTGATCGCCAATGCCTATCATGGTGATCCATACCCCATCGATGTCTTGTTTATGTATATGGCCAATATGGCCTGGAATTCCTCCATGAACAGCAAGGGCATGATGCAGATGCTGTCCGAGAAGAAGGAGGACGGATCCTATGTTATTCCCAAGATCATTTATTCCGATGCCTATTCGTCGGAAATGGTCGCCTTTGCGGACTTGATCCTGCCCGATACGACATATCTGGAACGGCATGATTGCATCTCCATGCTGGACCGCCCCATCAGCGAGCCGACAGCGGCGGCGGACTCCATTCGCTGGCCGGTGATCGAGCCGGATCGGGATGTGCGCGGTTTTCAAAGCGTCATACTGGAGCTGGGCGCGCGTCTCGGTCTTGACGGCATGGTCAATGACGACGGCAGCGCCAAATATGCGGATTATGCCGACTATATTGTCAATCATCAGCGCAAGCCCGGTATCGGGCCGCTGGCCGGCTTTCGCGGCGAAGATAAATCGGCGCGCGGGCGCGGTGATGTCAATCCTGACCAGCTTGATGATTATATCGAAAATGGCGGATTTTTCCTCGAACATATCCCCGAGGACGCACAGTTTTTTAAACATGCCAATGCCGGGTATCAGGAGTGGGCCGTGTCCATGGGGTTCTATGATTCCCCGCAGCCCGTGACATTTCAGCTATATCTGGAGACCTTGTCAAAATTCCAGCGCGCGGCGGAAGGCCATGGCGCTTGCGTGCCGCCGGACTATCTGCAGCAGCAGATTTTGGAGGCCTTCGATCCGTTGCCGATCTGGTATGCGCCCGGCGAAGGAAGCCGGCTGGAGCAATCGGGGGACTTGGCCGATTTCCCGCTGCACGCCATCACGCAGCGTCCTGCCGCCATGTATCATTCCTGGGGAACACAGAATGCGTGGCTCCGTCAGATCCATGGGCGCAACCCGCTCTATGTCCCGGGAAATGTCTGCGATGACGCAGGGCTTGAAGACGGCGACTGGGCCTGGGTGATTTCCCATCACGGACGCATAAAAGTACCGGTGCAGCGGATGAATGCGGTCAATTCGAAAACCCTGTGGACCTGGAATGCCATCGGCAAACGCAAAGGCGCCTGGGCGCTGAAGCCGGGTGCGCCGGAGACGACAAAAGGCTTTCTGTTGAACCATCTGATCAGCGATTTGCTGCCCGCCAAAGGCGACGGCATGCGCTGGTCCAACTCCGACCCGATCACCGGGCAGGGCGCCTGGTACGATTTGCGGGTTCGCATCGAAAAAGCGGAGGATGACGGGACGATGCAATCTGAACCGGAGTTCGAACCGCAGGACTCCCCCGTGGGTGTTGGACCGGATACTGTTGCTTATGGAAAGGAATGGACTAAATGACCACCTTACCTAAACATACCGACCGTAAATTGGGCCTCGTCATCGATCTGGACACCTGTGTCGGCTGTCAGGCCTGCGTTGTCAATTGCAAGGAATGGAATACCGGCGGCTACGGCGCACCGTTGTCTGATCAGGACGCTTACGGAGCATCGCCCACGGGAAGCTGGCTCAACCGGGTGCATTCCTATGAGGTAACGCCGCCGGATGCACCGGCGCAAATCGTCCATTTCCCACGCTCCTGCCTGCATTGTGAAGACGCGCCCTGTGTCACGGTCTGCCCGACCGGTGCCAGTTACAAGCGCACCGAAGATGGCATTGTTCTGGTCAATGAGGACTGGTGTATCGGCTGTGGTCTCTGTGCCTGGAGCTGCCCCTATGGCGCCCGTGAAATGGACGCCGATGCCGGTGTGATGAAGAAATGCACGCTCTGTGTTGACCGGATCTATAACGAGAACCTGCCCGAAATCGACCGGGAACCGGCCTGCGTTCGCAGCTGCCCGTCCAAAGCCCGGCATTTTGGCGATTTCAGTGATCCGGACTCGGAGGTCAGCCTTCTGGTATTGGCCCGTGGTGGTATGGATCTCATGCCCGAACAGGGCACAAAGCCGGTCAATAAATACCTGCCGCCGCGGCCCAAGCAAAAACCGGATGCTCCCTGTTCAACCCGGAAAGCACCGAAAGCGGGCAGCCTTCTCGGATGGCTCGACGCCGCCCTCGAAAAATTAGGATAACGCCATGCATCCCGCCGCCTCCGTCATTTTTTTTACAACGGCCTCCGGTGCCGGCTACGGTATCCTTGTCCTGCTGGGCATTATGGTTCCCCTTGGTTATTTGCCGACGGATCCCTGGTTCGGCGCTGTGACGCTGCTTCTGGCTCTCGGCCTGGTGAGTGGCGGGTTACTGTCCTCGACCTTTCATCTTCATCATCCGGAACGGGCGTGGCGCGCCCTGTCTCAATGGCGAAGTTCCTGGCTGTCGCGGGAGGGTGTTGCGGCAATTTTGACCTATGCTCCGGTGCTGCTCTTCGCCTTTGGCTGGGTAAGCTATGGCAATGCCATTGGCGGCTGGGCATTTTGGGGGGCTGTCGCGGCAATTATGGCGCTTGTCACGATTTATTCGACAGCGATGATTTACGCCTCTTTACGAACAATTCGGCAATGGCATCACCGTCTCGTCCCTCTGGTATATCTCACCCTTGGGCTGACAAGCGGGGCGATTTGGCTGGCGGCCCTCACGTCGAGCTTTGGTATTGCCAATGAATTTGTTGTCACCGCCGCCCTGATCCTGATTTTGATAAGCGCCCTGATCAAGTTTTTTTATTGGTCGTCCATCGATCAAACCACATCGCCAAGCAATGCGGGCACGGCAACGGGTCTTGGGCATTTGGGTGCCGTCAAACAATTTGAAGTCCCCCATACCGAGGATAACTGGGTGATGAAGGAAATGGGCTTTCAAATCGCCAGAAGGCATGCGCTGAAATTGCGAAAAATCGCCGGGCTGCTGGCTTTCCTTGTGCCGTTTCTTTGCCTGCTGGCGGGCCTGATGAATGTGGCACCTATGCCGATAATCACCTGGATCGCCGCGATTTCCGCCTCCGCCGGTATTGTTACTGAGCGCTGGTTGTTTTTTGCGGAAGCCCAGCATGTGGTCGGATTATTCTACGGGCATGATCAGTCGTAAGATTTTGACGTCCGTATCCATCATCTATCCATAGCATCCGGCCAACATTGCTTTTTGTTTTACGAGTGCAGCGACGGCGTCGATTGTGGGGGTTGCATGTCCGGTGATGACGCCGAGTTCCTGCACCGAGGAGACGAGCGCGTCGATTTCCATGGGCCGGCCGGATTCCAGATCGACGAGCATGGATGTTTTGTGGGCGCCGACACCGGCGGCCCCGGCAATTCGCTTGTCAACGTCGATCGGGAAATTGACATCGAGCGCTTCACCGATTGCTTGGGCTTCGAGCATCATGCTCCGAACCAGCGATCGTGTGCCGTCGTCACCGCAAATCACATCCAATGTGGCGCCGGTTATGGCGGAAATCGGGTTGAAGCTGAGATTACCCCACAGCTTGACCCAGATATCATTGCGGATCCCCTTGCGCACCGGCGCCTTCAAACCGGCAGAAATCAACAGATCAGAGATTTTCTTTACCCGCTCCGTCCGCTCGCCTGAGGGTTCTCCCACGGGAAACCTATCCCCGGCCCGATGTAGAATAACGCCGGGCCTGATAACCTCTGCCGCCGGATATACGACGCAACCGATGGCCCGTTCGGGCCCGATTTTATCCCAGATACTGCCGTCCCGATCCGTTGCCTTTACCCGTTTGTCCGCATGTTCCCCGGATACCCCGTAAAAATACCACCAGGGTAATCCGTTCTGGGCTGTCACGATCGCGGTATCAGGCCCCAATAACGGCTGCATGGATTGAACGACCGCCGGAACGGAATGCGCTTTGAGGGCGATAATGACATAATCCTGCACGCCAAGGTCGTCCGGATTGTCCGTTGCAAGGACGTTCTTTTGAACAAATGTCCCGTCATCGGCTTCTATGGTCAGGCCATTTTGCTTTATGGCGTCCAGATGCGGTCCGCGGGCGATGAGGGAAATTTCCGCGTCCCCTTGCCGTGCCAGCAACCCGCCAACAAGTCCGCCGATTGCCCCGGCGCCAAAAATACATATTTTCATTATATCATTCCCAGCTTTTCCGCCATGCCGATGCGCTGTAATTTACCCGTTGCACCTTTGGGGATTTCGTCCAGCAATTTGATTTTCCGTGGAACCTTGAAGGCCGCGAGGCTTTTTGCCGCGAAGTCCCTCAACTCGGCTTCAGTCGACCCTTGACCGTCCCGAAGAACGACAGCAGCCCCCACGTCCTCGCCCAGTTTATCATGGGGTATGGCGAAGGTGACCACCTGCTCAACGGCGGGGTGGTTCATCAATATTTCATCCACTTCCCGGGGCGAGATTTTTTCTCCCCCGCGATTGATGATCTCTTTCAGGCGGCCGGTGATGGAGATATATCCTTCTTCCGTAACAATCCCCTGATCGCCTGTTCGAAACCAGCCATTTGTATAGGCTTCCGCATTTGCCGATGGATTATTTTCATACCCATTGGTGACATTGTCACCGCGAATGACGATTTCGCCGGTTTCACCTGCATTGAGGAGAGTGCCATCCTCCGACATAATGCCGACTTCAGGACCGGAGGCGATGCCAACACTTCCCGGTACCCGTTTCGCCGGCGGCAATGGATTGGCGGCCATTTGATGGGCGGCTTCCGTCATGCCATAGGCTTCGACCACGGGGCAGCCCCACATTTCCTCAAGGGATTTCATGACTTGCGGCGGGAGAGAGGCGGACGACGATCTTGTAAACCGCAGATGAGCATTTTTGATAGAGTCTGCGTTGCGCGGACCCCGGGCAAGGATAGCCTGATGCATGGTCGGGACTGCGGTGTACCAGCTGGGGGCCGCCTCATCCATATGTGCAAAGAATTTCAGCGCATTGAAACCGGGGGTGCAATTGACACTGGCACCGGCATGGAGCGAAGACAGAACGGCAGCAATCAGCCCATGAATATGAAATAAGGGCATGACGTTCAGGCATTTGTCTGCCGCGCCGAGATCGAGAGATTCTGCAATGTTGCGGGCTGAGGCACAGACATTGATATGGCTGAGCGGGACAATCTTTGGTCTGGACGTTGTCCCGGACGTGTGAAGGATCAACGCAATATCCTCTGGTTCCGCCGTACCTGGATTTCTTGTGCTTCCTCTCGTCGAACCCTTTAGCTCGAATTCTCCGGCAGCCGCTCCTTCCGGGACATGAAGTTCCAGTATCGATACCCCAATTTTTTTGGCAACCGCAACAGCGGCACTATCACTGCCGTCGAGGACAACGAGTGCCTTTGCGGATAAATCCTTCAGGTAAAATTCAAATTCATCCGCTTTATAATCGGGATTTAACGGCGCAGTTGTTGCGCCGCAAGCAATGGTAATAAAAGCACTTGCCATTTCCGGCCCGTTCGGCAGCACAATCGCTACTCTGTCTTGCCGGCCTATACCCAATTCATTCAGGCGCGTGACCGTGTTCCGGGCCAGCTTCTGAAGGTCGCCATAGGTTAAGTCTGATCGATCCGGTGCGCTAATGGCAGGCGCGTCAACTCGGCCCTGCTCGAGTAATTCTGTGAGAGATCTGGTTGCAGGCATCGGTTTCTTTTCTCCTCGTAATCAGGCGTCACATGCGCTGGAAATAGACGCATATGGATGGTTTATTACTGGCAGCAGTCTTGTCAGGGCAATATTATATTTCCAAACAATGACTGTTCGTCGGCGGCGGCATGACGAAAAATGAAGGTCGTTTATACAAGAATTTTCAACTATTGATGCCTCAATAGTACGCGAGCGCTTTCCGTTTTTGCAAGCATTGCGTTTACATGTCATTTTGCGACTTGAATTTTTACTTTTTAGCTTGATATTATAAGCTAGTCACAGACTTGTCGGCGATGTGGACGCAGGCTGCAAATAGCAGTAACATCGGGGCAGGCGTCTTTTCGACGACTAATAACAATATTCCTTTGCCTGGACATGTTCGGGCAGCCATAAATAATACAAGGTCTGAAGAATGCTTGAAAAACGCGAATTTTATATCAATGGGCAGTGGGTATCGCCAGCCAAAGCGAACGATTTTGATGTCATTAACCCCTCCAATGAAGAGCCATGTGCCGTCATCTCCCTCGGGGATCAGGCCGATACGGATGCTGCTGTAGCCGCAGCCAAAGCGGCTTTCGAAACCTGGTCTGTTACTTCGAAAGAAGAACGTATTGCTTTGGTTGAGCGAATTCTTGAAGAATATATGGCGCGTTCCGCGGATATGGCGGCGGCTATCAGCATGGAAATGGGCGCTCCCATTGATATGTCCTCCACACAGCAAGTGGGTGCCGGCGGAGCCCATATCAAGAATTTCCTGCGTACAGCCAAGGGTTTTGAATTTGAGCGCAAACTCGGGGAACATGCACCGAACGACCGGATTATCTATGAAGCGGCAGGGGTCTGCGGTTTGATTACACCCTGGAACTGGCCGATGAACCAGGTGACCTTGAAAGTCATCCCGGCCTTGCTTGCCGGGTGCACAATGATTTTGAAACCGTCTGAAATCTCGCCGCTGTCTTCTTATGTCTTTGCTGAAATCATTGATAAGGCAGGCGCTCCCGCCGGTGTGTTCAATCTGGTAAATGGAGATGGCGTTGGTGTTGGCTCGCAACTATCCTCGCACCCTGATGTGGACATGATTTCCTTTACGGGATCGACCCGCGCCGGAATTGCGATTTCGAAGAACGCGGCGGAAACGCTTAAACGGGTTCATCTGGAACTGGGTGGCAAGGGCGCGAATATCATTTTCGCTGATGCCGATGAGAAAGCCGCGAAGCGGGGCGCCATGCATTGCTTCAATAACACAGGCCAATCCTGTAATGCCCCGACACGCATGCTGGTACAGCGTGAAATCTATGATGATGCCGTCAAAGCCGCTGCGTCTGCTGCCGATAGTGTTGCGGTCGATATCGCATCCAAGGAAGGACGCCATATTGGTCCTGTTGTCTCTGAACTACAATATAACAAGATTCAGGGGCTGATTGACAAAGGGATTGAAGAAGGCGCCAATCTTGTCGCAGGTGGACCGGGACGTCCCGATGGCCTCAATCGCGGTTATTTCGTTCGTCCGACAGTCTTTGCGGATGTGTCAAATAGCATGACAATTGCCCGGGAAGAGATTTTTGGCCCTGTGCTTTCCATCATCCCGTTTGATACGGAAGAAGAAGCTATCCAGATTGCCAATGATACGCCCTATGGTCTTACCAACTATGTTCAAAGCCAGGATGGCGAGAAACGCAGCCGCGTTGCAAACCGTCTTCGCTCGGGCATGGTTGAAATGAATGGCCAGTCTCGCGGTGCCGGTAGTCCGTTCGGCGGCATGAAAGCATCCGGCAATGGTCGCGAAGGCGGTGTTTGGGGACTGGAAGATTTTCTGGAAGTCAAATCCGTTAGCGGCTGGGCAGAGTAGGTAGACAGCCGGTCGAACCGGTCAGTTGTTACCCTTTCGCACCGGCCTGATCTGAATATGAATACTGTTGAGCTCTCTTGTATGTAGGGGAGCTCAACAATTTCAAGCCAGCAATATGCTAGATAGTTAGGGATTTAGAGATTGCTTAGCGCGACATCATCCAGTCGTCAGCGCTTGCCTGAGCGGCGCTGATTTGTGCGTCGGACATTGCCTGTATCAGGATTGATTGTTGCTTTTCCGCGTCGTCATTTCCCGACGCTGTCGATATTTTCCACCATTTGAGGGCCAGTACCATATCCGCATGAACGCCGAACCCCTTGGCGTAATGCAGCCCTGCGGCGAATTGTGCCTCCGGGTCTCCAAGCTCCGCCGACGTCAGAAACCAGCTCATAGCCGCCTTGTAGTCCTGTGGGACACCAAGACCCAGACGATACATCATGCCAAGATTATATTGTGCCCGGGATTTTCCCTGTTCGGCAGCAAGAGAATACCATTTCACGGCTTCTCCATAATTTTGGGCAACTCCCCGTCCATTATCGTACAAGAAACCCAAATTGGTTTGGGCGTCAGCGTCGCCTCGTTCTGCGGCAATTCTATACCACCGGGCCGCCGTTTCGTAATTTTGATTAACCCCGCGACCATTTTCATATTGGACAGCCAGATTATGGCAAGCATGGATATTATGCTGCTCGGCTGATTTTGAGTACCACAACGCTGCAGTTGCCAGGCATTTCTGCACGCCTCGGCCACGGGCATACATCAAGCCAAGGTTAAATTGCGCATCGGCATTTCCCTGTTCAGCGGAAAAGGTGAACCATTTGGCGGCAATTTTATCGTCTTGCTGTATATCTTTTCCAAGGAGGTATTTCAGACCCACTTTAAATTGCGCGTCCGCATTTCCCTGTTGAGCTGCCAAAAAAGGCACCGGCGTTCCCCTTAACTATGCTGTCAGTCCTGCGACCAACATTTCCCTGCATTTACTTTTTCATATAATAGGCGAACGTAAATGGTTAGTCCCGAAATTTGTTTTTATGTCTGGATTAATTGTTACGAAATTTCCGCATTTCGAAGTGTAACAACTGTCACATATCAAGTGAATGACGGCGCAAACAGGCAGATGTAAATTGATTTGTGAATCTACTTTACGTAGGCTTCCCCAAACGTAATGCTGCGGCGCGAAAATTTTGATGCATTGCAAAAAATCAAGATAAATTGAAGCAGGATCTATGCTATGGGCGGGATAATCTGGTTGGCATCATATCCGAAATCCGGGAATACCTGGCTTCGTGTCTTTCTGCATAACCTGCTTCTCAATACAAACGAGCCGGCGAGTATCAACAACCTTAATAGTCTCACAATCGGCAGCAGCAACGAATACTGGCTCGAAAAGGTTACCGGTCGACCTGTTGATAGTTTTACGGAAAAAGAAGTTGTTGCTCTGACTCCCAAAATACATAGAGCTTTTACCCGGTTAAGGTCAGATTCGGTATTTGTCAAAACTCACAATAGCATGAGTAAAGTACATGGAGTTCCGTTAATTACGCCAGAATATACCGCGGGTGCCATCTATGTTCTTAGAAATCCGCTTGATACGGTTATATCGTTAGCAGAACATTTCGGAATTTCGCTGGATGACGGCATAGATATGCTGAATGATAAACATTCTGTAATATCTTCTGACACTACGCAAACAGCCGAGCATCTCGGCTCCTGGTCGAACCACGTCATGTCCTGGAGGGCTGTTAACAAGTCAGCGCTGCATATTTTGAGATACGAAGATATGCTGTACAAGCCTGAAAAAGCGTTTGGCGGGCTGGCTAAATTCCTTGGCTTATCGCCTCCAAAATTTCGACTTAAAAAAGCAATAAACTTCTCTTCATTTGATACATCGCGCAAGCAAGAACAGGAAAAGGGCTTTATAGAACAATCGGATAAAACGGACCGGTTTTTTCGGGTTGGTAAAGCCGGGCAGTGGAAAAATATATTGAATGACGATCAAATCAGCCGAGTTATTGATGCTAATTTCGATGTAATGGAGGAACACGGGTATCTTCAAAATTCAAAAATCGGGATAAGCCGAGCCGGATAAATCGCGGGCTAGTTCAAAGCCGGCCTGAAACAGATTTGTCCATATACAATATCGCAAAACTTTGAAAGTCACGGCGCATAATTGTATTCCGGCGTCGATTGATAATCAGTCACCGATTTCATCTCATAAAATCTTCCGTGATAAAAACTTGACCACATGGTCAGTTTTTGCCTAACATCTATACAGTTGCCTAAGCTTTAGGCGACTGCGAGGGGGGTTGGCGCAAATAGCATAGAAATAATCAATAATAATGACGACTTTTCGTGCATAGTATCGCGTCGCTTTTGACCATCGAACGTTGGCATAATTCTTGAAATACTGACAACAAGAAGTTGTAATTATTTTGTAAGAACGGGGAGAATTGAAATGCAATTAAGGAAGATCGTGTCGATCATTGTCGTAGCATTTACGATGATGATAACGGCATTTGCCGCACAGGCGGAGAAAATTAAAGTTGCTGGTATTTATACGGTACCAGTCCAGCAAAAATGGGCCGGTACATTGCACCGTGCCCTTGTTGAAGCCGAGAAAGCCGGACAAATCGATTACGTTTTTTCCGAAAAGACTGCAAATACCGACTATGTAAGGGTGATGAGGGAATATGCCGAAGGTGGCGCGCAGCTCATTGTTGGCGAAGCGTTTGGCATCAGCCGTGAAGCGCGAAAAGTCGCAGATGATTACCCTCAGATCGCCTTTCTGATGGGTGATCCCGGAGAAGAGCATGGTGATAATTTTTCCGTTTTCGATAACTATATTCATGAACCTTGCTACCTGATGGGTGTTCTCGCCGGTTCGATGACGAAAACGAACAAAATAGGCATGATCGGGGGCTATCCAATTGGTGAGGTAAATCGTCTTTTCAATGCGTTTATGGCAGGAGCTCGATCTGTCAATCCGGACGTGGAATTCAAGGTCTCCTTCATTGGTTCCTGGTATGATCCGCCGAAAGCCAAGGAATTCGCGTTTGCCCAGATGGAGTCCGGTGTTGATGTTTTATATGCGGAACGTGCCGGAGTCGTTGACGCCGCGCGGGAAAAAGGAATAATTGCATTTGGCAATGTCAATGACATGAACAAGGAAGAAAATGGCACGGATGTCGTGGTTGCCTCTGCTTTGTGGCATATGGAAGCAGCCATCAATAACGCCATTGCGGATGTTAAGGCCGGAAAGTTTGAAGCTGAAAACTACAAGGAATGGACGATGATGCAAAAGGGCGGCGCTTCTTTGTCTCCCTTCTATGAATTTGATGCAAAGGTTCCGGCTGCAGCAAAGGCCAAGGTTGAGGAACTGACCGCGCAGATAATGGACGGAAGTTTCGAGGTTGAGATTATCGACGAGCAACCGAAATCCACTTTTTAAAAATGAGAACGGGTGCGGATTTATTCCGCACCTTTTCATTTATAACGGCTGCGGGGGTTAAGTGGCACAAACTGAAATCGTCCTGAAAGTCGACCAAATAACCAAGAGATTCGGAAATTTGGCGGCTAACGACAGCGTTACCTTCAAGTTGGAAAAAGGCAAGGTTTTGTCTCTGCTCGGAGAAAATGGAGCAGGCAAAACCACATTGATGAATATTATTTTCGGCCATTATACGGCTGATGAAGGGCGCATTGAGGCCTTTGGCAAGGAGCTGAATGCCAATAGCCCAGCGGAAGCAATCGGACTCGGAATCGGAATGGTCCATCAGCATTTTACATTGGCTGAGAATCTCACTGTGCTGGACAATATCATTCTGGGTACAGAGAAATTATGGCATTTGACCCAGGCGAAAACTGAAGCGAGAGAGCGTCTGAATAATCTTTCTGTCGAGTTCGGGTTGAAAGTCGATCCCGACGCCATGATTTCCTCACTTTCCGTCGGAGAACGGCAGCGAGTTGAAATTTTGAAAGCTCTATATCGAGATGCGCAAATATTGATATTGGATGAGCCGACGGCCGTGCTAACACCGCAAGAAACCGACCAGCTCTTCGCGACATTGAGAGACATGGTGGCGAAGGGCCTGTCCATTATATTTATCTCTCACAAACTTAATGAAGTATTGGCCATCGCGGATGATATCGTTGTGTTGCGGCACGGAAAACTGGTTGCCTCTTTCCCGGCCGCTACTGCCTCCCGCGAGCTGATAGCAGAAAAAATGGTTGGCCAGACAATCCCGCAGCCGAAGCGAACCAGATTTTCGCCCGGTCCCAGCCTCCTGGAAATGATGTCCGTTCGGGTTTTGAACGATGAAAAACGACCTGTCCTCGAGAATGTCAATCTGACTGTCCGGCAAAATGAAATTGTTGGTATCGCAGGTGTGTCCGGTAACGGCCAAAAGCCCCTATCCGAAGCCATTGCCGGATTAGCACCTCCTGCTAGCGGATCAATCATGATAAGAGGGGAGCAAGTCACGGAATTCTCTCCGCGTGCTATGGTTCAAAAAAAAGTCGGACGTGTTCCGGAAGATCGGCACGAACAAGGAGTGATTGGAGATTTTACGGTTGCCGAGAATATGGTTCTTGAAAATTATCAAACTTCGAGCTTCTCCAAATTCGGCCTGTTGAAATTAGAAACCATTTTTAAACATGCGGCAGCATTGATTAAAGCGTTTGATATTCGCGGGGCAGACCCGAATACCATAGTTCGCGGCCTGTCTGGCGGTAATATGCAGAAGGTCATTTTATCCCGGGTTTTAGAAGGCAAGCCGGAAATCATTATCGCCAACCAACCGACACGTGGATTGGATGTAGGGGCCGCTACTTTTGTTCATGAACAACTTTTTAACGCGAGAGAAAATGGTGCAGGAATTATTGTCATCTCTGAAGATTTGGAAGAATTACTTGCAGTCTCGGATGTTATTGTTGTGATGTATCATGGGCAGGTCAGTAAGCCGATATCTGTTGCTGACGTCACTTTGCAGGAACTCGGTCTATTAATGAGCGGGGAAGGCTTCGTGTCCGATAGCAAGGGGGCACGTGATGTTGCTTGAACCGCGGGTAAACACGCCTTTATGGATGACAATTTCAGCGCCAATATTTGCTGTTTTCGTCGTGCTAATTTTATGCGGGGGGTTAATAGTTTGGGCCGGAGCCCCCTTATTCGAGGCTTATGTTGCCTTGTTTAAAGGAGCTTTTGGATCAAAATTTGCCTTAAGTGAAACACTGGTTCGCGCCACACCTCTCATTTTTACAGGTCTCGCGGCGGCAGTGGCATTTCGTGCGAAGCTATGGAATATTGGCGGGGAAGGGCAGCTTTACATGGGCGCCCTGGCTGCAACGTATTTTGGGACTGGTTTTATTGAACTGCCGCCGCTTTTGATGATCCCTTTTTTATTCATTGTCGGGATACTGGCAGGCGGCCTTTGGCTTTTGTTGCCCACACTCCTAAAGACCCAGTTAAAGGTAGATGAGGTTGTTACAACCTTGCTTTTGAACTTCGTCGCGTTGCTTCTGGTAAACTACCTGCTTTTTGGACCCTGGAAAGATCCGCTGGCGATGGGCTGGCCGCAAGGTGCGCCCATAATTGATGACGGTATTCTGCCGAACCTTGTCGCTAAGACGCGACTGCATGGGGGACTGATCTTCGCGGTTGTGGCGTCAATCGGCATGTGGGCCTTTATGAAATACAGTAGTTGGGGTTTGGAAGTTCGGGCTGTTGGGTTTAGTCCGGAAGCCTCTCGCTTCGCCGGGATACCCATCAGTAAAACTGTAATCAGGACAGCGTTGATTTCAGGCGGCCTGGCAGCTTGTGCGGGCGTCACCGAAGTTGCCGGGACCAAAGGATACCTGACCCTCGATATATCTCCTGGTTTCGGTTATACGGGGATCGCCGTTGCAATGTTGGCTGGTTTGAACCCGCTGGGTGTGGTTATTTCGGCTTTATTTATAGCGGGGATTTATAATGGCGCAGATTCCATGAGCCGGGCCATGGATGTGTCCAATTATATTGCGGATGTGATTACAGCCGCCTCACTTCTTTTAGTGTTGCTTGCCGTGATGCTCACACGCATGCGCATTCGCTGGCGATAGGGGGGGAACGCATATGGAATTTTTTGATATGTTTCTCACAGTCGGCTTTTGGGCAGCTACAGTGCGTATGGCCACTCCGTTAATCTTCGGCACATTGGGAGAGCTTATCTGCGAGCGGGCGGGCGTTCTCAACCTTGGCATCGAGGGCATTATGACAACCGGGGCGATGGTTGCCTGGATGTGGGTTTACCAGGGCGGCGACTTGTGGAGTGCCGTCTTTGTCGCCGCTTTTTTCGGTATGCTGTTCGGCTATCTGCACAGCATTTTTTCAGTATATATGGGCTTGTCACAGCATGTTACTGGTATCGGGATTACGCTGCTGTCCACCAGCTTGAGCTATTTTTCATTCCGGATGTTGCTGCCGGGGGTCACTACACCGCCAAAAATAGTACCTTTTGACGAGTTCCCCATTCCGTTTTTGGCAGATATTCCGTTGATTGGGGAGGCTTTATTTACCCAGTCTCCACTGACATATGTTGCTTTTATCATGGTTGGTGTTGTCGCATACGTACTTTATAGAACGCCCGTTGGTCTGGCTGTGCGCATGGTCGGCGAAAATCCAATGGCCGTTGAGGTTCAAGGTATTGACGTCTATCGTGTAAGAATGGGCGCAGTGATGGTTGGCAGCGCTTTCATGGCCGTGGGCGGTGCTTTTTTAACCATATCCGTCTTCGACGCCTTCTATTTTGATATGGTCAACGGACGTGGGTGGATATGCGTTGCACTGGTTATCTTCGCGTCTTGGCGACCTGGAAAAGCCCTTCTAGGTGCCGTTCTGTTTGCAGCATTTGACGCGTTACAAATTCGGGTGCAGCAAGCATCTAGTTCATTTATCCCCTACCAGTTTTACCTGATGATGCCTTATGTCTTCAGTATCATTGCCCTTATTATCATGTCGAGAAAAGCTGCGTACCCCAAGGCATTGCTTGTACCGTTTAGACGCGGGCAGCGATAGAAGGTTCGTCGAAGGAGCTAATGGATGCTAGATTTAATTGTTCGAAACGCGCGCACCTTGGCCGGGGGCGATAATCTTGTTGATATTGGCTGTCAGGGTGGCCTGATTGTTGATATAAGTCCGCAGATTGCAGCTGAAGCGTTGACGGAGTATGACGCAAAAGGATATTTTGTATCGGCACCATTTGTCGACAGCCATTTCCATATGGATGCGACATTGTCTTACGGCCGCCCGCGGATAAATGAATCGGGTACTCTGCTGGAAGGTATTGAACTCTGGAGCGAAGTTAAACCACTCCTGACCGCGGAAGATTTAAAGTCACGCGCTCACGCTCTGTGTCGTTGGGCAATCGCTAAGGGCAACCTCGCGATCCGGTCACATGTGGATATTTGCGATCCCTCGCTTCTTGCCGTCGATGCTCTCTTGGAAGTCGTTGAGGAAATCAAGCCTTATCTCGATTTGCAGTTGGTGGCTTTTCCGCAGGATGGATTTTATAGAGATCCCGAGGCGGAATCTCTCTTGTTACGAGCTCTTGATAAGGGTGTTCATGTGGTCGGCGGAATTCCACATTTTGAGCGAACTATGGCGGACGGCGGTGCTTCTGTTACCCGCCTGTGTGAAATAGCCGCGGATCGAGGTCTTCGAGTTGATATGCATTGTGATGAATCGGATGACCCCAATTCACGTCACATCGAGACACTGGCGCGCGAAACAACAAGATTGGGTCTGACAGGACGTGTATCAGGATCACATCTGACATCCATGCATTCAATGGACAATTACTATGTGTCGAAGCTAATTCCGCTTATGCAGGAAGCGGACATCCACGCGATTGCTAACCCACTCATCAATATAACGATCCAGGGCCGCCACGATACCTATCCAAAGCGCCGGGGCATGACCCGTGTTAAGGAGTTGAACGCGGCGGGGATCAATGTCGCTTTCGGCCATGACTGTGTCATGGATCCCTGGTACTCCCTCGGAAGTCACGATATGTTGGAGGTTGCCGCAATGGGTCTTCATGTGGCGCAGATGACCGGGCAAAAAGAGATGAAAGCTATGTATCGGGCCGTTACCGAAAACGGGGCTAAGGCACTGGGACTAGAGAATTACGGCCTGAATGTTGGCTGCAATGCAGATATGGTTGTCCTGCAAGCGGGCTCGGACATTGAGGCGTTGAGATTGCGACCAGCCAGGCTGGCAGTAATTAGACGCGGATTGGTGATAGCCGAAACGCCTGAAGTTCGGTCTTCCTTAAACCTTGGCGAAGAAGCCTGTCAGGTTGATTTTCTGAGAAATTGAACATTTCGTACATAGGGTCACCACAAGTAGATATCGAATTTTCTACAGTAGATTTTTCTAATATTTCAATTATAGATAGAAATAAATTTTCTAAAAAGTAACACAATCTAAAGTTTTAACGCGCATTTTATGGACATGTTTTCCAAGCAAAGTGGCACATGTACATGAAAATGAAGTTTACAAAAGGCAAATCTAAGTCCTCTAAAATACAATCATACAGCATAAAGGCTGAACTGTTTTGGACGCCGCGTCGCATACTTGTGGCGTTGGCAGTTGTAATCTCAGCCGGCCTGTTGGCAGGACAGACGTTGATTGCCGACAAATTTACCGAGTTTTCGTTGCAAAGCTTCAAGGACAACGCGTCTGACACTCTGACTTTTCTGGTCAACGACCGCGTAAGGCTGCAGTATGCGGACAAGATTATTCCGCAAGTAAAAAACTGGTCTCGGCATGAGCCACTGGTAAAATCGGTCAAGGGGCAAAAGCCCGAAAATATTGAAATCCAAGCGACTGCTTTTCATAACGACGCGGTGATTACACGGCAGGAATTCTTTTTGGTTACCACCAACATTTTCGATAAGAACATGAAGCTTTTGGCAACATCGTCAAAGGGAAACAAGGAAACTGTCACCTCGGTTCCCAGTTTGAATGAAAAACTTCTAGCTCGGGATAAAAAAACCAGCAGGACAGCTGTTGCGTATTATTGGCGGACGAAGGACGGGCGACCGGTGCACAGTGTGATTGCCCCGATTGGAGGCTTTCGGCTTGCCGGTTTCATTGAAGTTGTCACAAATCCTTTCCCGCATCTCACGGGGCTAGGGGAATATCTTAACGGTGATCTTGTTTTCAAGGATAAAAAGGGAAATATTCTTCTGGAAGATAATTTTCGAAATTTTGCCGCTCCCCCTGAGATAACGTCGCCGGACATTGCGAATGAACAATCTAATGAGGAAGTTACAGAGGTTGCAGAAGCTGCAGAAATTGCAGAAGTTGCAGAAGTATCTCCCTCTCCTGTTTTTATCCTGGATGAACTGGAAGTCAGTATTCCAGACAGTACCGGAGGTGTTTGGGTGGTCGGCTATCTGACCAGAGATGTGAGTGAATTTCTTGCCCTGACCAAAGAAATCCGTAATTTTTCCATGCTCCTCATCGCAGCTGGAATTGTTCTGGCATGGGTTGTTGGCTGGGTTCTACTGAATTTTTCCCTTTTCGGTAAAATTCGCGATTTCTCCAAAAAGCTCACGGAAATAAGTAAAGGGCATACGGATATTGACCTTCCCAAAGTCGGTAAGGATGAATTCCTGGATATGGTGAACGCACTTGCAACGCTCAGAAAAAGCGTGGAAGATAGCTTCCAGCTCAGAAATATGATTGAAAGCAGCCCCGTGCCGACGGCTTTGGTCGGACTGAAAGGGAGTACCTATTTCGTTAATAAAGCCGGCCAGAATCCAGACTTGGAAAATACCGCTGATCAGGGTGATAAGCCCGTCAAAATCTGGGATGTTATAGGTACCGAGCCGGAAAAACTGGTCAATATAAGTGACGAAAAACAACTTCCAGCTACTGAGATTATTACTATCGGCAACAAGAAGCTGGAACTGGTGATCGCGGCTGTTCTAAACGCGAACGGTGACCACATCAAAACCATGGTGACGTGGGAAGATGTAACCGCGCGGGAAACCATGGCGGAAGAAATTGACTTGCAGCGTCAACAAGCGGAAACCAGGGCGAATGAAATAGTTGCGCAGAAAAAATCTGACGAAGAAGAAGTAAGACGCATAGAAACATTGATTGACGGCTTTGATACTAATATCGCCGGCAAAATGTCGGCAGTCGAAACTGCTTCAGACCAGGTGAAAAGCAGCGCGGGTGAAATGGCCCAGATGATTGAGCAAACTCTTGTCAAGACGCGGGAAATGGATGCGACATCAAAAGAGACAACCCAAAATGTTCAGATAGTTGCCGAAGGCGCCGAAACCCTCGTTAAGTCCGTGGATGAGATTAAGATACAAGTAGAAAATTCTTCATCAATCAGCGCGACGGCTGTGGATCACGCAGCCTCGACATCTGAAACAATCCGGGGCTTGGTGGAGACAGCGAACAAGATTGGTGAAGTGGTTTCACTGATTGAAAACATAGCCAGCCAGACAAATCTTTTGGCATTGAACGCAACAATTGAAGCCGCTCGTGCCGGAGATGCCGGGAAGGGGTTTGCCGTCGTCGCAAGCGAAGTAAAAAGCCTTGCCAGTCAGACGGAAAAGGCGACAGAGGAAATATCCTCCCAGGTCTCGGCAATTCAACAAGCCACATCTACTACCGTCGATCGAACTGACGAAATAACGAAGACGATTTCACAAATGGATGATGCAACGTCCAGTATTGCGGCAGCTGTGGATACTCAATTAGCCGCAATTAATGATATTACTGTGAATGCGCAGTCGGCAGCCCGATCTACCTTGCACGTGACGGAAACTGTCATAGAAATCGGAGAAGATGCAACGCAGACCGGCGGGGCCGCGGCTAATCAACAATCGGCAGCCAATAGTATGGTTGAAGATTTTCACGAGATGCAAAAACAAATCAAAGGATTTCTGTCCGGCATACAGCGTCGTCACGGCTGATTGAAAAAAAATCGGACTCCTTCGGATCTGGCGGTTATCGACCGGAAAAATTTGGGGCCCGTTTTTCAACGAAATGAGCGACACCTTCTTTGAAATCCTCACTCGAAAAACTCTTGAGCATTTCCTCATTTCCAATGGCTACTGCTTCATTTAAAGATTGGAACTGCGCATTGTAGACCTGCCGCTTCATCACGGCCATGGAGCGAGGAGACACGTTTGTCGCGAGATCTTTCGCATAGGCTTGCACGGCGGGTAACAGGGAATCGGCTTCATGGACCTGATTAACCAAGCCAAGCTGTAATGCTTCTTCCGCGGTTACTTTACGGGACGAAAGTAGAAGATCGAGAGCGGCCGAATGGCCGATTAAACGCGGAAGCATCCAGGAAATTCCGTGTTCGGCGATTAATCCGCGCTTTGCGAAGGCCGTCATAAAAATGGCATCCCGGCTGGCGAACCGCATGTCACAATACAGCGACACGACCATGCCAAGACCAGCCGCAGGACCGTTAATTGCAGCAATTACAGGTTTGCTGAGAGATGGAAAATAAGAATATTGGGTTTGATAGTCCGCAGGAACAGCCACATTGTAAGGACGGGTTCCATAAACAGCGCCAGGCTCTCGTTTTTCAGACCCGTCTTCAATACCGCTCAGCAAATCCATGTCCGCTCCGGCGCAAAACCCCCGGCCTGAGCCTGTCAAAATAATGACACGGACCGCATCATCCTGTTCCGACTGTTCCATGGCATCGCGAACTTCCCGTTCCATTAGCCGCGTCCAGGCATTTAGCTTGTCCGGCCGGTTGAGTGTCACTGTTGCGACACCCTCGTGTATTTCGAATGCTATATGCTCGTATGTCATTTTGATCCCTTTCATTTTTTGTTGTTATGGGGGTTGGAAGACGAGAAGCAATTCAAAAAAATATCTTCCGCCAATTCCAAAGCTTTATTACCTACGGATTTTCCGGTTCGTAGAATTCAGTATCCAGTTCCTCAACCTTTTCAGCCAGAAATTTACGGACGTCCGTGACGGCCTGATTATATTGCGATGGTCCAATACGTTGCAGCATAAACTCAACAATCGTCATTGCCCGATATTCACTAAGTTCCTCGTCGAATTGTTCCCGGTAAAATCCCGATAATGCACCCGCTATCTCTTCTTTTCTATCCATAGACAAATTTATACGCATGTTTCCTCCGCGAATAAGGTTTGCGGTCAGTAGTCTTCACTCTCAATCATGATGACACATTTACCGTCGACTTTTCGGTCGATGACGGCATCCATGGCTTGCCTGAAATCCGAAAGTGAGAATTCTGCTCCGATTTCTGGATTGATTTTACCGTCGGCGTGAAGCTTTAAAACGCCTGCAACCATTTCGTCCAGAACGTCGATATGCTGTTCGCGACTGCCTCCTGGCGACCAGCCAAAGAAATGGCCCAGATTAAACCCCATGGCGGAAATATTTTTAAGTAACAGCATATTCGCAGGAATTTGGGGAATTTCGCCGCAAGCATATCCAATGGTTAGCAAGCGACCTTCCCAGGCCATTGCCCGTATTGATTGATGTGTGACCTCTCCGCCAATACTGTCGTAAACAACATCAACTCCGCGTCCATTCGTGATTTCCATAACAACATCGCGAAAATTCGATTGTCGATGATCGATGATATGATCGGCTCCGTGGCGCTGGGCGGCCTGGCAATGCTTTTCCCCGCCGGCAACAGCAATTACAATCGCGCCAACCGCCTTTCCGATCTCAACTGCAGCGAGCCCGACCGCTCCAGCGGCACCGTGAACCAGAAGTATTTCCCCGGCTTTCAGGTTGGCGCGTCGGACCAATGCGCCATAGGAAGTTGTGTAAGAGGTTATGAGCATTGATCCGGCAGCAAAACTCATTTCGATGGGAATTTTGTGACACGAAAACTCGGAGGTGACGTTGAAGCCGGACATGCCGCCACTGTCCACACTGCACATCACGTGATCTCCAACGGCAACACGGCTGACGTTAGGACCAACAGCTTCAACAATGCCACCGACTTCAGTGCCGGGAACAAAGGGAAGGGGCGGTTTTCGTTGATATTTCCCGGCAATATTCAGGGAGGTTGCGAAACTTACACCTGCAGTCTTGTTGCGGATCAGTACTTCACCGGTGCCCGGCGCTTCAGGTTTAGGGACAGTCTCTAATTTGGCTTCCTCTTGATAGGGACCGTAATTTCGTACGATGATCGCGCGCATATGTAAAATTCCTGATTTTTATTTTTATTGTGGCTTTCAGGATCACTATACCGGCACCTTTGGCGAGAGCAAGTTATTGACTTGTATTTCAGTATAAAATTGACATCGATTTTTCGCACGCTGGTTTAACGTAAAATAAATAAAATATGGCCTAAAATTGAGAAAGTTTAAATTCTTGATTAGTGAGCAAGTGTGCGCAGCAACAATACACAAGATGAAAGATATGCCGTTTTCTTGGCCATTCTATTGATGGCCTGTAGTTTCGCTTTTCTTTTTTCCCTTCATTTTGCGCCCGGTAAGGACAGCCGAGAAGTAGCTGTCGTCTTTAACCCCACCTTGTCCGCTGGTGACATTGTCCGGCAACTGGCACCCTTAGAAATCAAGTTTCAACGAATTGGGGCGATTGAGAGCATTATGGTTCTTAACCTCACGCACTCAAATCAAATTGAGAAAATATATGACGTCGGTGCCTGGCTGGTTCTGGACGCCATATTTGCAGGTGGATGCCTTACATCTACGCGGAAAAACAATACAACAATGATTGGAAATACGTAATGAGAACGCTGGATACCCTGAGATCAACGATCTCCAAGATCATTCTTTTTCTCCTATGGATCCATGTTGTGGTGATATCTGTCAGTGCCTATTTGCTGGGGGCTGATTGGATTACACTATTGGCCGGAAGTGCCATATTTGCAGCATTGCCGACGGCAGCATGGCTCATGGCAAAACGAGAAGCCCTTTTCCGTTATCTGGCTGCTGTCTCATATATGGTTCAGGTTTCGTTGCTGGTTTATGCCTTCGCCGGCCATCCATGGCAAATCGATGTTCATATGTATTTTTTCGCAGCGCTTGCAATTATTGCGGCGCTATGTGACTGGAAAGCCATTTTAATAGCAGCCGCAACCGTCGCAACACACCATTTGGTTTTGAATTTTGTCTATCCAGCCGCAGTATTTCCAAGCGGGGCAGATTTCTGGCGAGTAGTCCTCCATGCAACGGTAGTGATCTTGGAAACAGGAACCCTGATTTGGCTTACCTACCGTTTGTCTGAAGCATTTGCCTCCTCCGAACTGGCGGTGGAAACAGCTGAAAATGCGGTACGGAATGCTGAAGAAGAAAAAGAGAAGGCGCTAGAAGCAAGCCGTGTGGCCGCCGCTGCCCAAGAAGAAGCCGTTATGGCAAAATCTGAGGCTGATAAAATGGCAGCAGAGAAATCCGAGCTGGAATCCGTGAACGAATTGCAAGTCAAACAGCAGCGGGATGAAATGGCGCAGGAATTTGAAACTTCAATTTCAGGCATCGTAGACCTTGTATCTGAAAAATCCAGTGCCTTGGCGGCATTGGCTGACCAGATGAAGGTATTGTCCCATGAAGTAGGTGATAAAACGGAGACAACAACTCAGGCAACCGAGCAGATGTCAGAAAGCGTACAATCTGTGAATTCCGCCACCGAAGAGATGGGGAACTCAATTCGCGAAATTTCTCAACAGATCGGGCAATCCAGCACTGTGGCCAAGGATGCGGCAAACAGGGCCAAATCCACGACCGCAACCATGGGCGATCTTACCGTGGCGGCAGAGGAAATCTCGGAAGTTGTCAATCTGATCAATGACATTGCTGAACAGACCAATCTCCTTGCGCTGAATGCTACGATTGAGGCTGCGCGCGCCGGTGAAGCCGGCAAGGGTTTTGCGGTTGTTGCATCCGAAGTTAAAAATTTGGCGACACAGACGGCACGAGCAACCGAAGAAATAACGGGTAAAGTTGGCAGTATCCAACAAGTCAGTAATCAAGCCGCATCTGAGATTCAAACAATTCATGAAACGGTAAATCAAATTAGTGAGGCAACAACCTCCATCGCCTCAGCTATCGAAGAACAGACAGCGGTAACCGGAGATATTTCCGGAAGTATCAAACGGGCCTATGAAAGTACCCAACAAGTGAAATCCGATGTCTCCGACATTAAGAATGTGACAATCCGAAGTGACAGTGCGGCAGCTGATTTCGTTCAACAATCAGATGCCCTGGCGAGTGATACGTCTAGCTTGAAATCTGAGATAATCGGCTTCGTACAGAAAATGCGCACGGGCTGAGACCCCTGAAAATAGTGTGTGACTAATCTCATTCTGCGTTAACATTTCGGGTCGCATGTTGACATGCGGCTCGATTACGATACAAGTCCAGCTCATATAGGAACAGGCGTGCGAAACAGGTAGCCAAGGGTGCCGGCAGCCATTCCATTTCCATTGGCAGCGCTGATGAAGAGCTAGAAAGTAAACATGATGAGTAAATTTTCGGATTCCGGACTTAACCAATCCGTCCTGCGTGCTGTGCAGGAGGGTGGTTATGAAGAGATGACCCCAATCCAGAGCCAGGCTATCCCGAATATTCTCGAAGGGAAAGATCTGGTCGGGTTGGCACAGACCGGAACCGGTAAGACTGCCGCCTTTTCACTTCCTATCATCCAGAAGCTATTGAAAGATGAAGGCAAGCGTAACCCGAAGGAAGCACGGTCTCTCATCCTTGCCCCGACCAGGGAATTGGCAGTCCAGATAGCGGAGAACATCAAGGGTTATACCAAATATCTGCATTTGCGCATGGCGCTGGTTTACGGGGGCGCATCTCCCAAGTCGCAAGTAAAAGCCATGCTTTCCGGCGCTGATATTCTTGTCGCAACGCCGGGCCGACTGCTCGATTTAATGAACCAAAAGCATATCAACTTACAGTCTGTTGAATTTTTGGTATTGGATGAAGCCGACCGGATGCTTGATATGGGTTTTATCCGCGATATACGGAAAATCATCGATCGCTTGCCTAAAGATCGGCAGACAGTTCTTTTCTCGGCAACAATGCCGAAATCCGTTGAAGGTCTTGCCGCCAGTATTTTAAAAGACCCGGTGCGAATACAAGTTGCGCCAACCGCGACGACTGCGGAAAAAGTGGACCAGCATGTCCTGATGGTTCCAAAAGGCCGCAAGCGTCAATTGTTGGCACATTTACTTAAAGATGAGGCGTTGAAACGCGTTTTGATCTTTACCCGGACCAAGCATGGTGCGAACCGTGTTTCCCGGCAGCTTGAGCAATTAGGTATTTCGTCCGGCGCAATCCATGGCAATAAATCCCAGAATGCCCGTCAGAAAGCCTTGAACGAATTTCGAACCGGCGATATTCGGGCGCTGGTTGCCACAGACGTCGCGGCCCGGGGCATAGATGTAAATGACGTTAGCCATGTGATCAATTACGAAATCCCGAACGAGCCTGAAAGCTATGTGCATCGCATCGGTCGAACGGCTCGTGCGGGAGCGGCGGGCGTCTCTCTCTCCTTTGTGGATCATGACGAGCGCAGTTATTTGCGAGATATCGAAAAGACCATCCGAAAGCAGTTACCGCTTATGGAAGACCATCCTTTTCACAGCGAAGGGATCGCGCCATTGGCGGAAAAAGATGACAGCGGAACCACGGACCGGCCCAATAACCGAAACCGGCGCTCAAATTCGGGTAAACACAAACCGAACCGGCGTATCAATCAACCCAAATCCAATAGTGCCAAACCGGGAAGTGGCGCGCAACGCAAAGGCCGGCCTTCAAATCGTCGGTCGCGGCCCGCCAAGTCAGGGGCGCAGGGTTAATCAAACTGCACTTTGCCGCGTGTCTTTTTTACATTCCCCCGTCGCTGCTTTTTCTCCAGGCGTTTTAGTTTTGAAGAATAAGTCGGTTTGGTCGGTCGACGATATTTAGGCACTATGCAAGCTTCTCGGATCATTTCCGCCAACCTTTCAACAGCTGCTTTTCGGTTGCGGTCCTGGCTACGATGTTCGCTGGCCGTCAATATCAGGACACCCTCCTTGGTCATTTTTTGACCGGCGATTTTCGTCAATCGATGGATAACCGCTGCCGACAGGTTTGGGCTATGCCGCGCGTCAAATCGGATTTGTACGGCCGTTTCTACTTTGTTAACATTTTGACCGCCTGGTCCGGAAGAGCGAATGAAACTTTCCTGAATTTCATCTTCATCAAGGGAAATGCTAGCGGTAATTGGTATCATTTTTCAAGCCGCAGAAAATTAGTTCATTTCAGTTAAACGTAAAAGCCAGCCTTCGATCCGATCGCGATTGACATCAAAATCCGATCGCCCGTAATTTGAACGGCTGTAAATGGCAAGCGTACTGCCACTAACGCTTGCGGGTAAAATCTGGATAGAGACATGATCAGGCCAGCCCACCCACTTTGTCCTGACTACAAGTTCAAAGGTTGTGCTTGTTTCCGACAATATCTTGATGTCGGATTGCTCTTTGATAAGGCTTTGTAGGGCCGCATGTAGTTTTTTGGGACTGAATGGGAAATCAGGAGCGACAAGGCTGGGTTTTGATTTTAGGCAATAATCGGGCGGGCAGACTAAAAACCAATTTGGGCTATCTGCCGGCGTCACTGTTGCGAAATCCGTTTTCGTGGTGTCGCCAGCGGGTAAGACATTTTCCCATAGAGGTGTAAATCTCAAGATGGCGAGACCGACTAGAGCTATACCGAAAATCGCGATAAGAGGCTTCAATATCTTACGAAACATAATAGGTTCCTGGTTTCAAAGGCTTAGTTCGATGCTAGAATTTCAAGAGCACCGGTTCCGCCTAAATAATGATCGACGGTGGCTCTATTTTCTTCTGACAATTCATTATAACGTCTTTTAAGATCCTGCAAGCATTTCACCTGATACGGGAATACGCCTTGACTGTAGGGATGATCCAACAAAGTCAGGCTGAAACTATCCTGGCCCTTGGATATGGCTTGTGCATTTGCTGCGAGAAAAGGAAGGTAGACATAGCCCGCAAACTCCAACAGGCCCTGTGTGGCAGCGGGCAGAGTATCTTTTGCAGCCCAATCACCTTCAATACCAGAAGCATCATCCATTTGTCGCAACCAGCTCTCGGTCCGTTGGGCAATAGCCCTGATAATGGATAACGGCGTTGGATCTGTGGCCAATACTCTCAACTGACCGTAAAGCCCGAAGTCACCAATAGAGGGACGGGTGCCAAACAGGAACTCATATTGTCCGACATGGGTTTCAAGGAGCGAGAGGATACGTTGATATCCTGTTTCGATAACCGGTGCATTTTCCGGTGTGCAACCTACGAGAGGCATACGCCCGATCTGGCGTTCGGCGAAGCTTTTAGCCATTGAGTCGCGTTTTTCTCCCACATCATCAGGGAAGCTGTCGTCCGCGATCCAGTAGCTCGCGTAATGAATATCCGCATCATATGTCCATCGATAATGAAACATCATTTTTGTGCACCATTCGTCCGCCATATCTTCAATCAGGTGAGACAAGAAAGCATGTGCTTTGTTCTTTGGGATCACGGAGCGGGCGTCCGGGTGACGGTCTTCTAGCCGATAGATAAGAGGCGTGCTGTCAATATGCAGACTGCCATCTTCAGGGAGTTTCAAAACGGGTACCAGAGCCGGCTTGACGGCCTCAAATTCAGCCCGATTGCGTGTCGTCCGCAATACCCAATTGAAGGGCAACCGTCGATATCGCATCAATGCTCTCATCTTTAGCGAATAGGGGGAGCCGTTTGATCCGATTAAGGTATATGGCCCAGACTGTTGTCCGCTCATTATTTTTCTCCTTTTTGCAAGCGAAGGAGAAGTCTATTGCAATTGCGCGGGACGGTCCAGTCGACAATACCGATAGCTGCATCAGGAATTATGGTTCAAAATTTGAGGTCGGTTAGCCGTCTTTTGGTCCGGCGAAAAACCAGATGATAAGTCCAAGCACCGGTAAGATAAGAACCAACAATATCCAAAGTACTTTTGCGCCCGTAGAAGCGCTACTTTGGAATATTTTCACGATGGCATAGATATCCAAGGCTAGAATAATCAGCCCAAATATTCCTCCAAACTCCATATTATCATCCTTCATTCGTGCAGCAATTTACTCAATATAAACGGTCTCGTCGCTATTTCGTGTATTTTTTATTCAATGGCCCGTTTTACAGCGTCCCCGGTCAATAGGCCGGAGTGGGTATCAGGTGCAGCGATGACGGATAACGCATTTGCAGATGCCGCCTTGAGGCAAGTGACGATATCTGAACCAACGGATGCGAACGCGGAGAATGTTGTCGCAAAAGAATCTCCTGCACCTGCTGTATTCCCAACTTCCGCCTTACCGGCAGGATAGAATTCAATGCCATCTTTTGTCCCGGCATAGGCACCTTCTGCGCCATTTGTAATCAAGACTATTTTCGGTCCCAATTTACAAACTTCCGCCACAAACACTTCAAGCGAGCGGCCCGCCAGTCCTTTATGCAGCAGAACAGGACCCCCGGCATGATCCGGGATAGCATGTACGCGATTGCCTTTGGGGAGTAGGGTTAGCGCCAATTGTTCGGCTTCCACCGCATTAACTGAAATCAAATCTACAAAGGGCAAGGCTTCGATCATGTCACCCGCCCAATAGGTGAGCTGTCTAATCCCGGGATTAGTGGCAACGAAGGCGCCGGATTCTTTAGCGGCTTGAACGATATGCGTAAGGCAGGCCGCCGAATTACCGGATAGACTGGCAATGTAAACGAGATGGCGATCAGCAAATATTGCCGGGTCGATTTCACTTTCTATCAATGTTGTGTTGGCGCCCCTGTTCGTAAAAATTGTCGGATTACAGACATGGGACGTGACCATGATCGCCTTGCCTGTCGGCATTTCGGCATCCTGAATGATGAGGTCAGTCTTTATCCCCTCGACACTCAGTCTTTCGACGATTTCCTTGCCTTCAAGATCATCACCGGTCCGCACAAAGGTACTGGTGGAGAAACCAAGGCGCGCCAGCGCCACGCCTGCGTTGGTGCCGCCTCCACCGACTGAAGACTTAATTGAACTAACATCTATTTTTCGACCTTCCTCAAGTAAAAGAAAGGACGAAGTGGCATTGGTCATTGTGATGCGCTCGATGTCTTCATCGGGGACGATCGCGATCACATCAATGGTCGCAGACCCAAAAGTCAGCGCATTTAATCCGGTAAAACTCATTCTCAGGCTTTCTTTGGTTGGAGGTCATGTCCGACCAGTATTTGTCGGCTTTCCTTAGCAGCTGTTTCAAACAGGCTTCCTGTTGTTGTTTCCAAAAAGGCGGGAAGAGGGATCTTTTCCTGCTTGATAAACCCCTGAGCAGGCAACGAACCCTTACGGACCATTTCAATGACACCGCATACTGATGCCGCCGTTGTCCAGGCGATGGCGGTCCAGCTTTGACCGGCCATTTTTATGGGGTAATAGCTACGGACATACTCCTTACGCTGCAGACGGCCCTGTATTTCACCTTCTGCCGAAATATGAGCATAGACCACATCATCGTCGACCCTCGGTTTTGCGTGGGTCAGGATCGTTCCGGCCTGTTCACGGTTCTCGCGCATCAACAACTCGTGAAAAAAGAAATTCATCAGCTTCACGTGACCTGGATAGCGCATGGTCTTGTAATCCAGGTTTTCCACTTTGCCGTCATAGGTTTCACACATGGTGCCAAGCCCTCCGGAGGTGGTAAATGCTTCGAGTTTTTTTCCATCAATCAAGATGGTTTCCACCCACTCCATGGGGGATACCCATTTTCGTTGCCCTTCTTCGATGACTTCACAGTCATTTAAATATTCATTGACCACCCCTTCAGGAGACCAGTTAAAAGCATAGCCCAGCAATCCCGTCGGGTTTTGAGGGAGCGCACCGATACGCAGGCGAATGGTGCGAACCGTGTCGAATTGTTCAGCAAGGTTCGCACCGACAATGCCGACAAACCCAGGCGCTAGTCCACATTGTGGTGCCATTACGGTGGTTGCCGTTTTACTGAGATCGAGAACGGCCTGGGTTGTTGCAACATCTTCTGTCAGGTCAAAATAGTGAATTCCAAGCTGGTGCGCGGTTCGCGCCACATCAATATTCAAAAAATAGGGCAGGCAGGATAAGACAGCTTCAAATGGCCGAAGAATTTCCGGCAACAGCGAAACATCCGCAATGTCATGGGCTTGGGTTTCAAAGGAAATTTTTGTCCGTAGCTTGCGGCTATCAATTCCAACGACCTCGAAGCCAGCTTCATACAATAAAGTAGCGGCAAGAGAACCGACATTTCCCAAGCCCAGAACAGCAATCTTCGAAAAGGACATTTTTTGCTCCATAATCTGTCGTTATTTGCAGTAGTGCACGCTTGTTGCAGCCTTGCCCGATGAAGAGTAGCCTGTTCTTGTTATTGGAGCATCATGAATAGAGAAAATGCCCGTGATAGGAGACTATAATGCGCCGCCATATTGTTTGTCTGAGTTTTGACTATGATGCTGTCTCGAGCTGGATTGTCAATGGCCGAACGACACCGACATTAATGTCCCGAGGGGAATTTGGTGAAGTCGGTACGGAACGTGTTCTAGATTTACTTAAAGAGTATGACATCCCAGCTACATGGTTCGTTCCTGGTGTTACCATCGAAAGCTATCCTCGGACATCCGGGATGATCGCCGAGGCTGGGCATGAAATTGGGCATCACGGTTGGTCACACATACCACCCGCAAGTTTGTCATTTGCAGAAGAACAGGATCAATTGGCTCTGGGAAATGAAGCCATTGAGCGCCTCTGTGGCCGCAAAGCAATTGGATACAGATCACCCTCCTGGGATTTGAGTGCGCATAGCGTGGATCTTTTGCTTGAGCAGGGGTTTAAATATGACAGTAGTATGATGGGGAACGACTATACGCCGTATTTTGCGCGAACAGGCGATGTCATTCATCCTGACGCCCGTGTGGATTTCGGGCCTCCTTCCCAATTGATCGAAATGCCCATCAGCTGGTCAACAGATGATTTTCCGCATTTCGAATATGTTCGATCAAAAACGTCTGTGCTGCCCGGTTTGCGGTCAACGGAGGATGTTCTCAATAATTGGCTGGGTGATTTTGAATATCTAAGGCGCAAGATGGATTGGGGTGTTTTGACATATACTTGTCATCCCTTTTGTATTGGACGCGGGCACCGCATGCTGATGCTTGAAGAATTGATCCGTTCCTTGATCGCCGGCGGGGCCGTTTTTATGACGATGGCTGATGCAGCGACGGAATTTACCAATCGTATTAGTGAATAAGTTTTCAAAGGAACGCCGATGAAATCACCTAAGTCCATGACCGGCCTGGAGAATTTAGGCAGAGTCCGTCTGTCCAAATCTTTTTTTATGCGTGACTTTCTGCATTCCGAAATTGGGAGTTTCTACCGTATTCCGAATATCCCGGACGATCCGGATCTCGCCATAAAGGCCGGTGAGCAACTGGCGACCCAGTTGCTGGAGCCGTTACAGGATGCTTTCGGTCCTGTTCGCATTCGCGGTGCTTATCGTTGCGCAAAATTGAATGCGTTTGGGAATAAGAATGATCTTAATTGCGCCCATAACAGGCGTGCGGGGTCACGGCATGTTTGGGATCGTCTCGACAAAAATGGTCACTACGGTGCAATGGCTTGCATTGTCATTCCATGGTTTGCAGATCGATATGCCAAGGGGGAAGACTGGCGTTCGCTCGCTTGGTGGATACATGACCATCTTCCATATGGTAGCCTGTATTTTCATCCGAAAATGTCCGCTTTTAATATCGGCTGGCACGAAAAGCCGCAACGCCGAATAGATAGTTACATCAAACCCCGCGGATGCCTGACTAAACCCGGTATGGCCAACCATGCAGGAAACCATGAAGAGTGGTACCGTACTCTTTTGGCACGATAAATATTTCAAGTTTTTGGTTGTGCGTCGAATTTATTCTGACATCATGCCTTTCAGGGAAAAAATATAGGCAGACATAATCAAAAAGAATTATGCGTCTTTGGGAGGAATTCATGACTGCAACGCTCAATAAATTTACCGCGTCTTTTGCCGGCTTGTCCGATGTTGAAAAATTTGAAGCAACGGCCATTGAAGACTGGGTGCCTTATCAAAATATTTATCAGGCATTTTGCGACACTGTTGCCGCTGTGCCAGACAAACCCGCACTTGTTGCGGCTCCTCCGGGTGATCCGATGGCAGATGGCGTAACAATTTCATACAGCCAGCTGTTGGGACGCGTCAATCAAACTGCGCATTTGTTCAAATCTGCGGGACTTCAGCCTGACGAGACAGTCACCTATTTATTGCCGCTTTGCCCGCAGGCAATTTTCACGATGTTGGGGGCGGAAGCAGTCGGGATTGTAAATGCTGTGAACCCCATGCTGGAGCCGGAACATATCCTGGGCATTGCCAAGGCGGCGAATGCTACTGTCTTGGTTGCTACGGGGCGTGCATTAAGTCCAGAGCTGTGGGAAAAAGCAGCTTATGTTATCGAGCATATGCCAAGCCTGAAGGCTGTGTTTGTCCTTGGCGGTGGCGATGAATGTGATGGCGAAAAGATCAAGCCCTTTGATCAATCTATGGCCGTACAGGAGGCGACAACACCGGAGGGTGCGCTTGACCGGGGCATGGATGAAGTCGTTGGTTATTATCATACAGGCGGCACAACGGGCGTCCCAAAACTTGCGCCGCATACGAATAGAATGCAGCTTTCGCAAATTGCCTCGACGGGCTTCGGCATGACATATTCAACAGAAGACAGTTTGCTGGCTGGTTTGCCGTTGTTTCACATCAGCGGATCCATAGTGGCCGGTTTGGTGCCTCTGTTGAATGGCGGGAAACTTGTGATCGCGAGCCCGATGGGTTTTCGGGATCCGCTTGTCATTGGCAATTATTGGCGGCTTGTAGAAAAATACGGGATTACCATTTTGGGAGCAGTTCCCACAATGCTTTCTGCGTTGCTCAATATCCCCGTAGGTGACGCGAATATCAGTACCCTACGTGTTGGCCTCACAGGTGGCTCGGCGGCGCCTGTAGAAGTCTTGAAGGCGATTTCGGATCTATCCGGTGTCAATATGCTCGAAGGCTACGGCATGACGGAAGTAACATCCTTTACCACCATGCAGCCGCCACATGGCGAACCGCGCTTCGGATCCGTTGGCACGCGATTGCCGTTTGTTGATATCAAAGCGGTTATGCTGGACGAAAACAATAACGTGACGCGAGACGCTGGCGTAGATGAAATCGGAATCATTGTCATGAAAGGCATCTGCGTCATGCCGGGTTATGTCCAGGAGGAATATAATGCCAATGCTTTTACCAATGAAGGCTGGTTGATTTCCGGGGACTTGGGGCGGATTGATGCCGATGGATATTTATGGCTGACCGGACGGGCGAAAGACCTGATCATTCGAAGCGGCCATAATATTGATCCCTCCATCATTGAAGAAGCCTTGCATGAGCATCCAGCAGTTGAACTGGCTGCAGCCATCGGCCGCCCTGATAACTACACCGGCGAGATGCCCATTGCCTTCGTGCAGCTCAAGCCTGATATGTCAGCGACGGCGGAAGAACTGCAGGATTTTGCGCGGGAGCGTATTCCGGAACGGGCCGCCAACCCTGCCGATCTTCATATCATCGATGTGATGCCCTTGACCGGTGTTGGTAAAATATTCAAGCCGGCGCTTCGCCAGCAAGCAGTTGAAGCCGTCTTTAGCGCGGAAATGGAACCGTTACGATCCGAGGCGGACATTTCTGTGTCAGTCTCGAACAGTAATCTTCATGGAACATTGGCAACTGTTGCCGTCAAAGGTGGCGATGAAGCGTCACTTCGGGCAGAAATCAAGGATAAACTGGGCCCTTATACGGTCAAGCATGAGGTTGTCTGGAGCGCTTGAACTAAACATATCCAAGACGGGACGCGGCTTCAGAGAGGGCGTCTTTCTGGTTGTTGTTTAATGTTTCCTGAGGCAGCCGCACAGCTTCCCACTGCGGAGATTTTTCGCGTTGGGAAATCAAATACTTCACAGCGGCGATAAGCGGGACACTGGCGATTTGAGTGCGGAGTGAAACAATGCTCTGTAAAGTCTCGGCATCCGCCGTCCCGGCGCTGGCCTGCCAAAGCTTTTGCGCGAGGGGGGCGGTAACATTGACGGACGCCGAGATGCATCCGGCAAATCCGTCACTTCGCGCCGCGCCCAAACAAGTCTCGCTGCTGGGAAAAACCTTGAAGCCGGGAATTTTTTCAACGATGTCACGGCAATAAGGGAGGTCTGCACTTGAATCCTTTATTCCCGTTACGCGGCCTTTTAGTTCCTTCGCCAGTCGGGCAATTAGATCGAGGGGAAAGCCAATGCCGGTCAATGCCGGAAAATTATAAAGATACAATTCTATGGAGGATGAGCCCAATCTGCGGTCCAGATCCTCAAACCAGCCGAACAAGCCGTTATCGGTGACCGGTTTGTAGTAATAGGGCGGGAGGACGAGTGCGACGGGGTACCCGAGATCACTAGCATATCTTGTAAGCTCGACCGTGGTTTCCAGATCAGGCGTAGCTGTACCGACCATAAGTTTTGCCGGGTCCAGATTTTCCGCGGCCGCCTTCATAATTTGTTTGCGGGCCTTTGTGTTTTGAGAGTTGGCTTCGCCCGTAGTGCCGAGAACATTCAGGCCGTCTGCACCATTGGCAAAGGCCCAGCGACAATGGTCGATAAATCTTTCAAGATCCGGCGTACCGTCGTCGAGAAAAGGGGTGGGAACTGCGGCGATCACGCCTTCAATTATGGTCTCGTTCATTTGCTTCGATTTCTCTGACTCTGAAAAACAGTGAATAAGTGGGATGGAGGTCAACATCCATCATAATAGTAATCTAGGGTGGGTGCTATAGTTGTTGCTTGTCCTCCATATTATCAGGAATATATAATGCAGGGAAAACACTCTTAATAAAAGGAGTTTGCCATGAGTGCGCGCAGCCCAATTTCAAGCCTTCCGACCCATGAAGTCACAAATATGCCGCCGGCAATAGGCGATCAGGATTTATTTGTAACGGATCTGGCGTTACGCGAAGGCATTGCTCGCAACGGTGCCGCTTGGGCAGAGCAAAAGCTGTCGGAATTTGGCCGGGAAGCCGGGCTGGAGGCAACAGTTGAGCTGGCAAACCAGGCCAATCAAAATCCTCCCGTCCTGCGCGCATTCGACCGCAACGGCATGCGCATAAACCAGGTGGAATTCCACCCGGCCTATCATGATCTTATGGATCTTGCCATCCGTAATGATGTGCCAACCTTTGCCTGGAATAACAACCGCGAGGGCAACCATGTTGCCCATGGTGCTTTCAATTATCTGTTGAATCAGGTGGAGGGGGGCGTGCTGTGTCCCATGGCCATGACCTATTCGGTTATTCCGGCCTTGAAGGCGACACCGGGCATCGAGGCTGAATGGCTTCCAAGAGTGCTGGGCACGGAATATGACAAACGGGACATTCCGGCGGATGAGAAAACCAGTGTGACCATGGGAATGTTCATGACGGAAAAGCAAGGCGGGTCCGATGTCCGGGCCAATTCCACCCGCGCCCGTCCGGAGGGAACGCAAGAAGGAGCCGGGGCACCCTATATACTCTCCGGCCACAAGTTTTTCTGCTCTGCGCCCATGTCAGATGCCTTTCTGACGCTGGCCTATACCGATAACGGATTAAGTTGTTTTGTCATGCCGAGATGGCGGCCGGACGGCACGCGAAACGGACTTTTTATCCAGCGGCTCAAAGATAAAATGGGCAACAAGTCAAATGCCTCGACTGAAATGGAACTGGTGGAAGCCCATGGCGTTATGCTGGGAGAGGAGGGTCGAGGCGTCCGGACAATAATCGAAATGGTCAATGGCAACCGGTATTACTGCGCCGTCGGATCTGCTGGATTGATGCGCCAAGCACTGGTTCAGGCTTTGCATCATGCCAACCACCGGACAGCATTTCAGAAGAAACTGATCCAGCAGCCCTTAATGCGCAATGTGTTATCGGACCTGGCGATCGAATCCGAGGCTGCGACGGCCCTGTTCTTGCGATTGGGGCGTGCCATCGGTGAGGGTGAGAATAACGAGACGGAAGAAGCCCTCGCCCGTATTGGCACGGCGATCGGAAAATACTGGATTTGCAAACGCGCACCGGGATTGGTTGGTGAAGCATTGGAATGTCTGGGCGGCCCCGGCTATGTGGAGGAAAGCATACTCCCGCGTCTCTATCGTGAAGCGCCGCTCAACAGCATCTGGGAAGGCTCCGGCAACGTAATCTGCCTGGATGTCCTGCGTGCCATGCATCGGGATCCACGCGCGATGCCGGCATTTATGGGGGAAATTGAACAGGCTTTGGGCCGCAATTCAATTCTCGATGCCTTTGTCCTGGATTTGAAATCAGAATTTGAGGATCTGGAGCATATGGAAATCCGTACCCGACGGGTGACTGAAATGATGGCACTCGCCTGGCAAGCGGCCCTTTTGGTTCAGTTCAGTCCGGCGGCCGTGGCAAACGCTTTTTGTGAATCACGGCTCGGAAATCATTGGTCAGGAGCCTATGGTTCATTGCCAACGAACACAGATTTCGAAACCATTCTTAATCGGGCTCAGGGGATCACTTAATTTTCAGGCCTTCTTTCGATAATTGATTAAAGAGGTCATCCGGTCATCCGATCCGCTTGCAGGTTTGACAATGACATCTTTTGCGGTGAGAACGCGGCCATCGTCTGACCGAACGCCCACGGGCAGTATGGGGCGCATATTTTTCTTGTCCAATAGCTCCATGCGCGGGCCATCGCCATTGGGCGCATACTTATCTCCCCAGGCCATCAAGGAAAGTAAAACGGGATAAAGATCCAATCCTTTCCTGGTCAATACATATTCAAAAGCGCGTCCATCCGTACGGCTTTTCCGTTTTTCCAGAATACCATTCCTGGTAAGGGATTGAAGGCGTGCGCTCAGGACAGTCGGGGAAATTTCAAGCTGTGTCTGGAAATCATCAAACCGTTTAATCCCGTGAAAGGCATCCCGCAGGATGAGCAACGTCCACCATTCCCCGATCTGATCGAGAGTCTGGGCAACACTGCAATCGAATTTTGTTAAATCAGTTCTACTCATTCCAGATCAAAACACTGAGGTTGGGGCGAATTTCTAAAATATCAGTTGCGGCTCTCTCGAACACATCATATAACTACGGTTACTGTAGCTAATTGGAGGCATCTATGCAAACAAGAATAACAAAATTATTTGGCATCCAGCACCCCATTATCCAGGGCGGTATGCATTACGTGGGGTTCGCGGAGCTCGCAGCAGCAGTCTCCAATGCGGGCGGACTTGGCATCATTACGGGTCTTACACAGAAAACACCGGAGGATCTCGCCAAGGAAATAGCGAAATGCAATGATATGACAGACAAGCCATTCGGGGTGAATCTGACATTCCTGCCAAGCTTTACGTCACCTCCTTATCCTGAATATATTGACGCAATTATCCAGGGCGGCGTCAAAATTGTTGAGACTGCGGGCCGTAGCCCGGAAAAATACCTACCGCAGATGAAAGAGGCAGGTATCAAAATCATCCATAAATGCACGTCGGTGCGGCATTCCTTAAAAGCCGAGAGGATTGGCTGTGATGCTGTAAGCGTCGATGGATTTGAATGCGGCGGGCATCCCGGCGAAGATGATATTCCAAATATGATTTTGCTACCGCGGGCGGCGCAGGAACTAAAGGTTCCCTTCGTGGCGTCTGGCGGGATCGGAAATGCCCAGCAATTGGTCGCTTCCTTGGCGCTTGGTGCAGATGGCATTAATATGGGCACCCGTTTTATCGCGACAAAAGAAGCACCTGTTCATCAAAATGTAAAAGATGCGATCATTGCGGCAACAGAGCTGGACACAGCCTTGGTCATGCGCCCATTGCGCAACACGGAACGGGTGTTGAAAAACAGTGCTACTGAAAAAGTACTGGAGATCGAAAGGGAAAAAGGAGCGAACACTCAAATCGAGGATATTATGGAACTCGTCGGTGGTGTCTATCCAAAAGTAATGACGGAAGGTGATATGGAAGCCGGTGTCTGGAGCTGTGGCATGGTCGCAGGTCTAATTGATGACAATCCAACCTGTCAGGAACTTATCGACCGGATCATGGGAGAGGCTGAAGATATCATCAAAGGCCGTTTGGAGACGCTTCTCGCCTCCTAACAACCCTCAAAATATGTTCAATGATGATAGGCCGGAAAAAAACCATTTCCGGCCTATTTTCCTGTCCAGACCGGTTTTCGCTTTTCCACAAATGCGCGGCGGGCTTCCTTACTGTCATCAGAGGCAAAAGCCAGCGCTACCGCATCAAGAGCAGTCCCCGGAACAGTTTTGAAATCCATATTTTCCATCCGGTAGATAAGCTCACGGGCGGCCTTCAAGCCCACGGGAGACATGGCCGCCACTTCCTGGGCCAACTCGCGGCTTGCGGACATCAAATCCTCTGGCGGTACGACACGGGTGATCATTCCAAGTCGATCAGCGTCCACAGCGGAAATGGTTTTTCCAGTGTAAATAAGTTCCGCCGCTTTCATCCGTCCGATCAGGCGTTGTAGATGCCACACATGCATGCCCGGTGGTGCTGCAAGATTGGGGACCCCGGGATACCCGAATTTGGCGTCTGAAGAGGCGATGATCATATCGCAAGCAAAAGCAAGTGTGCAGGCGCCTTCCATGGCATAACCATGGACAGCCGCCATGATCGGTTTATTCAAGGAACGGACCTTATCAATCATCTCCACATAGAAACGGGCGAGGAAGGCTTTCATTTCGGATGGGCCATATGTATCAAGAAGCTTGAGGTCGACACCGCCGGAAAGCCCCTTTCCCTTTCCTGACAATAGAATAATGCGTACTTCTGAATCATTGTTCGCGATGTCGAGCGCCTGGAAATATTCATCGGTCATTTGCGGGTTGATAACATTGGCAGGCGGATTATCAAGGGTGATTTCGGCGATACCATCTTTGACATGGTAGTGAAGAAGGGAGAATTTATATGTGGTCATTTTTTTGTTCGCTTTTATTATTTTGACATATGCGTGCATTCGCTGTGAAATCATAGCGCAGTTTGATTAGGATAGATCTGTTTATTTGACGCAAGCCGAGCAAAATAAAAAAGGACATAAAAATGGATACTCGCGACTTTGCCGCATTTCTCGAAAAATTTTCCAGTGCTGCCGAAGCGGGAGACGGAGATGCATTTGCCGCCTGCTTTACGGAGGATGGTATTTATCACGATTATGTCTATGGCGATCATCAGGGGCGCGCCGAAATCTCGCATATGATGTCACATCAATTTCATCGTGATGCCGGCGAGGACTATCGGTGGGAAATGTTTGACCCCATGTGCGAGGGCAACCTGGCCTATGCCTGGTCTCTGTCCACCTTTACCTCAACAGTGCCCGAATTTGCCGGTCAACGGGTGGTTATTGACGGAATGAGCAAGTTTATACTGGAAGATGGACTGATTAAGGATTACCGGGAAAGTGTAAATGGGGGTGTTGCCATGGCACAGCTCGGTGTTCATCCGGAGCGGCTAGCGAAAGTCTGCACAAAATGGGGCCGCCTTCTGGAAGCGCAACCTGAAACCGTTGAATTTCTGGCACAAGAAAAAGGGGCCTGGCTGAAATCCACATAGATTAACCTCTTTCATGCCCTTACCAGATCCTCCGATATCGAAAAAAAGCCATCCCGCCAGCGGCATTCCCTATGGACCGTTGATCCTGACATTGCTGATGCAAACATTGGCGACGATGGCGGCCTTTTCCGCCCCGACACTGGCGCCTGAGATTGCCCGGGATTTGCAAGTCGATGGAAATCTCATTGGTTTTTTTGTCTCTACTGTGTACGGCATTGGTATTTTCTCTGCCGTTCTCTCCCCTGATTTTATTGTCAAATACGGTGCGGTGAGGGTCGGGCAGTTTGTCATGCTGGGTGTGGTTGCCATGCTTCTTATCGCGGGTTCCGGCGGTGTGGCGGCTCTGGCTCTTTGTGCGTTTGTCTTAGGCTCTGGTTACGGGGCGACGGCACCGGTTTCCACGCATCTTCTTATCCCGCGCACGGACCCGCGTGTGTTGAACCTGGTCTTTTCCATTCGGCAAATCGGTGTCCCGCTGGGCGGGGTGCTGGGAGCGCTGTTGCTCCCAGTTCTCGCCGTTTCATTTGGCTGGCGCATGGCGTTCTATGTGCAAGTCATTCCGTCAATTATCCTGATAGTCTGGTACCAGTACTATCGCACCACCTGGGATGCCGATCGCACGCCGACCCATAAACTTCTCAAGGCGGAGGGCTTAAGACCGCTGTTTCTGTTGCGGGATAATCCTGTTATTCGGCTGCTGGCCATCGCCTGTTTTTGCTATGCCGGGATCCAGCTGTGTTTTATTGGCTTTATGGCGCTGCATCTAACCGATGAAACCGGACTTGATCTGGTTGCCGCCGGACAGGTGCTTGCTTTGTATCAAATAGCCGGTGTGACAAGCCGCCCTCTTTGGGGCTGGCTCGCCGACAAATATATATCGGCTATCAAATTGCTGGCCATACTCGGCTTTCTGATGGCAGGCGCCGCCCTGGCTGCGGGACAGTTTTCACTCAGCTGGCCCATCTGGGCTATTCTGATTGTCAGTGCGGTTGCAGGGGGCACGGCCAGCGGGTTCACCGGAATTGCCTATGGGGCATTTGCTGTTTATGGCGGACAATACCGAACGGAAGCAACGGCACTGGGATCCAGCGCCATGTTTTCCGGCGTGCTTATCCTTCCGACGGTTTTTGGCCTGCTTGTCGGCCATCTTGATCACTACTGGCTGTCCTATGGTATTCTTGCCGTCATCGCGTCGTTAAGTGGCGTAATGCTTTTGTTGGCAAAAATACCGGCTGCGGGTATTATGGAAAAAAAATAAAAAAGGAAAAAAAATGGAAATGATCGGATTAGGGTTCTTTTTTGAGGACCTGCCGTTGGGGCGGAAATTTCAGACCATCGGCCGGACAGTTACGGAACCGGATATCGTCAATTTCATAAATTGCACAGGCATGACGGAAGTGCTGTTCACGGATCAGGAATATGTGAAGCATCATTCGGATATCAAGGGTCGGGTGGCGCCTGGCGCGCTGGCTTATACCTTTGCCGAAGGGCTGCTGGTCCAGTCCACCATGCAGCATACGGGGCTCGCCTTTCTCAATATGGAGCTGGATATCAAGGGCCCGGTTTTTGCCGGCGATACAATCCATGTGGAATGTGAAGTGATCGAAAGCCGCCTGACGTCGAAAAAGACCCGCGGACTGGTGAGAACACGCAACAAGATCGTCAATCAAAAGGGCGAGGTTGTTGTGGAATATACGCCGCTGCGCATGATCGCCTGCCGGGAAAATGCCTGATCCCGGCTGCCCGCTCGCGAAATTGTTTCTGGATTTTCCTATTAAAAAATAGAATGATAATCTGTCGCCGGATACCGAGCTAAGGCTGGCACCAACCAGGCAGGGAGATCACATGGACAAGGTTCCGCAAAAGATGACAGCAGCCCAGATAAGCGGCCTTGCCGCCATGATGCTGGGGACGCTGGTCATCTGCAATGATTTCACTGCGCTCAATGTCGCCCTGCCGGCAATCGAGAAAACCTTTCATGTTGATGTGACCACGGCGCAATGGGTGATCACCGGATATGTGCTGGTTTTTGGCGTTTCCGTTGTCACCGCAGGCCGGTTGGCGGATATGTTCGGCCGCCGCCGGATCTTTTTTATCGGCATGACCATATTCGCGCTGTTCTCCCTGATCGGGGCCATGGCGACGGATGTCTGGGTGTTGCTCGTCGCGCGCGGCGTCATGGGGATTGGCGGGGCCATGGTCTGGCCGGCGATGCTGGGTATTACCTTTTCTCTGGTACCCGAAGACAAGGCCGCATTGGCCGGTGGCCTGATTTTGGGATTTGCCGGCATCGGCAATGCCATGGGCCCGATGCTGGGCGGCGTCTTTACAGAGTATCTGAGCTGGCGCTGGATATTCTATATCAATGTACCGGTGGCGATTATCGCGATCCTGGTCACCTTGTCCGTTGTGCCGAAAGACCAGACGGAAGATATCGAGAAAACCGTTGACTATCCGGGAATTATTACCCTCTCGCTCGGCCTGTTCGCCCTGTTGCTGGTGTTGGATGTCGGTGCCGGTCTTGGCTGGTTCAGCCCGGCTATTTTTGGGCTTCTGGGACTGTCCGTGGTCGCGATCTGCTCATTCTTTATGGTCGAAAGGCGTGCCGGTCCGGGCGCGCTGGTGCCCAAGGCCATCCGGGAGAATTCCGCGTTCAAAACCTCCATTGCGGTCATCCTGACCATTAATGTCATCTATTTTGCCTCGCTCTTCTATTTGCCGCAATTCATGGTCAAGGTCCTGAAGTTTTCAGCGGCACAGGCAGGGGTCGGGCTCCTCCCCATATTGGCGATGTTCGCTGTGACATCCTTTATCGCTGGCCCGTTATATGGCCGGCTTGGTCCGAAACTGATGGTGACCATCGGCTCTGCTTGCCTGTCGCTTGGCATATTGATCTTGGCCTTTCTCGATGCCTCAACAACCTATGTTGGGCTGGTTCCGGGTATGATGATCCTGGGGGTCGGCCTGGGGTTTTTCTTCTCGTCAATTACCACGGTGGGCATCACTTCCGTTGATCCGTCCCAATCCAGCCTGGCAGGCGCCATACTCTATATGTTCCAGAATGCCGGCGGCGCCATTGGCCTGGGCCTGAATACGGCGGTCGTCGTCAGTGCCCCGACCCTGGTTGAGGGCATCCGCCGGGCCTTTATCATGGATGCGGTTTTGGGGGCCGTCGGTGTGGTTATTTGCCTGACCCTTGTTGACGGACCGATTACGGCTGCGCGCATTGCCGCCTTTTTTCGCAGGGAAAAAGAAGACGAGAGTTAGCTCCTCAGGCGATCAGGAGAAATCTCCATGGCGTCCCTGACCGCCGACAAAACGCCCGGCACCAGACTGAAATTGCTGCTCGAACGCGGGCTTGCTGCCCTCGATTTCACGATCAATGGCGTCAACTTCCGTAAAATCCCATTGACTGATCGATGATGCCCGATCAGACAGCAGGGCGAGCTGGGGGAAGCGGGCCAACTGCTGCGCCAGTGCCTGAGCTTCCTCAAGGGCAGTTCCTGCTGCCACCCGTCGATCCGCCAAACCAAACAGCAGGGCTTCGTCGGCGGCAACCGGGCGTCCCGTCATCAGCATATCCAGCGCCCGGCTTTCGCCAATGATGCGGGGCAAGCGGACAGTACAGCCATTGGGCATGGGACCGCCGAAACGCCGGCAAAAAACACCAAATACCGCCGTGTCGCTCGCCACGCGCATATCACACCAGACAGCCAGCGCCAGCCCGGCCGCCACGGCATGGCCTTCGACTGCGGCAATAACGGGCTTGCTCAACCGCCGCCGGGTGACGCCTTTGTCGGTGCCGGCCCAACTGAACCCGATGGAGGCGCCCGATGCCAGCTCCGCCAGATCCGCCCCGGCACAGAAACTGTTTCCAGCCCCTGTCAGGACGGCGGCTTTGGCGTCATCATCCTGCTCAAAATCCTGAAACGCGTCATAAAGCCCCTTGACCGTTTCCACATCGCAGGCGTTTTTCACATCGGCGCGGTTGATTACTACAGTTGTCACCTGATTGTCGGTCGTGGACCGGACCTTTCCGTTTGCATAGTCACGCATCGTTTTTCTTTCTTGTTATTTAGGGTCCTGAACCTAGACGAGCGCGGTTGAGTTTAACTGAGAGAGAGCCACAATCGCAAGAGATGTCTTTTGCGCGCCACCTCCGCGTAATCCTGATACTCTGTGCGGGCATGGATGATCGAGTGGTTGGAGATAAACTGCATATCGCCCGGTTCCAGATACATATCCAGATGAAAATCCGGCGAGGCCGCGGCATCATCATAAAAATCCAGTATCTGTGAGACCCCTGAATCAAGGGTCTCGCCGTCCATAAAACGGGCCGCAGAGCGCATATACTCACTGTGATAAAAGGTCCGGAGCTCGCCATCGGCATAGCGGCAGGCCGGCCGCCGGAAATATCCTTTCTCGCCAGGCTTTTCCTCGCCGCGGCGATCTATAAAGAAAGGCTCGAATAATAGGGGAATAAGGTCCGGATTTTCATCAAACAGCGCGTTGAAAATGGCAACGGAACTGGCAATACGGCTTTGACCGCCAGCGCGCGCCGCGTTGATACAAAGCAGACCTACCACATCGGCGGCATCGCAGTGAAAATCAATATTGCCGCTGGTCCGGTAGCGCCGAACAAGCGGATTGGTGCGTTCTTCCGAATAATCGATCACATGACCAAGCAGTTCGTTATCGGGGTTTTGCGCGCCCGGGACGCCAAGGTGATGACCCAGACCCCAATAGGCGAGAGAGCTTTTCTCGAACCCCCATTCTTCGACAGGCAGGCCCTTGACCAGAACGAACCCGAGACCGTCCTTGATTTGTGATTTCCAGCCCTGAATTTTGGTCGACAATGTCGGCAGTAAAAAGCTGTCGCGGCTCACTTCGGAAATGTCCAATCCGGCAGCAGAGACCTGATCAACCGCCTGTTCGATCTCCGCGATATCAGATGGCGTCAGGATATTGGTCCAGTCTTCCGGTCGCGGCCGCAGCGCAGGACCCCGCCAATCGGCCAGACAGCCAATCTTGCGCGCTGGAATATTTGTATGTGGTCGATCAAAATAGAACATGCTTTGATCGACGAAGGAGCGAAAGGCCATGAGGTATTTCCTTGTTTTTATTATATCACGAAGTGCAATAGTCGGCAGCTGACGCCCCGGCAAGTTTGCCGAAGACGGCCCCATTGATCAGGCCCGTACCACCGGGATAGTTATGGTAGAAGATACCGCCAACAATCTCGCCGGCAGCAAATAATCCCGGTATGGACGACAAATCCTTGCCTTGAACGGCGGCCGATGTGTCGATGCGTAAACCACCAAAGGTGAAGGTGATGCCGCAGGTCACCGCATAGGCTTCGAACGGTCCTTCATCCAGAAGGTTGGCCCAGTTGGATTTGGGAACCGTCAATCCGGTGGTGCCACGCCCGTCCTTGATATTCGGATTGAACGGCATGTTGGACTGAACCGATTTATTATACTCCACCACGGTTTTCAGGAACTGATCGGGATTGACGCCCTCCAGCTTCTGGGCGAGCTCTTCCAATGTATCGGCGGATACTTTGGTGACCTGCTTGATACGATATTCGTCACGCAGCAAATGGGTGACTTTGGAATCGAAAACCTGCCAGGCGAAATTTCCCGTCTGCGCAAGGATTTCCCGGCCGTATTTGGCATAGGTATAGTTGCGAAAATCCGCCCCTTCATCGACAAAGCGGTTGCCCTCGGCATTGACCAGAATGCCAAATGGATAGGAATGCTTCTGGAATCCGTCCCCCACGTCAAGATCGCCAAATTCCGGGGCATTCCGGTCCCAACCGACCGCATGGCAGCCGGACCAGTTACCGGCGGTACTGGCCCCGATATTAATAGCCATTTCGGCCCCATCGCCCGTGTTGAATGCGGTACCGCGGACTTTTGCCAGATCCCAAGTGGGGCCCAGATACCGGGTGCGTTTTTCCGGGCTCGATTGAAAGCCGCCACTGGCAAGGACGACGGATTTTGCCGTGATATCCATCATCTCGCCGTTTTTACGGATTTTCACACCGGTGATTTTGGTGCCATCGAACATCAGCTCCAACGCCCGGGCTTTATACCAGACATCGATACCTTTTGCTGTGGCGATATCGGTCAGGCTATCCACAAGGCCGGGTCCGCCGCCGACAGATTCAACCGTCAGGCCGCCCCAGAACTTGAATTTGCCATCGACCTTAAAGGCCTGGCGGCCATAGATGGGCACGAAGCGGACGCCCTTTTCCCGCATCCAGTTGATGGTTTCGAAACTGCGCCGGACCAGAATTTCACATAAATCCGGATCGCTGCGATACTGGGTGACGCGGAACATGTCATCGAAAAATTCATCTTCCGTATAGGTGCCGAAATCGGTGTTTTCGATTTCCGACGGCGACAGGTCGGGCATGACTTTTTTCAAGTCTTCCACCCCATTATAGGCAAAACGGATCGCCCCCGCCGTAAACCGGGAATTTCCTCCGTTTAGCTCTTTCGGGGCACATTCCAGAACCAGGACATGGGCGCCTTTTTCCTCTGCACTCAACGCCGCGCAAAATGCGGCATTGCCGGCGCCAACGACGATGACGTCATACTCCATGTCAGTCATTCTCTTTTTCCAGTTGTTGGTCATAATCCTGTTTGCTAGTGCCTGAAACCGTATTGATGACGGCGGGGAAATATTCCTGACCAAAGCCATTCTGGCTTGATTGCTCCAGCCGTGATTTTGCCAGCGTTGCCGACGGGGCGTCAACGCCCATATCCGCCGCCAGCTCCAGCGCATAGGAAATATCCTTGATGGCATAATCCGTGGCAAAGGCATTTACCGGGAATATATTGGGCACCATGGCCTTTTTTCCGTGATTGCGCAGGGCAAAACTATCGGCGGAGCCCAGTGACAGCACATCCACAAGTGCGCTGCGATCAACCCCTGCGCGCTCTGCGGTGACAAAGGCTTCCGACAGGGCAACAACAGACTGGATCAGCACCATGTTGTTCATCAGTTTCATGACCTGGCCGGTGCCGATGCCGCCACAATGGGTAATTTCCTCCGCCGCGGCGTCCAGATAGGGCTGCAGCCGCTTGAACAATTGCGGCGTACCGCCAACCATGATGCTCAGGGTGCCGTCAATGGCGGCCTGACGGGTGCGGGCGACCGGCGCGTCGGCAAACTCGACGCCTTTTTCCTGCGCCGCCTTATGGATCTCGCGGGTCAGGGTGACCGGGCAGGTGCTCAGATCGACGATGACCTGCCCTGCATGGCTGCCTGCCAGCAACCCGCCCTCTCCGAGGACTATTTTCTCGACTTCAGGTCCGCCGGGCAGGGACAGAAAAATAATGTCGCAGGCTTTCGCCAGATCGGCAAGACTCCGGGCTGCATGAGCCCCGAGTGCGATCATCCGGGCGACCGGCTCAGGGTTAAGGTCCAGAACCTGCATGGGGCCGAAGCCGGCTTTTGTCATATTGGCGCAAATGGGTTCTCCCATGACGCCGAGGCCGATGAAGCCCATGGTTATCTTTGCCATTCCGTCGTTTCTCCTTGATCCCGTCAGCTTGTAAATCCGCCGAGATAGATGCTTTTTGATTGTTGGTAGGCGCGCAGGCCCTGCAGGCCCTTTTCCCGGCCGAGGCCGCTTTCCTTGTAGCCGCCGAAGGGGGCGGCGATGCTGAGTTGTTTATAGGTGTTGATCCAGACGCTGCCCGCCTGTAAGCGGCGACCGAGATTCCAGGCCATGGTTATATCCTTCGACCAGATACCGCAGGCCAGGCCAAAGGCGGTCTCATCGGCCATTCCGGCCACCTGCTCCAGATCGTCAAAGGGCAGGGCACAGAGGACACTGCCGAATATTTCTTCCTGACAGACGCGCGAATTATGGGACAGGTTTTCAATAATGGTCGGCAGGTAATAGGCCCCGTGTTCATATTCGGGTCCTTCGGGCCGGGCGCCGCCAATGGTCACCTTGCCGCCATCCTCGCGGCCGATCCGGACGTACTCTTCCACCCGTTCGCGCTGCGCGAAGGACGCCATGGGGCCAATATTGCTGGTGCTGTCCATGGGATCACCGACATTGATTTTTGCGGTTTCCTTTCTGACCCGGTCCATAAACTCATCGTAAATCGCCGCCTCGACAAACAGCCGTGATCCAGCCACACAGGACTGTCCACCGGATCCGAAAATCGCCGCGGTGACGCCTTTGGCCGCAGCCTCCAGATCCGCGTCGGCGAACACGATATTGGGGGATTTTCCGCCCAGCTCGAAAATTGTCGGGATAAAACGCGGGGCTACCGCCTTGGCGATCCGGCGGCCGGTTTCGGTGCCGCCGGTGAAGGAAATCATATGGATATCCGCATGATTTGTCAGGGCATTGCCCACATCGGGGCCGCCGGGCAGCACACTCAACAGCCCGTCGGGAAGTCCCGCATCCGTAAAGCAGCGGGCCAGTTCAAGGGAGACAACGGATGTCAGCTCCGAGGGTTTCAAAATCACCGCGTTGCCGGCGGCAAGGGCCGGTGCGATTTTCTGTGCGGCCATGGTCAGCGGCGAATTCCACGGGGTGATGGCGGCGACCACACCGTAAGGCTCATGCAGTGTGGCGCTCAGGTAGTCCCCGCGCGCCGGATTGATGTCGTCGGTCAGGCTTTCACAAACCGCCGCAAAATAGCGGACGATCCCGGCGGCGCTGGTCACCTGGCCGTTGGATTCTGTCAGGGTCTTGCCGTTTTCCTTGGTTTGCAGCAACGCGAGGCTTTCGGCCCGCTGCCGGATCAGATTGGCGGCATCAAAAAGATAACCGGCGCGAAGATGCGGGTTCAGGGTCGCCCAGCCGGAATTTACAAACGCCTCATTCGCTGCGTTGATGGTTGTCTCGACTTGCGCCAGTGAGGCGGTTTTCAAGCTTCCCATCTGCGTGCCGTCGGCGGGGTTGAACAAGGGCATGTCGGCACCCTCACCGAGGATCCAATTTCCCCCCAATGGCAGCAGCAGATTATCATCAAGTTTAAAGGTCACGTCGGCTCTCCCCCATTTGTGATCAGCTTATGTCGATTTCTTGAATGGGTGGAAAATAATTTACTCAGGGGCAATTCATATGTAAAATAGAATAATAGAGCTTATTAATAGAGAAATGGTATAAATAATCATGGACCTCAAGCATTTAAAGGCTTTCGACGCTGTTGCCCGCCACCTGCATTTCACCAAGGCGGCGCAGGAACAGCGCATCACCCAGCCCACATTGTCCCTTTTGATCCAGCAACTGGAAGACAGCGTCGGTGTGAAATTACTTGTCCGCAGTACGCGGGAAGTGTCGCTCACTGAAATGGGGGCGGAGTTTTTGCCGCGGGCCCGCAAGATAGTCGTCGATCTGGACCGGACCATGGCGCATATGCGCGATCTGGCCAGCCTGAAAAAAGGCAAGGTGACCGTTGCCACTTTTCCCTCCGTTGCGGCTAATCAGTTGCCACGGATCATTGTCGACTATCGTCGTGAATTTCCGGATATCACCGTGCAAATCCACGATGGTATCTTTGAATCGATTATCGATAAAGTGCGGGAGGGGGCCGCGGATTTTGCCATCGCCTCGTCCCAGGACGAGCTGCAGGGTCTGAAATTCGAGCAGCTCTATGATGACGAGATCCTGCTGATCGCGGCAAAGGATCACCGCTTCGCCCGCCACGAGGTTGTCCGCTGGCTGGACATTGGCGATGAGGAAATCGTCATGTTGTCCAGCGACACCGGCACCCGCCAGCGCATTGATCGCGACCTTGCGGATCATGGCATTACGGTCAATACCATCCTGGAACCGGCGCTGGTGCCCACGGCTGCGGCGCTGGTCGCTGCTGGCGCCGGTCTCGGGGTTATCCTGTCCTCTTACTTGCCGGTTATCGATACCAGCAATATTGTCACCCTGCCGCTGATCGAGCCAACGATCCGCCGCCCCGTCGGCCTCATCACCCGCCCGGACAGGGTGCTCTCCCCCGCCGCCGAGGAAATGAGAATTCGCGTCGTCACTGAACTGGCAAAATTCCCCGACTGGATGGATTGAGGAGGCTCACGCGTTCTTGATGGTCAGGCCGGCATCGACGGGCAGGGCGACGCCGTTGATATAGGAGGCGGCGGGCAGGACCAGGGACAGGGTGGCGTGGGCGACTTCTTCGGGATTACCATAGCGTTTCAAGGGGATTCGCCGGCGCGAAAAGATTTCCTTATGCTCATCCTTGATACGCGAGGTGATGCCGGTATGAATAGCGCCGGGGCAAATGCAATTGACCGTGATGCCGTATTTCGGCAGTTCCACCGCCAGCGACCGGGTCAGGCCGATCACCCCGTGTTTGGCCGATGTATAAGGGGCTATTTCCGGCGTCGCGCCGAGACCCTCGGTCGAGGCAATATTGACGATGCGGCCACCACCGGCGACTTTTAAATAGGGCAACGCGGCCCGCACCAGACGAACATGGGCCGTGAGCAAAACATCCATATGCCGCTGCCAGTTTTCCTCGAACGCGTCGTCTTCCACGGACATATGATGGGAAAAACCGGCGTTATTGATCAGAATATCGAGACCGCCGAAAGTCTTGGCAGCACCGTCGACGGCGGTATTTATTTCGCCCAGGTCAGCCACATCAAAGCACCAGCCCGCGGCCGAGCCCCCGGCCGCCTTGATTTCTTCGACAACAGCCTGAACGCCGTCTTCATTTATGTCGGCAACGGCGACATGGGCGCCTTCATCGGCAAACAGATGCGCCGTCGCCCGGCCCATGCCACTGGCGGCACCGGTAACAAGCGCGGTTTTTCCGGCAATGGAGCGGCTGAGTGTTGAAAGTCGTGCCATGGAATTTTCCTTCTTCTTGATTTCAGGGAGTTACAGGATCAAACCGCCATCGACAACGATGGTTTGCCCGGTGACATAACCGGCCAGCGGCGAGGCCAGGTACAGCACCGCCCCGGCGATATCGTCGGGCGTCCCCAGCCGCCGCATGGGAATGCTCTGGGTGGTGGCTTTCAGGCGGTCCGGATTTTCCGTCGTTACCTTGGTCAGCTTTGTATCGACCAGCCCCGGTGCAACGCCATTGACCCGGATACCATCCTTGGCCCAGGCCTGTCCCATGGTGCGGGTGAAGCCCAGCGCTCCGGTTTTCGACGCATTATAAGCCGGATTCCCCTTGGTCGCGTGGTAACCGGCGGTCGAGCTGATGACAATCATGTTGCCCTGTGTCTGCTGCAGCATGTCATGAAATTTCGCCGCACAGGCCATCAGGCTGTTGAGATTGACATCTATCACCTTCATCCAGCCCGGCATTTCAAATTCTCCGCGATTATAGACAACCGTGCCCTGACAGAGCACAAGAATATCAAGTTTGGCAAAGGCGGCGTCGGCATTTGCGACGGCGTCAAAATCAGAGATATCCATTTGCTGATAGGATAATCCAGTCAGATCAGAGCCGTCCTCACCTTCATAATCGGCGGCGCTGGCCCGTGTCCCCCAGATATGAACCTCGGCCCCGCGGGCCCGCAGGCTTTGGGCGATACCATTGCCTATCCCACTGGATCCGCCAACAATGAGGGCCGTCTGGCCGGAGAAATCTAGATCAGTCATCGTATAATTCCTTTTTTCTTTTAGGTATATCACGCCATCGGACCGTTGCAGCAGATAAAAACCTAGATAAACTTTTACTTTCGTATAAAGTTCGTTTTAGGCGATAAATACTTTCAAGTTATTCGGGCTCGAACATTTCGGGCGTTGCTTGGAAGAAAAGAATAATAGAGGGAGACGAACATGGGAAAATTACTAAGCATGATGGCTGCTGCGGTCTTTGCCGTTTCAATGCTGGCCGGCGGCGCACCTGCGCAGGCAGAGGATTGCCACCGCGGGACGTTGGATGCGCGTTATTGCGATCGCGATTATAACCAGACGGCCGATTTGCCGCTGGATGACAGCAAATGGGTTGATCCGGACACAATCATTTTTTCTTATACCCCGGTTGAAGATCCGGCTGTTTACGCGAAAGTCTGGGACGGTTTTATCAACCATATGGCCGAGACAACCGGCAAGAAAGTGGTGTTTTTTCCGGTTCAGTCCTATGCCGCACAATATGAAGCCATGCGCTCCGGCCGTTTGCATGTGGCTGGTGTGAACACCGGTGGTAACCCGGTGGCCGTTTCCTGCGCAGGTATGGTGCCCTTTGCCATGATGGCGTCCAAGGACGGCAGCTTTGGCTATGAAATGGAAATTATCGTGCCTGCGGACAGCCCGATCAAATCCCCTAATGATTTGAAAGGCAAGACATTGGCCTTCACCTCGCCAACTTCGAATTCCGGCTTTAAGGCACCTTCCGCTATCTTGAAGAGTGATTTCGGTCTGGTTGCCGATAAAGATTTCAAAACCGCCTTCAGTGGCAAGCATGACAATTCTGTTCTCGGCGTTACCAACAAGGATTATGAAGCTGCAGCCATTGCCAATTCTGTGATGAAACGCATGATCGATCGCGGGGTTATTGATCCAGCTTCCATCCGGACAATCTATAAATCACAAACCTTCCCGACAACCGGTTATGGCCATGCCCATGATTTGCATCCGGAAGTTGTCGCGAAAATCAAGCAGGCGTTTTTTACCTTTGACTGGGAAGGTTCCGCGTTGCAGGAAGAATTCAAAAAGGAAGGTTCCTTTATCGGGATCCATCATAAATCCGACTGGAATGTGATCCGCAAAATCGATGCGGCGAACGGCGTCACATACGATTGCAAATAAGCATCGTTTGAAGTAGAAACGCCGGGCTTTTCAAAAAGAAGAGCCCGGTCGTTTTTTTTGGATTGTATGGGAACCCTTTATGCTCAGCTTGAAATCAGTATCAAAGCGTTACAAGACGGGAGATCTGGCCCTTAAAGAAGTCACCCTGGAAATCCCGGAAGGGCAAGTGATGGCCCTTATTGGGCCCAGCGGCGCCGGTAAATCCACCCTGATCCGCTGCATCAACCGACTGGTTGATCCAACAGAGGGCGTGATCACCCTGGACGGCGAGGTGATCTCCTCGCTGTCGGCCCGGGGTTTGCGCAAAGCCCGTCGCCGCATGGGCATGATCTTTCAGGAATACGCACTGGTTGAGCGTCTGACGGTTATGGAAAATGTGCTGTCGGGCCGGTTGGGTTATGTGGGGTTCTGGCGCAGCTGGTTTCGTAAATATCCTGCGGCTGATGTTCAGGAAGCCTTTCGGCTGCTGGATCGTGTGGGCCTGAAACATATGGCCGACAAGCGCGCCGATGAACTCTCGGGTGGGCAGCGCCAAAGGGTGGGGATTGCCCGGGCTCTTATTCAGGATCCGGCGCTGCTGTTGGTTGATGAGCCGACGGCCAGTCTGGATCCCAAGACCTCCCGCCAGATCATGCGCCTGATTTGCGAGCTGTGCGAGGAGCGGCATCTGTCCGCCATTATCAATATTCATGATGTTCTACTGGCCCAGATGTTTGCAAAACGGGTTGTTGGCCTGCAGCTGGGAGAGATAGTTTATGATGGTCCGCCCGATGGACTGGGCCCGGATGTCCTGACCCAGATTTACGGCGAGGAAGACTGGGAAGCGACCATCAGCAAGGTCGAGGATGAGGACGAGAACGATGAGGAGGCACCGGAGCCGGTGGCATCCGCATGACCGATCTTTCCGAAAAAACATCCTATCCCAGCAGCTGGAAAAAACCGCCGCTGATCAAACGTGCGTGGCTGCGCTATTTGTTATGGTTTGGCGCCGCCATTTATCTGGCGCTGGCCTTTGGCACCATGGAAGTTAACTGGGGACGGGTTGCCGAGGGCATTCCGCGCGGCCAGAAATTCCTGTCGGCGTTTTTCCCGCCGGATTTCACCAGTCGCTGGGAGTCCATTCTTGATGGCATCCTGGAAAGCATCTGGATGACGGTTATCGCCACCGTTGCCGGTATCGCCCTGTCGGTCCCGGTTGGCCTGGGCGCGGCCCGCAATCTGGCCCCGCTGCCGGTTTATCTGGTGTGCCGCGGCATCGTTGCTATCAGCCGGACCTTCCCGGAAATAATTCTGGCAATCTTCGCCGTGAAGCTGTTCGGGTTTGGGCCCTTTGCCGGGTTCCTGGCGCTGACCATCGCCACCGTCGGGTTCTTTGCCAAATTGCTGGCGGAAGATATCGAGAATATGGATCCGGTGCAGGCGGAAGCCATTCGCTCGACCGGGGCCAGTTGGCTGCAATGGATCAATTACGCGGTGCAGCCGCAAGTCATGCCGCGCATGATCGGGCTGTCCATGTATCGGCTGGATATTAATTTCCGCGAATCCGCGGTGGTCGGTATTGTTGGCGGCGGCGGTATCGGGGCGACCTTGCTGACCTCCTTTGACCGTTATGAGTTTGACAGTGCGGCAGCCATTCTGATCATCATTATCGTGATTGTCATGGGGCTTGAATATCTGTCGGGATATCTCAGAAAGTGGGTGCAGTAATGCCGGTACTTGAAACCGATAAAGGCCCCGTCTGGAGACGCCGCACCACCTTTGCCAGTCTGGCAACCTGGTTTTGTTATCTGATCGGTGTGGCCATTGTTGTTTATTGCTGGGAGCTGATTTCCGAGCGGACAATCTGGTTCTTTGTGCAGGATGCGGGCACGCAGGCCGCGGATATGGCGACCCGTATGGTGCCGCCCAAATGGAGCTATATGGATGTTCTGTGGAAACCGGTCTGGGATACCATCAATATCGCCACCCTGGGCACGGGCATTGCTCTTGTCTTTGCCGTGCCCATCGCCTTCCTTGCCGCTCATAACACGACACCGCATCCAACGGTGCGGGCGGCTGCCTTGCTGATTATCGTCTCCTCGCGGTCGATCAATTCCCTGATCTGGGCGTTGATGCTGGTGTCAATTATCGGGCCGGGCGTGTTTGCCGGGGTGATAGCCATTGCCCTGAGGTCTATCGGCTTCTGTGCCAAGCTTCTTTATGAATCCATCGAGGAAATCGACACCAAGCAGGTGGAGGCGATCACGGCAACCGGGGCGGCCCGCTCGCAGCAACTGAGTTACGGTATCTTTCCGCAGATCATGCCGTCTTTTGCCGGTATTTCCGTGTTCCGCTGGGATATCAATATTCGCGAATCCACGGTGCTGGGACTGGTCGGTGCCGGCGGTATCGGCATCCAGCTGGATGCGTCCATTTCGACGCTGGCCTGGACCCAGGTCTCGGTTATCCTGCTGGTGATCCTGGCGACGGTTCTGGTCAGTGAATGGGTATCCGCCAAAATCCGCGCAGCAATCATCTAGATAGGTTCAATGAATGCGACAACCGACAGCACGGGCAGCGGAGATTTTCCGGCGCTACGAAGATATCCGGCATCGGCTGCCGAGGGCTGACTTTCCGACCCGCTCGCACAGCATTGAACATCTGGAGGATCTGGCCGACGAGATTGATGTATTTTTCCTCGATGCGTTCGGTGTCCTGAATGTGGGTGACAGCCCGGTTCCGGGGGCCGTGGAACGGCTGCGGGCGCTGACGGACCTGGGCAAGCAGATTTTCGTCATTACTAACGGGGCGTCTTACGGGGCGGCCAATGTGCTGGAGAAATACCGGTCTTTTGGCTTTGATTTCGCACCGCATCAGGTGATTTCAAGCCGCAATACGGCGCGGGCGGCGCTGATGACCTTTGCCTCCCAAATGATCTGGGGAGTTGTCGCCATGCCCACCGCCGGGCTGGACGAGATCGACGCAAAAACCGTGCTGCTGCTGGATGATCCGGAAACCTATGACGAGGTTGACGGCGTGCTGTTTCTCAGCAGCGCCGAATGGACGCCGGCCCGTCAGATCCTGCTGACCCGGTCGCTGCAGAAGAAACCGCGCCCGGTGCTTGTCGGCAACCCGGACCTGGTGGCGCCGAGAGAATATGGCCTGTCCCTCGAGCCGGGATATTATGCCCATGAGCTGGCGGATGAAACAGGTATCAACCCGCAGTTTTTTGGCAAGCCTTTCGCCAGTATTTTTACCTATGGATTGGCCCAGCCCGCATTGAAAGAAATCCCCAAACATCGCGTCGCCATGGTTGGTGATACCTTGCATACGGATATTCTGGGCGGCGCCGCGGCCGGTATCCGCACGGTCCTGATCACCGATCATGGATTATTGAAGGATGAAAATATCCCCGAGCTGATCGCCTCGTCGGGTATTGTCCCGGATTTTATTTCCAGAACAACCTGACGATACCGCCCGTTAGTCCGGGTTGGCGGGACGCGCGGCCAGAGCCGTAAAAACAAGCGTGATGCCGGCGAACAGCAGGTTAATGCCAACCAGCAAACCGATGGCCCAGGCGGCGCTATCGGGCCAGCCTTTCCAGATCATGTAAGCCAGGACCAGGTCGACAACGCCGCTGAACAGGGTCCAGCCCCAGCTTTTAAGATGCTCGCGGAACTGGAAGGCAATGATGACCGAGGCAAGGCCCTGGAAAATAAACAGCGCGATCAGCACCATGGTCAGGGTGAGTGTTCCCTTCAAGGGCTGCAAGACCAGGATAAGGCCGACGGCAATCAGCAGAATGGCGGTGACGATGGACCAGAAGGATCCGGGCAGTTTCGGAGCCCTGAACAGGGTGAAGATGCGGATGATCCCGCCGACCAGCAAGAGCCAGCCAATAAAGATCTCAACGGCCAGTGTGGCAAGCTGCGGGGCGCCCACGGCGACAAATCCCAGAATACACATAAGAATGCCCTGAAACAGGAACATCTTCCAATGCTTGGCCAGTTCCTCAGACATTTTCTGTTGAAGGGCTTCCAGGTCCGGGGGGGTATTCTCGCTCATGCTCTTCTCCTCAACAGCTTTTAATCACGAAGGGAAAATATAAAAGACTTCGGCCTTTTAAGCAAAAGGTTAAAACTGTTTCGACTTAAAGCTGTGGGCTCGCCTAATCCAGCTTTACCCGGCGCAGTCGCAGGGCATTGGAAATAACCGACACGGACGATAAGCTCATGGCCGCCGCGGCAATCATCGGCGAGAGCAGCATTCCGGTGATGGGATATAGAACACCGGCGGCAATCGGAATGCCGATCGCGTTATATCCAAAGGCGAAAAACAGGTTCTGTTTGATGTTCGATAAAGTGGCGTTGGATAGCTTTCGAGCCCGAACAATGCCTGTTAAATCCCCCTTCACCAAAGTGATACCGGCACTTTCCACCGCCACATCAGCGCCGGTTCCCATGGCGATACCGACCCCGGCCGCCGCCAGCGCCGGCGCATCATTCACCCCGTCACCGGCCATGGCCGTTTTATGCCCGCTATCGTGAAGATCATCGATCAATGCCTTTTTGTCTTCAGGCATGACATCCGCGCGGACTTCGTCAATGCCAAGCTTGGCCGCGACGGCCAGGGCGGTTCGTTCATTGTCCCCGGTTGCCATGATCACCTTGATACCCGTCTGGTGAAGCGCCTGAATGGCTTCCTTAGTGGTTTCCTTTATGGGATCGGCGACACCGATGAGCCCGGCAAAACGGGTCCCCATCGCCACAAACATCACGGTCTTTCCATCCCGCTGCAAAGCGATGCTTTGCTGTTCAAGCGCGGAGATATCAATGTTGAGGTCCTGCATCATCGCTTTATTACCGAGGGCAACGATGATCCCGCCAATGTCACCGCGAACCCCTTTCCCGGTTATGGCTTCAAAATTTACCGGTTTGACCATTGTCACTTGGCGGGCAGCGGCCCCGCTGATGATTGCCTCGGCAAGCGGATGCTCCGATCCTTTTTCAAGGGAGGCCGCGGCGCTGAGCAGATCTGTTTCCGTTACCGGATCAATGCCGATTACATCGGTGAGCTTTGGTTTGCCCTCCGTGAGCGTACCGGTCTTATCAACAACCAGCACATCAACCTTGGCGAAACGCTCCATTGCTTCTGCATCCCGGATTAAAACACCGGCGAGCGCCCCCCGACCCGTGGCCGTCATGATGGACATGGGGGTTGCCAACCCAAGCGCGCAGGGACAGGCGATGATCAGGACGGAAACAGCAGCAACGATTGCATGGATCATAGCAGGAGAGGGCCCAAAGACAGCCCAAATCGCGAAGGCCAGCAACGCAATGACAACAACGATGGGCACAAACCAGCTCGCAACCTTGTCCACAAGACCCTGAATAGGCGCGCGCGATCGCTGCGCCGATGCCACCATTCCGACAATCTTAGACAGCATGGTATCGGTACCAACATGCTCGGCCATCATGATCAGCGATCCATTCCCGTTGAGCGTTCCGCCAGTAAGGGCATCCCCTTCACTTTTCTCGACGGGGACGGGCTCTCCGCTGATCATGCTTTCATCAACAGAAGACCGTCCCTCCAGTACGGAACCATCAACGGGAATACTGTCGCCTGGTCTTACACGTAATTTATCGCCGGTCAGGATATTCTCAATGGGGACATCAAGTTCCGTTCCATCCGGATTGACACGACGGGCCGTTTTCGGCGCCAGGTCCAACAAGGCCTGAATGGCGGAACCCGTGCGTTCGCGGGCGCGTAACTCCAGTATCTGCCCGAGAAATACCAGTGCGATAATGACAGCAGCAGCCTCAAAATACACCGGGACAACGTTCGGGCTGGTCTGGAAAGAGGGCGGAAAGGACCCAGGGATTAACGTGGCGACGAGGCTGTACCCATAGGCGGCGCCGACACCAAGCATGATCAGGGTCCACATGTTCGGGCTTCTATTGATGATCGAGGACCAACCGCGCTTAAAAAACGGAATGGCAGCCCACAGAACCACCGGTGTCGACAAGGCAAGCTCGCACCAGATTGAAACACGCTCTCCCAACCACTCGCGGATTGGCAAGCCGACAAGTGGCCCCATGGTCAGGATGAGCAGGGGAATGGCCATGAAAGCGCTGATCCAGAAACGCCGGGTAAAATCCACGAGCTCGGGATTGGGTTCTTGCGTTCCATCCGGCACTCCCATGAGTTCCAAAGCCATGCCACATTTCGGGCAATCACCGGGGACATCCTGAACGATCTCCGGATGCATGGGACAGGTATATTGCGCGCCCTGAACCGGTGCGGTGTTTCGACGTGCCGGACCGCCGTTCACGTAGAAGACGGGATCCTGGACAAATTTATCCGCGCATTTTTGTGAACAGAAATGAAATGTGCTTTTATCATAATCGGCGGAAAAGCTGTCAGCTCCAGGGGTAATATCCATGCCACATACCGGGTCGCTTTCCATGGCCGCAGCTGGCGCCTCAGAAGGTGGTGTCGGATTGGCATGATTATCTGTGCTCACCGCACGCTCCTCATGTTGATCTAAATCTACGAATACTGGTTAATTCTAGCCTTCGGATATTGGCTGCCAGCCTGTTTTTTCCCGAAGCCATTGGAAGGAGACATATAGCATGGGGATGAGCAACATGCCAACGGTTGACGCTGCCAACATCCCGGAAAACACAGGAACCCCCAGGGCGACCATCGCGCCGGAGCCTGCACCGGTTGAAATGACGAGGGGGACAAGTCCCATGATAAAGGCGAAACTGGTCATCATAACGGGACGAAAACGAAGCCGCGCGCCTAAAGAAGCAGAGTCGATGAGTGAATGTCCCGCATTTCGTTGTTCAAGCGCAAATGTGTTTACAAGTATGGCGTTTTTGGCCGCCAGCGCAATCAAGACAACAATCCCGATCTGCGTATATAAATCAAAGCTCAAACCGGCAATTTTAATGCCGGTAATGGCGCCCAGAACGGCGACAACGACAGATGTAAGAATGGCAAGCGGGATGCTCCAGCTTTCATAGAGCGCAACCAGGAATAAGTAGGCGAAGACAAAAGCCAACCCAATGACCAAGGGGACTTTACCGGCGGATTCAACCTGCTGCAGAGCAAGGCCCGTCCATTCATAGGTGTAGCCATCTGGCAGGCTTGCTTCAGAAATACTCTCCATTACCTCCATGGAAGCACCCAGGCCACTGGTCGCAGCTGGCGTTCCGTTTATGGAGGCGGCCCGATAGTTGTTGTAACGTGTTATCTGATGGGGTCCGCTGGATAGCTTGGCCGTTGCGAAGCTGGAGATCGGTACCATCTTCTGATCGGCATTTCGAACCTGTATGGAATAGATGTCATCAATTCTCGAGCGAAACTCCTGAGACCCCTGGACATAAACAGTCCAGGTACGGCCGAACAGGTTAAAATCATTGACATAGTATCCGCCCAGCTGGCTTTGAAGGGCGGTGAAAATATCAGATATTTCAACACCCAGTGCTTTTGCCTTATCCCTGTCTATATCCAATTGAACCTGTGGCGTATCAGATTCAAAAGTGGAGAAGGCCGCAGTAATCTTCGGCGACTGGTTCGCCTGAACCTCTACTGATCGAAGAACAGCTGCCATATCGCTGGAGCTTTGTCCTTCTACAGCTTCAAGAACATAATCAAAACCACCTGCATTTCCGAGCCCGTCAATGGTTGGCGGATTGAGCGGAATGAAAACGGCATCTGCAACGGGGGCCAATTTTTCCATGGCACGCTCCAGAACAGCGGGTGCCCATAAATCTTTGGTCTTGCGTTCAGCATAAGGTTTAAGATTAAGGAACATCACACCTGCATTGGCTGATGCCGTATTGCTGAATAAATCCATTCCTGCGATCCGCCCGGTCATGAGCACTGCGGGATCTCCCTGTAGCAGCTTGGACATTTTCTTGCCCAACGCAACAGTTCGGTTCAAAGAGGCCCCGGCAGGCAGTTGGAAGACAATCATGACATAGCCTTTGTCTTCCTCCGGGACAAATCCTGCGGGCGTTGACAGCATGCCATAACCTGCTGCACCGCCGATCCCGATTGCGACGACAAGGGAGATGGCCGCCACCCGAACCAGCCGCCGGACGACATAGGAATATCCATCCCCGATCTTGTTGATAAACCCGGTTACCGGACGCATGAAAATGATCGGTTTTCCCGGCCTTAGGAACAAGGCGCATAATGCTGGTGATAATGTGAGGGCATTCAGAGCAGAAATCACCATTGCCGCAGAGACGGCAATCGCGAATTGACGAAATAATACACCGGATGATCCCGGTAAGACGGCAACCGGAATAAAGACGGCGAGGAGCACAAAGGTGATCGCGATGATGGAACCGGAGATTTCCGTCATTGCTTTATGCGCTGCCTGTGCCGGGGTTAGATCCGGCTCTTGTTCCATAACCCGTTCCACATTCTCAACGACAATTATGGCGTCATCCACAACAATCCCGATGGCAAGGACAAGGGCCAGCAAAGATATGATATTCGCGGTGTAGCCCAGGAAATAAATGATGGCGATGGATCCGATGATCGCAACGGGGACGGCGATGAGGGGGATAAGCGTTGCCCGAATTCGGCCCAAAAAGACGAACACCACAATAGCGACCAGAACGAAGGCTTCGAGCAAGGTCTCAATGACCTTATTGATCATATCATCAACAAATTCCGCACTATCGACGAATTTATGATAGGTAAATCCCGCCGGAAATTGTTTTGATAACTCTGCGATTTTTTCTTCGACGGATCTCGCGGTGAAAACAGCATTGGCACCAGGTGCCAGATAAATGGCCAGACCGGCCGCCGGAGCGACGCCAAGGTCAATTTTTTGTTCAAAGGATTCGGCGCCCAGTTCAATTCTGGCCACATCACCTATGCGGACGATTGATCCATCTTCCTGCGCCCGCAGGATGATATTCTCAAATTCCTCGACAGTCGAAAGACGGCCCTCTGTCCGCACGGTAAGTTGAAGGCTCTGGTCATCGGAAATAGGGGAGGCGCCGATACGACCCGCAGGCGCCTGTACATTCTGGTTCTGAATAGCGGTAATAATATCCTGGTTGGTTAATCCCAGATTTGCCAGCAAGGTTGGATGGTTGACCCAGATCCGCATGGAATAGTCGGAAGCGCCGATAATTTCCGCGCTTCCGACGCCTGGAATCCGCTTTATCTCATCGAGAATATTGATCGTAATATAGTTGCTGACAAATATCTGGCTCAAACTGTCATCGGGAGAAAAGAAGCCAAATATCTGCAAGACGGAACTCGACTGTTTCTGCACCGTGATGCCTGTCTCCTGTACGGCATCCGGTAAATCAGACAATGCCTGGCTTACCCGGTTTTGAGTATTGACGGCCGCGAAATCTGCGTCAGCGCCAACCGCAAAAGACACTGTCAACAAGTACGACCCATCAGCTCCAGAAACTGAGTTCATATAAATCATGTCTTCAACGCCGTTTATGGCGCTTTCGATGGGCTGCCCGACAGTTGCCGCAACAACCTCTGCGCTCGCGCCTGGATATGTCGCGGATACCTGTATGGTTGGCGGCGTTATTTCAGGATATTGTGATACCGGAATGACGGTCATGGACAGCAGGCCGGCCAATGTAATGACAAGCGAGATGACGATGGCGAATTTCGGCCGACGGATAAAAAAGTCGAAAAGCATTAGTTGCCCTCGGCGCTGTCAGCGAGCTTCGGTGTGACCTGTATACCACTCCGCACTTTTTGAAGGCCGGTAACGATGACACGATCTCCCACTTTCAGGCCTTCTTTGATAATGATGTTCAATCCCCGCTGCTCTCCTGTCTTAATGCGCCGGACTTCCACTTTATCCTGTCCATCTACGGCGTAAACGTAAGGTCCCTGCTGGTCGAGCAAGAGGGCATCCTGCGGCATCACCATGCGTTCTTCCTTTTGCTTTTTCTCGATTAAAACAGTCACCAGCATCTGGTCGACAAGCCGAAATTTCGGGTTTTCAAATTCGGCCCGCACTGTCACCGTGTTGGTTGCGCTGTTGGCACTGGGTTCTGCATAGATGATTTTGCCGGGCAGGCTGTATAAAGTATCATCGGCAAGACGGAGCTTGACGACGACACTATCTGCCCCCCTCCCCTCGGACGTGAGATGGGTAAAATGCCGGTCCGGTACAGGCCAGGCAACCTGCATCGGGTCTTGGGAAACAAGCAAGGCCAGAGGATCACCGGATGGTCCAACAAGCGACCCTTCGGTTTCCGCGGCTTTACCTATCCTACCGGAAATTGGCGCCTTGATATTCGTGTATCCCAGATTTATTTCAGCGAGATTCAGATTTGCCTTGTTCGCCTCGACGTCAGCGAGGGCCTCATCATATTTTGCTGCATTTTCATCAAGCTGGGCTTGAGAAACCACATTGCGGCCCCGGAGCTCTTTAGATCTCTCCAGGTCAACTTTCGCCAGTTTTGCGGCTGCCCGGGAATTGGCAAGGTTGGCTTTGGCCAGTGCAACATCCGCCTCATAAATTTCTTTTTCGATTTCGAACAGCAGATCTCCTTTTTGAACGAACGACCCTTGTTCAAAGGCGAGGGGGCCTAGATATCCATCAATGCGGGCTCTGATCTGTACACGGTCCGTTGCTTCAACACGTCCAAAATACGAGAATCTTTCCCCTATCTCCTGCATCCGTACTTTTGCAACGAGTACTGCAGGAGGCGTGGCTTTACTGGTCGCAGATTGGGAGTAGGACGGAGTCTGGCTCAGCAAAATAGTTGCTATTGCCATAGTTCCGACAAAATATCCGAAAATTGCCCGTGTCATAGTATCTCCAAGAAATTTTGATATTTATTATTTTGTATATACTCACATTTACACACACATGAGTAAATAGAAGAAAAAGGAACCGGATTGAAAGCAGACATCCTGCCCTTTGTATTTGATTATTTAACGGCCTTTAAAATTCGGTGTTCTTTTCTCGATGAATGCCCGAACCGCTTCTTTATGGTCCTCGGTTTGAGCGGTTTTTACCAGACGTTCGGCTTCGGAATCGAGGCAGGTTAGAAAATCTAAATCCAGGGCGTCGTCGAGATTGTCTTTCATGTTCTGGAGTGTAATTGCCGGTCCATTGGCCAGTGATTTGCAGAACGCTCTGCTTTCGGACATCAGGATATCGTCAGGGAAAAGTTGGTTGACAAGGCCAAGGCGCAAGCATTCCTCCGATCCGACTTTCGCTGCAGAAAATAGCAGTTCCCGGGCTTTCGCAGTTCCAACAACCTGGGTTAGCAGCCAAGCAATTCCATAATCTCCGCTTAGGCCGACCCGCGCGTATCCGGTACTGATAAAGGCCGATTGGGACGCAAACCGGATATCACAGGCAAGGGCGATGGAAAGGCCGGCGCCCGCAGCCGGACCAGGCAAGGCGGCGATAGTGGGTTTGCGGACAGCTTTAAGCGCTCCGGTCAGGGTGCGCTGACGGACTTTCAGCTGGTTGACTTTCTCGTCCTGCGTCATTTCCGGTTTGCTACTTCTTCCGCCCATGCCTTTCACATCGCCACCGGCGCAGAAGGCGGTTCCCGTCCCGGTGATCAGGAGGGCCCCTACGTCGTCAGATGACCCGCATTCCTTTATCATCCGGCGCAAGGCCGGTGTTAAGTCATCGGACAAAGCATTTCGGGCATCCGGCCGATTGAGCGTGATGGTCGCAACCCGGTCCGCAATTTCGCATAAAAGCTGATCGGTGCCGGTATCAACGGTTTGTGCAGGCATCGTCATCAACTCGCCGTTTCAACAAAGCAGGGCCGTTCGGACACGCGATCTATATAGTCTGATAACGCAGTATTTTTCTCAATCTCATCCTTGGCTTCGGGGAAGTTTCTAGCGCCCGTAACCATCGGCATCAAAAAGCAGTCGGCCAGAGAAAAACTGTCATTGCCAAAGAAACCGTCTGCAACGGCGCCGTTCAACATTCCAAAGATCTTTGGAAAACGTTTAATGCTTTTATCAATTTCGCTCCGGTTGACGTTACCGTCAGAGTCTTTGTTGAACAAAAACTCAACCACATATCGTCGAATAAGAAGTTGATCAATACTGGTTGCCGTCATTGAAACCCACTGGTTGATAATAGCCGCTTTCCTGGGATCTTCCGGAATCAACTTTGGTCCGTCGAATGCCGAATCCAGATAGCGGGTAATTGCCTGAGATTCTGCGAGTTCAAGTCCATCATGCCGCATAACTGGTATTTGGCCGAGCGGATGAATGGCTTTCACTTCATCTGAGTGAGGTAACGCCTGAATATACTCATAGGCCACGCCTTTTTCATGAGCCGCCATGCGAACGGTCCTGACAAAGTTTGACCGTGGAAAACCAATTATTTCTAATGTCATTTGAATTCTCCCTGATTGGATGACCTTACTTTGGTCTTTATTATTACGGAGCATTCAACTCCGGTTGGGATAACGATTGGGTGTATATTAAGCCTACTATTTTGGTCTGATGCAACAAAGATTAGCGCATATTAATTCAAAGCGGTTGCCTTAACATGTTTCAGCGTTACTCTACACAAACTGCCGGTCCGAAGAATTGTCCTTCTGGACCAGTCGGATATGTATAGAAAATCCGCATGCAATTGTATTCCGGGGAGGGTGCAATGGCCAATTTCAAGCTAGGCAGGAGCACAAGATTTTGTTATGGGATCGGTGCAGTCGCCTACGGCGTCAAGGATAGCGGTTTTACGACCTTTCTCATGATTTACTATAATCAGGTTTTGGGTCTGTCCCTTTTTTATACGGGACTGGCAATTCTAATTGCCCTTGCCTTTGATGCCGTTTCTGATCCGTATATCGGCCATCTGTCTGACAATTGGCGATCGCGCTTGGGACGGCGCCATCCGTTTATGTATGTGGCTATCATTCCTATTTTACTCAGCTATTTTTATCTTTGGAATCCACCGGCAGATTTATCTGGAATGGGTCTGCTTGTGTTTCTGATTATAATTGCTGTAGCCGTACGGTTGTTCATTACTTTTTTTGAAATTCCCAATGCTGCGATGCTGGCTGAACTTAGTCGCGGATACGATGATCGAACGGCATTAATGAGTTTGCGAAATACCATGGGTTGGCTGGGCGGTGTGGTAATGGCTATCATCGCATATGTCTTTTTCTTAGTGCCGACGGATACAATTGAAACCGGCGTTTTGAATATGCAAGGATATCAATCCTTCGGCTTGCTTGCGGCCATTGTCATGGTTGTTACTATGTTGATTTCAGCTCTGGGTACCCACAAATTGATCCCGTTTTTACCGCAACCAAAGGAACAAAGCGGGAAGGCACAGCCGTCATTTAAGAATAATCTGAAAGTCGTTTTTAAAAACCCCTCATTTCGCGCTTTATTTATCGCCGCCTCATTCTCAATGATGGCGTTTGGCGTCATCATCACCTTGCAGATTTATTTTGCCACCTTTTTGTTTGGTCTGAATAACAACCAGATTTCCCTCTTCCCCTTATGTATGATTCTAGCGGCATTGATGGCGCTTTGGCTGACCCCGAGATTAGCTCGCGGTTACGAGAAACGCAGTGTCATTCGTTTTTTGGCTCTTGGCTGCCTCCTGATAACAAATATCGCTTTGATTTTAAGGTTGCTCGGTTGGCTGCCAGAGAACGGTCATCCTTTATTGCTTCCCATTTTACTTGTTCATATTTTGATATCCACCGGGTTCCTTGTTGCTTTGCAAACGGTTTTCGGATCAATGACGGCGGATTTGGTCGAGGATACGGAGCGGGTAACGGGGTATCGCATAGAAGGGCTCTATTTTGCTGCGATTTCTTTCTCCAAGAAGCTTGTTTCTGGATTGGGAATTTTCGCATCGGGTATTTTTCTCAGTACGGCCAATTCGGATGGTGAGCCCATAACGCAAACAGTGATGATTGACGTAAGTCTAGTTTATATCCCTTTTGTTATGCTGCTCTATTTTCTGACATTTGTTTATTGCGGGAGATATAGACTGACCCGCCAAATGCATGAAGAGAACTTGTCTACGTTGAAAATTTTGACATAACTCTCCTATAAATAATACTTATTGTATGGCCGCTCTTCTAATTTTTGAGTTATTTGATGTCGGACGCTTTCGAAGTTGCTTCTTGGCAGAGAATGGCTAAAATCCTCGCATAAAAAACATAACGCGATTGCAGAAGTAGTCCCCAATGGCAAAAACTTTGACGCAGAATAAAATAAAAATAGCGGCTCAAAAGCTATTTGCTGAAAAAGGGATGGATGGGGTTAGCGTTCGTGAAATAGTTGCGGCGGCGGGCCAGAAGAATATGGCTTCCCTGCATTACTACTTTCGCACTAAAGAAGACTTGGCCCGCGTTCTTTTGCTCGATGCAGCCGAAGTCATCGATGCTGAACGGGTCCGGCTAATGGACGCCGCTGAGGCAGCAGGCGGCCCGAAAAGCGTTCAAGAAGTGTTGGAAATTTTTGTCGCTAGCGCAGTTTTGCCAAATAATGATCCACGCTCAAACAGTAATATCAGGTTGTTTCTGCAGACGTTTCAAAGTGATGCCGAATTTGTTCAAAAAACGGTCGCAGATTCCGGGGACATTGGCTATTTTCGGTGTCTAGGTCATCTAAAGAAAATGATGTCCCACATAGAAGAAGCGACAATGAAGCGCCGAATTTATCTCTTGCAGCATTATGTTTTCAATGCGCTGGCCGCTCGCGAAAGGGCAAAATCTGTGGCTGGACCCGAAACACCTCTTTGGAAGGATGACGGTATGATGAAAGAGCTTCTGAAAACTGCCGAGAATTTACTGCTCGGACCCACAGATTTAGAGTGATTTATAGAAAAAGAAACAATGGATCAATGAAGGCCTCTGGCAGAAGGCAGCGGGTCTCCCCGAGTGGCAAGCTGTAATTGCTGGAATTAAGAATGCAGCTGGTCGTACCGAAACCCTTTGACTGAATATGGTATGTCGTTTTAAACGGGACAACCGTCGGCTCCGTAAAGTGGATTTCAACAACGCATCAAATGCTGCTACGGGAGCGGTTAAAAAAAATGAGTGAAAGGAGTCTGAAAATGCGAAATTTCTTTAAAATGGCAGTCGCATATGCGACTTTTTTTTCCACAAGAAATAAGCTGATGACTGCGAGCGACGCATATTGGCACCGGAAGATTGGTGACCGTTCGCTGATCGTCGGTGGGCAAGCTTTAAACCCGCGTGCCCAGGCCTTAATAGCACTAACAGATAGCCTTACTGTGCCACAAAAATATTGGACGCCTAAGCTGGTACGTGGGGCTTTTGACAAGTCAGTTGAACTGTTTGATGGCGCTGTAACGCCCGTTGCCAGAGTTGTTGATATTGATATGGATTTAGCTGGCCGAACAATCCGAGCGCGTCAATATTCTCACGATACAACAAAGGAAAAGCGTCCTTGTATTATATATTATCATGGCGGCGGATTTGTAATTGGCGGCATCGAAAGCTATGACAAATTTTGCCGAAAACTAGCTGTCCAATGTCAATGCGATGTATTGTCGATTGACTACCGCTTAGCGCCAGAGGACAAGTATCCTGCTGCATTGGAGGATGCTGTCGACAGTTGGAAATGGCTACAGCTGCATCATAATGATCTAGAAATTGATCCCGCGAACATGTCGATAGCGGGGGATAGTGCTGGCGCAGGCTTGGCGTTGGTGGTATCCGCGGAAGCGTCACATAATCCCGACGTAAACATACCTGTTGCCATGGGCCTTATTTATCCCCCGTTGGCCTCGGAGGTGAAAACAAACTCACGTAAACTATTGGGAGGCGAAAAAATTGTTCTTACCAACGAATTGTTGGATTGGTTCAAGGATCACTTTCTTCCAGATGGTACAGACTACAGTCACCCAGGATTTGGATTTATGCAAGCAGCGGAAAAAGGTAGAATGCCGCCGACCTGGATTTTGACATGCGGATTCGACCCCTTGCGGGATGACGGATACGAGATTGCGGAAATACTAGGTAACCTTGATGCCGAGGTGTCCCTCCAAGAATATAAAGACCTGTACCACGGCTTCATAACCATGTCGGGTGTCTTTCCTCAGGTTGGTATCATGATTGACGATTTGGCCGGATTTTTTAAGCGCCGGTTTCAGAGGTCAGGAGACCAAAAGGAAATAGCAGCGGAATAGAGCAATCTTTTAGCAGGAAGAATTTATGGATTTTTCAGGGAAAACGGCTGCCATTACCGGTGCCGGATCAGGAATTGGCCGTGCGTTGGCGTGTAAGTTGGCAAGCAAGGGGTGTAACCTTGCCTTAAGCGATATTTCAGACGACGGTTTGGCAGAAACAGCGGCTCTGATTGGAAATCAGCCTGTCAAATGTGTCATAACGAAATTAGACGTGAGTAATCGCGAAGCCGTTGAAAACTGGGCAGCGGCTTCTGTCGAAGAGTTTGGTGGCATTGACCTGGTATTCAATAATGCCGGTGTCACGGTGGTCGATAACGTCAATTCCATTGCATATGATGATTTCTACTGGGTCATGAATATAAATTTTTGGGGAGTTGTGCATGGCAGCAAGGCGTTCCTGCCTCATTTTTTGGGGCGCAGGCAAGGACATCTTATCAATATTTCAAGTCTCTTCGGTTTGATAACAGTTCCCGGACAAAGTGCTTACAATGCCAGTAAGTTTGCCGTGCGTGGGTTTACGGAAGCCCTGGGACAAGAGGTGCGCGGTAAAGGCATTGGGGTATCTTGCGTTCATCCAGGCGGAATACTGACAGACATTGCCAGGAACGCTCGATTTAAGAGGTCTTTTTCGGGAAGTCAGACAGCTGAAGAATTTTCCAAAACCTTTGACGCAATGGCGCGAACATCGCCGGAACAGGCAGCTGATGCTATTCTTGAAGGTATCGTTAAGAATAGACGCCGAATTCTCATTGGAAGTGACGCGCGGCTTCTGGATCGGTTGCAGCGGCTCATGCCAACCAGATATAGCGATTTTATCAATAAAGTATTTTCCCTGACATCCAGGAAAAAATCCAAGTAAGCTTTCAAGCAGGAATAATCTCAAGCCGCGCGCTGAGAAAACGCGCTATCAAGCGAAGTGGCAATTCCCGAGCCATAAACGCCAATCGCGACCAGATCTGTTCGGCGCGGTAGTGACGCGGCTCCCGAGTAGCAGGAGATATCGATATGGGCTCCAACTTTATGGGCGGTCCAGGCTTCAAGGTTTGGCTTTGCCAAAAAAATCCCTTTGAAACGCAACACAGATGACGGAAGATTTTCGAGTATTTTCCGCATTTCGTCCGGTTTGAAGGCTTCGTCCGTTTGATAGGACCAACTTTCAAAAATGTCGCCATGATCGTGTGGATCAACGCCCACATCATCTGACGGGTTGGATTTACCCCCCCTGTCAAAAATAAGATCAGTAGGGATCTGTCCTTTAACCACTTCAATGACGGCGGTAGACGGGTTAAGCTGTTGCAGCTGTTTTAGTACTTTCACCTTTTGAGAGCCTGTTATCCTGTCGCATTTGTTAAGGAGAAGGAGATGGGCGGCTGATATCTGCTCCTGGATCACATGCACCACTCGATGATCCTGATCCGAAGATAAAAAATTCTCGCCGTCAACAATCGTCACAATCGCATTGAGACGCAGATCCGGCTCCGCTCTTGCATAATTCGCGATGCGGGCAGGTTCCGCGACGCCGCTGGCTTCAATTAGAAGCTGGTCCGGTGCAGGTTGAAAATCCAAAGCTGTGACAAAGGCCTCAAACAGGTCACCTCCCATGCTGCAGCAGGCACATCCGTTCGCCAACGTTAGCAAATTACCATTCTCGGCTTCAATCAGGTCCCTATCTATGGGAAGAGTGCCGAAATCATTCACCAGAACCAGTATCTTTTGGCCATTGGCATTCCGTAGCACGTGATTCACCAGCGTTGTTTTACCCGCTCCCAGAAAGCCAGAAAGAACGGTTAGAGGCAGAGGGGTCTCACGGACGGTCATGGTGTCTTGAAAATGTCCCCGGAGAGGACAGTTCCCCAAACGCGAACATCTTTGAGATTTTCTGGACCAATGGTTAACGGATCGTCTTCGAGGACCGCAAAATCAGCCCATTTTCCGACTTCAATTGAACCAACTTCGTGATCCATTTGTAAAGTGCTGGCAGCGCCAAGGGTGATGGCTTCAAGAGCTTCTTCGACAGTAATTTTTTCATATTCACCAAGAACCCGACCATTCTCCGTTAATCTGTTCACAGCACACCAGGCAGTGAACAGGGGCCCCATAGGGGTTACCGGTGCATCGGAATGTATGGTGAAAGTAACATCATAGTCGATGGCCGACTGACAAGCATCCATGCGCATGGCTCGCTCAGGACCCATAGTCAACTCATAATGCTTGTCGCCAAAATAATATAAATGGTTAGCAAAGAGATTGGCACAAACACCAAGCCTGTTCATCTTACGAAATTGAGCTCTGTCCGCCATTTGACAATGCTGCAATACATGCCGTAAATCAGGCCTGTTGTTCTTTATTTTCGCGATTTCCAGGGCATCCAGTGCGGCTTCGATCGCTTCATCGCCGTTAGTGTGGATGTGCATTTGCACACCCGCATCATTGAGAACAGTGACCAATTCGTTCAATTGTTCCGGCACGATGTTCCAGATACCATTTGGGGCCCCATTATAATGACCCGGCCATCGGACGCGTGCAGTGAATCCCTGGATAGATCCATCGGTGACAATTTTGACACCTCCCAGGCGCAGTTTGTCTGTACTCTTTGTTGCCAATTCCAGGGCTCTTTTACGCGTCTCTTCTGCGGTCTGTGCCAAACCATTGAGCATGGACAGAAGTCGAATGGGGTAATCGTTCGCTGTTGTAAGATCGGTCATTACGGCCACATCTTCATCGGGGAGGTCGTTGATTAAATCTGCCGCTGTAGTGACGCCGACACGATTACAGACCTTTCCGAAATCCGTGATACTATCCGGTGACCGGCCGAGTTCCCGTAAATTTATATTTAGCCGCCGCATAATCGGAAACATAGCGGCCATTTCCTGAAGCTCGCCATTTGGTGTGCCGTCGTCGCCAAGCGCAATGCCGTCGACACCCATATCCGCCACATAATTGGCAAGTTTCAGGGCAGTGGAATTTACAGTCATCAAATGGAAGTTTGAATGAACGACAGCGACAGAACGGGTGTTACTTACTGCATCCAAATCACTCTTGTCGAGCCTGCGATCCATAAGAAAAATAGGATCAAACCCCCAGGCGATTAGGGGCTCATCTTCATTGAGCTTTGCTTCGGCCTCTTTCAGCCGCGCCAGAACATCCTCCAGGGTTTTTACACCTGGCCAATGCTTGCCGTCTGGATCGATGCGATCCTGATAGCCCAGGTAGATAAATTGCCAAATCCCGCCGGCCATCAAATGACAGTGCCCTTCAATAAAGCCCGGCATAATTACCTTTTCAGCAAAGGTCTCATTGAGAATATGTTCTCCCCAACCGGCGATTTCAGCTTCCGTCCCCGTAGCGAGGACTTTTCCGTCTTGTACTGCAACATGTGTTGCAACCGGATTGGCTGGATTCATGGTGATGATTTTTTTTGCTTTGAAAACGGTAAGTTTCGACACGAGATCTTCCCTATTTGGATTTTTTTTGTTGGACAGAGTTTAAGTGGCGCATTAACCTCTGAAAAATAGTTTATTCTGCGGTTATTCTTACAAAAAACAGAGGAATGAATGCGGTATACGCTTAAACAATTAAAATACATAGATATTGCGGCTCGCCATAAATCCATTACCGGCGCGGCAAAATCGCTGAATATTTCACCGTCTTCCATTTCCTCGGCCATCGACGCGATTGAAGAGCAGAGCCGGAAAAAAATATTCTCCCGTTTACCGTCAAAAGGTATTTCTATCACACAGTTCGGTCATGGTTTTCTGTCAAATGCGCGTCAGCTTCTCAAAGCCCATGTCACCTTTGAAGAAGCTGTTGATGAACAGGCAAAAGCTATCAACGGCGCAATCCGGTTGGGCTGCTTCACCCCGGCGGCGCCTATTCTGCTGCCGCTCATAACAAAATTCGTTGCGGACAATCATCCGGGTATCTCCATCCATCTTACAGAAGGAGATACCGTAAAAAACATGCGTCAGGTTATCGATAGCGAAATTGACTTGGTTATCGGAGCAAATACCAACCTGGATGCTAGCATTTCCTTTATTCCGCTATTTACCGCTCCTCCGCATATAGTTCTGCCACATGATCATCCGCTCGCGAATCAAAGTTCGCTAACTCTGAAAGATGTGAGCAATGACCCGATGGTTCTATTGGACCTGGACCAGACGCGAGAGTACATGTTTGGTCTGTTCAATCAGGATAATTTAACGCCTAAAGTTGCATATTCTTCCCAGACATCGGAAATGGTCCGCAGTATGGTCGCGGCGGGAATGGGGTTTTCCGTTTTTAATCTGCGCCCTTTGCAAAAACAGCAATATACCGTAGGTGACATCGTTCGAATCCCCCTGACGTCAGGTTACCAGGGCGTGGAGTATGGAATTTTGCATCGTACGGATGCCTATTTAAGCAGTGTTGATCAGGTTGTCATCGACACTTGCATTCAGCTGCGTGAAAGCGGCGCTTTTAATATGGCAACTTTACCGCAAGGTAAAAATGGGCCAATCCTCTAAAAAATGTATTAATAAAACCGTAAAAATATATTTTACGAAAGATACCTCTTCATTTAGCGTAAATTTACAAAACGAAATACAAAAAATAATACAATGTAACAGGAGGCAGGGATGAAGAAGTTTGGAATTATGGCGGCTGCGGCAGCCATGATCGCAACGGTTGGTAGCGGAACGCTAGCCCAGGCCGAAGACGGAAAAAATGGCGGAACCCTCGTAATCGGAACGACGCAGAAGGCACGACATCTGAACCCCGCGGTTCAGTCTGGTATTGCGACAGCGGTTCCCGGAACGCAAATATTTGCGACACCGCTACGGTTCGACGAAAATTGGGAGGCGCAACCTTATTTGGCGGAAAGCTGGTCTGTTTCCGATGATGGCAAAAGCATTACGCTAAATCTTCGAAAAAATGCGAAATTTCATGATGGTAAACCTGTAACATCTGAAGATGTCGCCTTTTCTTTACAAACGGTGAAAGATAACCACCCCTTTAAATCCATGTTTGCGCCAGTAACCAGTGTTGACACACCCGATGCGAATACGGCGGTGATCAATTTTGATAAGCCACATCCGGCGGCGTTCTTGGCGATGTCGAGTGCCTTGTTGCCGATTATACCAAAGCATGTATATGGAGATGGTCAGGACGCTAAAACTCATCCAGCCAATAGCGCGCCTGTAGGTTCCGGACCGTTCAAATTCTCCGAGTTCAAGCCTGGTGAATATATTATTCTGGAAAAGAACCCAGATTACTTTATCGAAGGCCGTCCGTATCTCGATAAGATTATCATCAAGAACTACAAAGACCCCACAAGTTTGGCGCTCGCCACTGATAAAGGCGAAGTGACAATGTATCCGTTCCTCGCGACAACGAAGGATATCGCGCGTCTGAAGAAAAGCGACAGCTTGGTTGTTACGGATAAGGGGTATGAAGCGGTTGGGCCTGTCAACTGGTTGGAATTCAATACGAAGAACGAGTATTTGAAGAACAAGAAAGTTCGCCAGGCGATTGCTTATGCAATCGACCGTAATTTTGTCGTTAATGCTTTGCTTGGTGGCCAGTCAAAGGCTGCAACTGGGCCAGTGGTACCAGGCAGCCCCTTTTATGCGGCGAATGCAGAAAAATATGATCTCGATCTGGACAAGGCAAACGCATTGCTAGACGAAGCCGGATTTCCGCGCGGGGCAGATGATATGCGATTCAAGCTGACTGTCGATTATATTCCGAATGCGTCAGAGCTTCAAAAAGGCGTTGCTGAGTATCTGAAACCACAGCTTAAGAAAGCAGGTATTGATGTTGACTTGCGCGCCTCTCCTGATTTTCCAACTTGGGCGAAACGCGTCAGCGGGCATGATTTTGATATGAGCATGGATATCGTCTTTAACTGGGGCGATCCGGTAATAGGTGTGCACCGTACATATCTGTGTGACAACATCAAAAAAGGTGTGATCTGGTCGAATACCCAAAGCTACTGTAATGAAGAAGTGGATGCTCTGCTGCAGCAAGCAGGTTCTGAGCTGGATCAAGCCAAGCGGATCGCGTTGTATAATCAGGCACAGGAAATTATTGTCGATGAGGCGCCAATCGCTTACATGAATATCTTGCCTTATCATACGGCCTACAACAAAAAAGTTGGCAATCCTCCAATGACAATTTGGGGCGCCATGGCACCGATGGACGAGGTCTTCCTGAAATAAGATGACTTCAGTTTTCTTAACTAGTCGGCGGGATTTCTCATCATGAATACAGTCATGTTGGTTGCTCGCCGGCTTTTACACGCATTTCTTTTGATCCTCGCGGTTCTTGTCCTTAATTTCCTTCTGATTCATGCAGCTCCCGGAGACCCAGCCGACGTAATCGCTGGGGAGATGGGCGGTGCAACAGAGGAAATGATGGAGGATATCCGCAAGACCTATGGCTTGGACAAACCAATTTATGTCCAGCTCGGTGTTTATTTGGGACGTGCCTTGCAAGGGGATTTGGGGCAATCATTTTTTTACAATGCTCCTGTTCTTGACCTTGTTTTAGGGCGTGCCGGCGCCACCATTTTGCTGGTAACAACAGCATTGCTCTTTGCAATATTTATTGGGACCATGCTTGGCGTACTGGCTTCTCACAAGCCAAAAGGAATAGTCAGCGGGTTGGTCACCCTAATTTCAGTTATTGGCTATTCTGCGCCGATTTTCTGGACGGGCCTGATGCTGGTTATTCTGTTTGCCTGGGTTTACCCGATTTTCCCGATATCAAATATGTTTGATATAACCAAGGATACCGGATTTTTTGGCTATATTCTGGACGTCGCCCATCATTTGGTTCTGCCGTCCTTAACGCTTGGAATAGTCTATCTCGCCCAATATGCGCGATTAACACGTGCCAGTATGCTGGAAATCCTAAGCTCTGATTATATTCGCACTGCCAGGGCTAAAGGGGTCGCGGAAACCAAGGTTTATGGTCATCACGCACTTAGGAACGCTATATTACCAGTTGTGACCATCGCCGGATTGCAATTTGGCAGTATTATTTCAGGCGCTGTTCTGGTTGAAACCGTATTTAGTTGGCCGGGCCTTGGCACCCTGGCATTTGATTCAATTCTGGCTCGAGATTATCCGACCGTATTAGGGATTTTATTCTTCTCGTCTGTTCTGGTGATTTTGGCCAATCTTTTGACGGATTTCGTGTATCGCCTTGTCGATCCACGCATCCGGACAGGAGGGTAATGTGACCACTGTTGAAACATCTAATGTGGTTCAGGCACAGAGCCCTCTTCGGGAAGCCATTCGTGCGTTCCGGCAAAGCTGGGCTGGCATGCTGGGGATTTTTCTTCTCATTATCGTTATTTTATTCACTTATGTCGGACCTTTCTTATATCCAGTTGATCCGTTTGAAATTGTCTGGGCGCCCTTGACCGCACCGGGACAAACCGAGGTGGCCCCCTTAGGTACAGATTATTTGGGACGTGACATGTTGGCAGGCCTTATCCACGGTGGATCAGCAACATTGTTTGTCGGATTGGCCGCTGGATTTATTACGGTAACCATTGGAATATTGGTTGGTGCATTTGCAGGATTTTATCGCGGCGCGGTAGATGAAGCGCTGATGCGCGTCACGGAATTTTTCCAGGTTCTGCCAGCCCTACTGTTTGCCATGGTGTTGGTCACGCTATTCACTCCGACAATATATGTGGTCTCCTTTGCCATTGGTATTGTCAGTTGGCCGACCACTGCCCGCCTGACACGAGCGGAGTTTTTTCGTATACGAAGCCTCGAATATGTCAATGCCGCCCGATCCGTCGGTGCCAAGAATAGTCGTATCATGTGGCGGGTTATTTTACCAAACGCGCTGGCGCCCTTGATTGTTTCGGCCACCCTCACCATTGGTATTGCTATTTTGTTCGAAGCCGGATTGAGCTTTCTGGGACTGGGGGATCCAAATGTTTTCAGCTGGGGGCTAATGATCGGCGCAGGCCGTGAATACATTCTGGATGCTTGGTGGTCTGTGACTTTCCCAGGTTTCATGATATTCCTGACCGTGCTTAGTTTCAGTCTGGTCGGCGACGGATTGAATGACGCCTTCAATCCGAAACTGAGGGAACGATGATGACGGCGATGTTGACAGTTAAAGATCTGGTGGTTGATTTCAAGACACGTGCAGGGAACGCACGGGTCCTCAATCACGTATCCCTTGAACTGATGAACGGTGAAATACTTGGCATTGTTGGCGAGTCCGGCTGCGGTAAAAGCATGACGGCCTTGTCTGTAATGGGGCTGGTCCCCAGTCCGCCAGGCAATGTCACTGGCGGTTCGATATCTCTGGAAGGGGAAGAGCTGACATCGGCTTCCAATAAACGGATGCGTGAAATCCGAGGCGGTATCATTTCCATGATCTTTCAGGAGCCTATGACATCCCTGAACCCTGTTTTCAAAGTTGGGGATCAGATTGCAGAATGTGTTTTGCTCCATGAGGATGTGACGAAAGCGGAAGCCTGGCAGCGGGCTGTTGAGATGCTGACGAAAGTTGGCATTCCTGAACCGGCGATGAGGGCAAACGCGTATCCCCATGAACTGTCCGGCGGGATGCGGCAACGGGTAATGATTGCCATGGCCTTATCTTGCCATCCACGAGTATTAATAGCAGATGAGCCGACGACAGCTTTGGACGTAACCGTGCAAGCTCAGATTTTTGACCTTCTTAAAGATCTGCAGAAGGAAACAGGCACGGCGATCATCATGATAACCCATGACATGGGTGCCATTGCAGAGCTGGCGGATCGCGTTGCTGTCATGTATGCGGGGCATATAATTGAATCCGGTCCCACTAATGAAATTCTAACAAATCCTCAACACCCCTATACCCGCGGCTTGATTGCTTGTGTTCCACATCTTGAAGAAGATCCCAGTGAGCTTCGACCATATCTGAGCGAGATTAAGGGCGTCGTTCCCTCTTTGACAGATTTGGGGAAGGGCTGCGCCTTCGCAGACAGATGCGCCTATAAAACACCTGAATGCGAAAAGGAACAGCCGCTCATAGAAGCAGTGGCTGAGGGGCATTCTGTTGCCTGTTATAATGTCAAATATGTGGTGGCGGTATGAGTGAAGAAGCCCTTCTTGAAGTCCAGGATTTGAAAGTCCATTTTGGCGGAAAAAAACTGTTCAAGAAAAGTATGATCGTTCACGCGGTTGATGGCGTTAGTTTTTCAGTTCCGAAGGGAAAAACGCTGGGTATCGTTGGTGAGAGCGGGTCTGGTAAAACTACAACGGCGCTTGCGGTATTACGATTGGTTCCTATCACAGCGGGCAATGTCCGGCTTGATGACATGGAAGTTAGCTCACTTGAGAAAGACGATCTCAGAAAGTCCCGCCGACGCTTCCAGATGATTTTTCAGGATCCTTATTCTTCGTTGGATCCGCGCCAGCGTGTTGGCGAGATTGTTCGTGAACCCCTTGACCTGATGGATATCGGCGAAGAATCTGAACGGGATCAAATGGTCCGTGACTTATTTGTGCAAGTAGGCTTGCGTCCGGAACTTACAAACCTTTTTCCACATCAATTTTCTGGCGGCCAGCGGCAGCGTGTTGGTTTGGCAAGGGCATTGTCCACCAAGCCGGACCTGATAGTCTGTGATGAACCGGTTTCCGCTCTTGACGTTGCTGTGCAGGCCCAAATTCTCAATCTGATGCGAAAATTACAAGAGGACCTTGGCCTCACCTATCTATTCATCAGTCATGATTTGGGTGTCGTACAGCATTTATGTGATCATGTCGCGGTGATGTATCTGGGGCAAATTGTAGAACAAGCAGACCGAATTTCGCTCTTTAAAAATCCGCAGCACCCTTATACTAAAGCGTTGCTATCTGCTGTTCCAAAAGCCCGGGCACGAGATGGCAGCGAAGAGCGTATCAGGCTCAGGGGCGATCCGCCAAGTCCGATTAATCTTCCCAAGGGATGCCGGTTTGCTGGAAGATGTCCTGTTGCCTTGGATAAATGTCACAGTGAAGAACCACCGCTTGTTGATCGTGGGGATGGGCACTTAGCTTCTTGTCATTTACTTGACTAACAAATGATCGTTACTGCCGTAATTTCGCAACCGTTCGTAGAAGCCCGCCGGTAGAGCCGTTTCGTTCATCTAAATCTTCTTCCGATCCAATCAGAGGAAGCAGATCTGAGGCAAGTTCCTTACCAAGCTCTACCCCCCATTGGTCAAAGGAATTGAGGCCCCAGACGGCCCCTTCCACGAAAACTCTATGCTCATATAATGCAATGATCCGGCCCAGTGTTCGAGGTGAAAGTTTTTTGTATAGTAATGTGACAGAAGGTCGATTCCCGGGAAAAGTTCTATGAGCTGCTGCACTGTCTAAATTCTCTGTGACACCTTTTTCACAAAGGATGGATATTACTTCTTCGTGACTTCGCCCCCTCATCAGAGCTTCTGATTGTGCCAGACAGTTCGCAAGAAGTAGTTGATGATGTTTATCGAGATCGGCCTCGTGAGATCGTGCCGCTATTAAAAACTCGCACGGAACTATCCGTGATCCCTGATGCAGTAACTGATGGAAGGCATGCTGACCATTTGTGCCGGGTTCGCCCCAAATAATAGGGCTAGTGTTTCTGGAAATTAAATTACCATCTACATCAACACGTTTGCCGTTACTTTCCATCTCAAGCTGTTGCAGATAGGCCGGTAGTCTCGCTAGTCGTTGATCATAGGGTAAAATTGCCCGACTGCCATATCCACAAATGTTATTATGCCATATCCCGACCAAAGCGAGCATGACTGGCATATTTTGGTGAAGAGCGGCTGTTTGAAAATGGGTATCCATATCCTGTGCGCCCAGAAGAAATTCGGTGAAGGCTTCTGGACCAATGGCAAGCATGACACTCAGGCCAATTGGGCCCCAGACGGAATAACGACCGCCAACCCAATCTTCAAAGCCAAAGACATATTCTGAATTAATTCCAAAAGCAGCTGTTTTTTCGAGCGATGTGGAAACAGCAGCAAAATGATGTTTAACTTTCTCACCAAGCGCCGCCTGTGCCCAATCTTTTGCTGTTTGAGCGTTGGTCATGGTTTCGATTGTCGTGAATGTTTTCGATGCAATAATAAAAAGTGTTCGTTCTGGGTCTAGAAGGTCCAGGATATCGCTGATTTGCGCGCCATCAACATTGGATACAAAGTGACAGCGGGGACCATCATGATAGGGCGTCAAAGCGCGTGTTACCATTGCCGGGCCCAAATCAGAACCACCGATGCCTATATTCACGATATCGGTGAAGGGAGCACCGTCGGATGCTGAAATTTCCCCATTTCTGACAGCGCGGGTGAACATTTTTGCTGACTCGAAATTTGATAGGATGCCAGGCATGATATCAATGCCATCCACATAAACGGGTTCACCCTCTAAATTGCGAAGCGCTGTATGCAATACAGCACGGCCTTCGGACTGGTTTATTGCCAGACCAGCGAACATATCATCCCTTTTCTGCTCTATCTTGGCAGCGTACGCAAGATCAACCAGAAGATTGCGTGAAGTTGGGTCAATCGAGGTCTTCGAGAAATCCAATAGCATGTCCCCGAATGTGACCGAAAAGGCATCAAAGCGCATTGGATCCCGATCGAACAAGTCGGATATACCCGAAGATTTTGTTCGTTCGTGATAGACCTCCAATGCAGCCCATTTCTCGTTCATTTACTATGATCTCCTATATTCGTCATGTCTTTTGACGATACCTATCAATCATCCAATATATTGCGATTATATATCTTACTCATATTTTATCCCAGACATGGTTAATGAAATCTCAAGGCTGTTGCCAAATATCGGCGAGGGAATATAGTGAATATTCGTTAGGCAAATTAAAATCAGGCAATAACAATGCAGGGTAACCGGATCGTGGTAGACTAAAACGAGGCGTCAACCCTTAGATTTGCAAAACGCGGCAACAAATATACTCTCATGAAAGGGGATGAAATCGGAACGGTTCCCAAAGGTACTTCAGATTCTGATAAACGTCATATCGGGTGCGAATAACCGCCTGGTAAGTATAGCCTCTCAGGTATCGCCTGCCGGATTGCAGATCTCTTCCGAGTGTATTTGGACCTAATCGAAAAAGAAGGGGATTAATATGGCGAAAAATGACTTCGCTCACAAATATGCCAGCTTCTCTTGGCCGCTTGTTTGGTTAGCGGACGTACATGACGTCATAACAGGAGAGTAAAGTAATGGTGCAATTGTCTGTTGAAAAAAATGGGTTTGTTGCTTTGGTGAGGTTTAATAATCCGCCGCATGGATATATGGACGGACAGACGGAAATTGAACTCGAAGCTTTTCTTGATGAAGTCGAAGAAAATGACGATATCCGATCTGTCGTATTCACCGGCGGTTTGGTAGATGTATTCATTCGCCATTATGATGTGTCCTTATTGTATAAGCGGAGTCAATCCATGACGGAAAAAGGCATGACTTTTGATCCTGCCCGACCCGTACCAGAAGCCATTTTACATAGATGTTTTCGCCGTATGGAAGAAATGCCGAAGGCGTTTATTGCGGCAATAAACGGGAGTGCCATGGGGGGTGGTTTTGAGCTCGCGCTAGCTTGTGATATCCGGCTTGTAAAAGAGGGTGCCTATGATCTCGGATTGCCTGAAATAAACCTGGGTATTCTACCCGGAGCAGGTGGGACACAACGACTTCCTCGATTGATCGGTGAATCCAGAGCCTTGGCATTAACGCTTCTTGGGCGCACTATGAGCCCTCGTGAAGCGAAGGACATTGGCTTAGCTGCCTATTGTGTGGAAGGCGATGTTGTTGCGAAAGCGATGGAAATTGCACAGGCTCTCGCCAGCAGGTCTCCACGTGCATTTTCACATATCAAAAAACTGGTCCGGGGCGCTGCCAGCAATTCAAGAGCTGAGGGTTTGGCGGAGGAGAGAACGTTGTTTTGCGATCTGATGGTCGATCCTCGCGCCCTGTTGGAAATGGCTGATATGGATGCGGAAAAACGTGATATCCGTGATCCCAACTTTACGGCTAGTGCGCCATCTAAGTAATGCGAATATGATCTGGAAGTGTGCCCTATAAGCAATTGGGAGGTTACTTGAAACAATTGGGACATAGTTGAAACACGATAGTAATTGAATTTAGCTCTTCAGAAAATCATGTGTATTGGAGAGAAATTTTTGCAAAGTATAAAATAAATGGCAGACGACATCCGCAGATGGCTGCATGAAGAAGGATTTGAAAAGCATATCGATGCCTTTTTGGAAAATGAGGTTGATATGGCGGCACTTCCATTCTTGACGGATAGTGATTTATCCGAGCTTGGCGTGCCATTGGGTAGCAGGCGAAAAATGATGTCATCCATTGCCCAATATGTTGCATTCCAGCAAGAGGGGAATGGGCGACCTTCAGATCTGCAACTCATTCACCGACAGGTTACAATTTTATACACGCAGATTGACGACGCCAATTTATCGCTCACTCAAGGTCCGGAAAAACTGCCCTCTCAAATGCTCGACAGTTGTTTCGAATGCGTCGAAACTATTGGTGCAGAGTTTGGGGGGACAATCGAGAGCCGAGCTGGAAATGCTGCCATGATCGTTTTCGGAGCACCGGTTGCGCATACAGATGATCCTGAAAGAGCGTTACGTGCCGCTCTTGAAATTCACCGTAGGGCGACAGCTTTTAAAGCCGCCTTTAAAGTCAAAATCGGAGTTGCCTCGGGACAGGTCGTTGCAGGGCATGAGAAGGAAGCTTCATATACAGTGACAGGGGATAGCGTGAATCTGGCTGTAAGACTGACGGATCTCGCTACGTTTCAACAGACACTTGTATCAGCCGCCGTCAAGAACGCATTAGGTGACCGTTTTCACGGAGAGCTACTCGGCGAAAAGATACATAACGGGTTGAAGAGCTCGGTTTCTGTATGGCGATTGGGGCGCGTTTCCAGCTTACGTGGCGCAAGTCCGTACGCTTTTGTTGGGCGTCGACGTTACTTACATCAATTTTCACTTGCACTGGAACAATGCGCGGAAGACAGGTCTGGCCAGATATTTCTTATCCGAGGGGAAGCGGGCATTGGCAAGACAAGATTGTCGGATGAATTTGGAAAACTAGCAAAGACAAAAGGATTTGCTTGCCATTCTGGCCTGGTTCTTGATTTTGGGACAGCAAAAGGGCAAGACGCAATTCGCTCATTGCTTAGAAACATACTGGAGATTATTCCTGGCGGTCGGAAGAAAGAGCGGCGAGAGGCGCTGGAGCGTGTAATTTCTCAAGGAATTCTCAATGAATCCCAGCGCGTTTTCCTAAATGATCTCCTTAATTTGCCGCAGCCTGCAGATTTGGGAGGTACTTATGATGCGATGGACAATGAAGCGCGCAATTTGGGTAAGCAAGAAGCTGTCGCTCAAATGATAGCGGCGATTGGACAAAAGAAACCTCTTATGCTGAAGATCGAGGATATTCATTGGGCTGATCCAGTAATTTTATCGCATGTCGCGCAGATCTACCAAGTGTTGGCGGATTGTCCGGTATTGCTGGTTCTAACGACGCGTAATAGTGGGGATCCTTTCACTAAACCACGAGCGAGGGAACTCGAGGGAATATCATTTACAACAGTTGAACTTTCCCCGCTAAATCCAGAGGAAGCCGCAGGCATAGCAAAGGCATTTCCTAATCTCAACAACCAACTAATTCAAACCTGTATTGCACGCGCTGAAGGAAATCCGCTTTACCTTGATCAATTGCTGCGTAACGCCCATGAACTCGAAAAAGATCAAATACCTGGGACGATACAGGGCATTGTTCAGGCACGATTGGACACCTTAACAACCCCAGATCGAGAAGCATTACAGGCGGCATCAATTCTCGGGCAGCGGTTCTCCATAGACGCAATTGAAGCCCTAATTGAGGCTGCAGATTTCGATCCGGAAAATTTACTAAAGAATGCATTGATAAAACCTGCACCTGCCGGATATCAATTTTCCCATGCCTTAATCCGGGAAGGTGTTTATGCATCGTTGATTGAAACCAGAAAGTTGGCGTTTCATAAGAGAGCTGCCGCATTCTATCAGGACGCAGATCCTGTTCTAAGGGCGGAGCATCTTGAAAAAGCCGAAGATACGACAGCTGCTTACGCCTATCTGGAAGCGGCCAAACTGCAACTGAGCGCTTTCCGGCCGGACGTGGCCTTATCCTTGGTTGAACGCGGACTAGCATTGTCGGTTGATGATACAATCAAATTTGAGCTTCGATACCTGCAGGGCGATTTATGTCGTCATCTGAGTGAAATCGATAAATCGATAAAATCATTTGAAAAAGCACTGGAGTTATATGATACCGAGGAGCAATTTTGTCGAGCACATGTTGGTTTGGCTACAGCATTGAGAATTGTCGATCGTTCTGATGATGCCTTGACCTGCCTTACTAAAATTCAGAATATTGCACTTAAAAATCGGTTCATTGAGATTTTAGCTGAAATTCACTTCTTGCGGGGGAACATATTTTTTCCCAGAAGCATGATTAAAGAATGCATGGAAGAGCACAAGATTTCTTTGCAATATGCGAAGGAAGTTGGATCCTTCGAGGGAGAGGCGCGGGCTTTAGGCGGATTAGGCGATGCGTCCTATGGTGCAGGTCGCATGCAAACCGCACATCAGTATTTCAAACAATGTGTTGAATTAGCAGAAAAACACGAGTTTACACGTATCGCGGTTGCCAACATGCCGATGATCGCCTGGACAGCTTTGTTTTTGAATAACCTTGACTTAGCAGTAAAGGTGGCAAAGGACGCAATTGAAAAGGCTGTTGCGACTTCCGATAAGCGCGCCGGCTTGATCGGCCATATGTGTTTGCTTGAGATTATGTTTTGCCAGCGAGATTTTGAAGGGATGAAGCTTCAAGGTGAACAGAGCCGCGAGGCAACATTGAAAATGGACTCTGCTCTTTTCCAGCCCGCTTCGATGATCTGTCACGCAAGATACCAATTCCATATTGAAAATGATCCAGCTGCGGCCATGGAGACATGCCGTACGGCTTTCAAGATTTGCCGTGAAACGGGTGAAGGTTTTATGGGTCCTTGGACGCTCGGAGCTGCAGCTCAGATTGCAACGGAGCAAAAGGACCGCCGCTGGGCACTGGATGAAGGTAACCGGATTTTACAATCCAGTGTGATCAGTCACAATTACTTTTTCTTTTATGCTTTTGCCATAGAAAGCTGTGCACTGCAGGGGGAGTGGCATGAGGTTATCCGCTATGCTGACGCATTGGAGAAAATCACGGCTCGCGAACCATTGGGATGGTCAAATTTTTACATTGAAGTCGGACGCTCTTTGGCTGATATCGGCGTAAACGGGAAAAATGCAAAGAACGTACAAAGACTCGAGGAAATAAAAGCTGATGCAGATGATTGCGGGCAGTTGGCGATGTCGGCCCTTCTGTCCAATGTGCTTGCGACATAACAGGTTAGCAATAAAATAACATATCAGGAGACAAACGCTTATAAGTCTTTTATTAGCTTAAGAAGGGATACACCTTCAACACCTGTTGCATCCTCAAATGAGGTGGCAAACGCTGGCTTCATTTTTATCTTTAGGTTTGCTATTTCACTATCTGTAGCCGCGTGAACCTTCATACCATTCTCTTTAAGTATTTGTGGTGCTGCTGCAGCTGAAATTTCAGAAGCATCTATGGCCCAAAGTGCTGCAGAATTCCCAGCCTCAACAATCGCGTTTTTACTTTTTTCGGATAAGTCTGCATACCAGCCGGCATTGACATAGCCATGGAATATTTGGCTATAAAGAGGCAGAACGGTAGCCTGATCTCGCAAAGAGAAGTATTTGTTAGTGATAGTCGACGAGAAACTGGCTAACCCAATATCAATTTCTTTTTCTTTTAGCGCTTCAAACATTTTTCCATTAGGAACATCTATGGGAATGGCTCCTAATGCGCGTAGACTGGCATCTGCTATGGGGTTAATTCCTTGGATTTTGGCTCCTTCGAAATCTGAGGGTTTTGATAGCGCTTTTCCGTCAGAAGTAAGCACCGTTTGCCAGCTTGAGAAAAGCCAAATGACATTTTTTAGCCCTTTGGAAAGAAGTTTGCGCTCCAAAACCGCAGCGGTTTCAGACCTATTCCATTTTTTTAGCTTATCTAGGTGGTCAAAGGTAAAAGGAGCCAGTGTTACGTCCATTAATGGAAGTTTATTGCCCCACTGCCTGTTTAGCGTAAATCCGCACTGGAAACCACCCGTCGCAACAGCGCTCGCATTTTTTTCGGGCGTTTCCAAACTACTCCCACCAAATACCTGAACGTCAATTTCTTCTCCGGACAATGCTTCGATCTCGGCCGCCCATTGGTCGATGACCTTCGAAATATGATGCTCAGGAGGCAGCTGATGGCTGCATTTCATGACATTGGGCACATCGGCGAAAGACATGCTGGTTGCGAAGGCTTGACTTAATAATATGCTGAGGAAAAGCAAACGGAGCTTTTTCGTCTTTGTGGTCCTCATCTAATAATTTCCGTCAAAATCTCAAACTCTGGGGAGTAATGCAAAACAGGAAAAACGTGAGAATTCTAATACAAATGCACGGTTTCCTAGGCGAACATAGCCCTTTTTAAACCACTATTCTAGAAGATTACACAAGAATTTTACTGCGATAACTTAATTATGCAGCAGAGGTTTCGGAGCTTGTCCATGAAACAATTTTCAAGTCTAGAACAAATATCGAATAAATAATCGGTACCAATAGGAGGGTTGTAAATGTCGCGACAGTTAGCCCGCCAATTTGCGCAAAGCATAATGGCTGCCACAATGGACCGCCATGTAGAGCCAGCGGGCCTAATGCAAATACGGTCGCTCCGACGGTAATCAAAACCGGTCTAAGACGAACAATCCCAGCATCAAGCAAAGCAAGTTCGAGGGGTTCCCCTTTTTCCCGCATTTCCTCAATAAAATCGAAAAGCACAATAACATGGCTGACAATGACGCCAATCAGAGCCACAATCCCAAGGAAAGCCATAAACCCGAATGGGCTCTTTGTGACCGCCAGAGCTATCAAAGCACCAATAATGCCATAGGGTACCGAAGCCAAAACAATCAACGGCTTGACAGCGTTACGAAACTGGAAAACTAGCGCGAGGAATATAAGGCCTGTCGAAATACCCATAACTTTTGTTAGTTGTTTAAAACCATGCTGGGCATTTGCCTGCTCGCCTGAGATTTCCATTTCAAATCCCGGTGGTAATCTATCTTCAAAAGCGGCTAAATCTTCATCAACCAATGCCATAACTTCTGATGGGAGGACACCTGCAAGGGGAAATGCGCGAACGTTGACGCTGCGGAAATGCTCAAGATGGCGAACTCTTTCGGTGTGAAGATCATACTGAACACGCGCAATTTGCTCGAGCGGTATCTTATTGCTGTTCTGGGAAGAAAATACATAAAGATTTTCTAAGTCTGAAACCTGGGCCCGTTCTTCTGGCTGTAAAATGGTTACAACAGGAATGTTCTTGTCGCCTCGTTGTAGTGTCGTTACCTCATTGCCATTTAGCCCGCCTGAAGAGGAGGCCGCTATGTCCTGATTTGTTACACCAGCCAGGAAAGCACGATCTGAATCTATTTCGAGTTTAAGACGCAAAGACTCCGGGCCCCAATCGTCCCGGGCTCTTGTTGCATTTGGTGCACTCCCAAGGATGCTGACAAGTTCTGCCGCCAACAGGCGCAATGTTTTGATTTCCTGTTCGGATTCCGCTCCTTCCGACTGGATAGCGGATTTCGCTGCAAGCCTGACTTCAATTGGATATGGGACCGGGTTTGTCTGTAACTGACGGACATCGATAATGGCGCCTGATACCCGCTCGCTTAATGCTTTTTGAAGCGGAACAATTAGTTTTGCGGTAAGATCCTTATCATTTACGCGCATGACCACTTGTGCGTAGTTTTGTTGATGAAGTTTCGGCGTGACGGAAAACCAAAACCGCGGAGCTCCGCCTCCTAGAAATGTTGCTATGGATTCAAGGGGGTCTCCACCGCCATCTGGCCCAAGTTGAACACCAAATTCCTCGGCAACCTCCTGAATGATTTTTTCGACTTTAACCACCACCTCCCGCGTCTCCGAAATTGTGGCATCGTTTCTCAAACGTACGTCAGCGTAAAATAGATATTGCACATCATCGGGGAAGAAAGATGTTTTTAGGACGTCCTTCAACGGAATAATGAGGGCGAGAAACAGAAAGGAAGTGACGAGTGCTTTTTTGCGGTGATTTATGAGGAAGCTACCAAGCCGAAAATATAATCCTGTAAACCCCTTTTCCCGACGCTCTTCCATTGTCCGCTCGCGCTTCTTCAAAGGACGCAGCAAATAATACCCAAGAAAAGGAAGAAAGCTCATTGAGACGAGGCGGGAGCATATTAAAGCAGCAGCCATCACTACCGGTAAACTATAGAGAAATTCCCCAGTATTTCCGGATAATAGAAGGAACGGTAAATATGCAACGACATTGGTAATTGTAGCGAATAAAATTGCTTGCGCCAATTTGGTTGGCCCGAGCCACGATGCCAGGCTTCTCGGTTGGCCGGCCGCTAAACCCCTCTTAATAGAATCACCGGCAACGACAGGATCGTCAATAAGCAATCCGAGTGCTATTATGAGTGTCGCAATTGATACTTGTTGTAGCTGAATTCCGAGTAAATCAATAACCCCGAATGTCATTGCCAGAGTTATCGGAATGCAGAGCATCATAAGTAATGCAGAACGCCACTCCCAAAAACCCAGTAAAGAGATTATGACCACTAATACAACAGCTTCAATCAAGGCTGTCATAAACAGGTCGATATTCTCTGCAACTTGCTCCGGTTGATTGGAAATGCGCTCGATAACCAGATCTTCCGGAAGGTGTTGTTTGGCCGTTGACAGAGATGCAGTTACAGCGTCGCCAAAATCTGCGATTTGGCCGCCGTCTCTCATTTGAATGGCGAGTGAAATGGCTTTTCCTCTATGCCATAGGCCATCCGCATCTCGCCAGTTGTAGAAATTCAAGAATTGAGGAGGATCCACATATCCGGGAACGACATTGCCAATATCTCGTAGATAGACGGGTGCACCAGCCGGGGATTGGCTAAATGCGGTGTCACCAATTTGATCAGGGTCTGTATATTGACCGCTTGGCTCGACAAGTATATTTGAGCCGCCTGCATGGAATTCGCCGCCTGACACATCACTATTTCGAGCAGCAATGGCGCCATTAATATCATTTGGTGTCAACCCATAGGAGGCAAGCAAGTCTTGGGAATATTCGAGATAGATGCGCTCGTCTACAACACCGGAACTATTTACGGATGTGACCAATGGAATTGTTTGCAACGTTCTTGTTATCAAATTCGAAAAGTCGTCCAGGTCACGATAACTATATTTGTCACCGGGATTGGCTTGCAGCAATGAGTTGGTTTTGGTTGGATCGTCGATAATTACTATGGGCCAGGCGTCTTCATGAAAATTTGATTGTGCGAGTTTTGTTTCTAGAAAACTATGAAATTGGCGGCTAATTTCGTTTTTTGATGCGGAACTGATGAAATCCAGACCTAAAAAGCCTGGCCCCTGCAATGATTGCGCATTTTTTATGACATCATTTTCTTCAAGATAATCTTTTAGTAATTTCATATGGCGGGCAGGTGTCGCCAAATTGATGTCACGTGGCATAACGACGATTAGGGATTGCCGAGTGCCTTCTTCCGGCGTTCCTTTATTTCGTCGGGCGGATTTGATCGCCGCCTCTATATCCCGGGCACGCAACGAAATCTCCACGGGGCGTTCGGTCGGGCTGGCTATGGTGAGCAAAATAGCGGCAGTATTTCCAAAATTGTCATTGAACGAGATGGTGCCAGCACCTGCAGGCAATGTTTCCGACAGGGCAATCAGGTTGAGGTTTATTTCGTTAAACGCCGCCGTCGTCTTACTTAATGAATCGGAAAGTTGTATTTGGACAACGGAAAGGTTCGGCATTGTCAGCGACTTAATGGCAAATTTCGAAGGACTGGTTTCTTGCAGCTTCGAGCTCTTTGCGACATTTTCTTCCACTTGCCGGGTGATGAGCTGCTCAATTTTTGTGGCGTCCGCACCGGGCCAACTTGTAATTGCCGTCGCAACGCGGACAGGAATGTCAGGGTCTTTTGCCTTTGGCATCGACAAATAGCCGTAAGCTCCCCAGATCAGGACAGCAAATAGCAAAATCCAAGAAATATGGCGATTTTCTGTGAAGTAGCGTGCCGTGTTTTTTGTTTCGGTTATATCGGTCACAGGCAATTCTCCATCCCTCTGATATTAGGTAGGGTCACGGAATAATCGAAACCTGTTCGCCGTCGGTGACAAGGGTTGCCCCGCTGACGATAATCTGATCTGACGGTTCTACACCTTTCAGGACAGCAATATTGTTTCCATAGACCTGACCTAATTCTACATCGGTAAGTTTTGCGATTGTCTTGCTTCCATCGGAAGTCGTGACGAAAACTGCATAACCTTCTTTGCTGTCTTTAGCCGCGACCACGGCAGAAAGCGGGATGAGTGCCGCTGTTTGTGTTGCACTGGATTTTGCGACATTGAGCGCCGCGATCATGCCGACTTTCAAGGAGCTATCTTCATTTTTTGCTGTCACTTCAACGTCGAAAACGCGCGTGTTTGTATCTGCTGCAGCAGAAATTTCCGTTATAGTTCCTGAAAAAATTCGATCCGGAATAGACTGCGTTGTGAAGGATTGATTTTGCCCCAATTTCAAGGTGCTTGCCATAGTATCCGGAACGCCAAAGGCAATTTTCACGGTTTCCGTATCTGCAATAACAAACCCGACAACACTTGGGGATACAAGGGAACCGACATCCACATTACGCTGAATAATGACACCATGGATTGGCGCCTTAAGATTATAGTCTTTTTGGTCGTTTTCTGCGCTTTTCTGAGCGGCTTTGGCGCTTGAAAGACTGGCAACAGCAGTTTCGTATTCTTGCTTGGCCGCATCATAGTCGGGGGCTGTCATACTGTTGGATTTGTACAGTTCCTGTGCGCGTTTATAATCTTCATTCGCCTTGTTCAGGTTTGCCTGAGCTGTGGCGACTTGAGCACCCGCTTGCTTCGTATTATTTGCAGCATCCTTGTCATCAACAATGGCCAGAACGGTGTTTTTAGCAACAATATCGCCGGACTGAACAGGGCGGTCTTTCCCGCTGGCGTCTTTTTCCTGCAACAGGCTCGTTACATACCCGGTTACCTTAAAGGATAGATTGACTTGAGAATTCGCTTCTATCGTCGCGGTATATCGAACATCCTTTGTCAAATTTTGCGAGATTATGGCCTGGGTTCTGACAGGAGTGATCGGCTTTTTCGGTGCTTCGTCACCAGAGTCGCACGCCGACAGTAGGAAAAGGCAGCAACATATACCCGCTGCCTTTAGAAAATTGGCGAGCATCTATTCCTCTCCCAAGTCTTTTTCTAGTTCTGCGCTGGCATTCCAGACGGCAAGCTCTGCTTTGTGGAAATTGTCGTTAGCGACGGACAATTCAGATTTCGCATCTAGGAGGTCATCCAACAGGATCGCGTTTGCTTTATATTGATTAGTACTAACCCGTAATTTTTCAGCGGCGGCTTTTTGTGCAAGCTTTGTTACGGGCACCAGTTCCTTGGCTACTTTAAGGTTCCGTATATCTTCGCTGATTTGCGCCCGCACTTGATCTTCATTGTCACGCAGGGAATTTTTAGCCTGACTAAGTGCTCGCTTGCTTCCTGATAAATTACTGTCGTTTTTACCCCAGGTGAAAAAATCCCATTTGGCAAACAGTCCCACATAGAGGCTCTCGTCTGGAATAAATTCAGTATGTTGGGATTTTCCATAGCTGGCGACCAGATCGAGATCAGGGTAATAATCCGTCTTCTGGATTTCCACATTGGCTTCCGCCACTTTTATCTGCAATCTGGCTTCTGCTGTTTCTGGACTATTGGCCAACGCCTGCTCTTCGGCGGTCTGTTCTGAATATCTCACAAGCGGATCAGCAAATGCCATGCTTACACTGAAAGCTGTCGAAATATCCCGGTCCAAGAGGGCATTAAGTTGTTGTTTACTGGTAACAATATCATTTTTCTCTGAAACCAAATCATGCTTTGATGATGCGAGCTCGGCTTGGGCATTGAGAAGTTGATATTCAAGTTCCGTTTTTTGGGCAACCTTATCAACCAAAATATCTACCAGCTCAGAATAAAAGGCGATCGAACTCTTGGTTGACTCTATGGAACTCTCGTAACTCAGGATTTGATAATAAAGCTGCTTAACCTGCCAGGAGACAGTTTGCCGGGTTCCACGCAGCTGCTGGCGGGCAATATCCTGCTCAAGTTTAAGCTTTTCGACATTCAGGTTAATTTCATAAAGCTGGATAAGGGGTTGTTTCGCGGTGATCGAATAATGGGTGCTAAACCCGTCCGTCGTTCCAATTTCCACATTGTTGGAGGGGACGGGGTCACCGCCAACAGTTCCCAAGGACCCTTGTTCAAATGTATATTCATTGTCTTCGAAATTATGGTATCCGCGTACGCCGGCACTTAATTCTGGATAACGATTGGCGCGCATTGCGTCTGTTTGATCGCCAACCACGTCAACTTGAATATTCGCGTTTTTTACCTGCAGATTTTGTGCCCGGACGATATTCAGCGCCTGTTCCAACGTCATAAGAGGAGCATCATCTGCAAGGACAGGTAGAGCTATCAGACTCAAAGATAGAACAGCCGATGATAGAATGCGTAGAAGACGTGGCATACTGGCTTTCGCAAAATTGTTATATGCATCTATGGAAAAACCATAGCCATTCCCACTTTCATTGTCAAAATGATATGAGCTATGAGGCTTAGTCTCGGGTTATCAATATGCGACAAGTTAGTGATGTCGAAGCAAGTAGCTTTGAGGCAAAGATTGTCGGTATTTTAAAGACGAGAAGCAGATAAATTGATAAGGTCCGGCATTCTAAACACCCTTTTTCAAGTAATAAGCGAAATATATCATGCTGCTAGACAGTCCTACAGATCTTCAGGAAAAAGATGCGCCCTTGCGAGAGGATATTCGATTGTTGGGTCGATTGCTTGGCGATACTGTACGGGCCCAAGAAGGAGAAGAAATATTCGATCTGGTCGAAGCCATCCGCCAGAACTCCATTCAATTCCATAAAGAAAATGCAGAGGGCGCCAAGCAGGATCTGGAAGATATCTTGAACCGCCTTTCGACGGAGCAAGCAGTCCTGGTATTGCGCGCGTTTAGCTACTTTCTGCAATTCGCAAATATTGCCGAGGATCAGCACCATGTACGTAGAACCAGATTTCATGAGATCGCGGGATCTGCACCTCGGAACGGGTCCATGGCAAGCGCCTTAATGAAGGCAAAGAAGTCGGGTGTATCTGATGCAGAGCTAAAGGCCTTTTTCAAAACGGCGCTTGTCGTGCCGGTGCTAACCGCCCACCCGACGGAAGTGCGCCGCAAAAGCACGATGCGGCGTGAAGCTAATATCGTGGAAATACTGGATAAACGGGAGTTCAGGAACTGGAGCCCTCAGGAGGTTTCGAGTATTGATGATGAGCTTTGTCGTGAAGTATTGACTATTTGGCAAACGGATTTGCTACGTCGGACTAAGCTTCAGATTGTCGATGAAATTCAGAACGGGTTATCTTATTACGATCAGACATTTTTGACGGAACTTCCGAAATTTTATACATCTTTGGAAAAATCCTTAGCCGACCTTGGCATACAAGTAGATGGAAAGTCGATTTCTCCCTTTTTACGTATGGGGAGCTGGATAGGTGGTGACCGAGACGGAAATCCCTTTGTAACATCGGATGTTTTAAAAACCACATTGCAGCGTCAAAATGCTCATATTTTAACCCATTATCTTGAAGAAACACATCGCTTGGGAAGCGAGCTTTCATTATCGACAAATGTTGTTCATATGACGGATGCTTTGTTGGAACTTGCCGAAAATTCCCCAGACCGTTCGCCGCATCGGCAGGGAGAGCCATATCGTCGGGCGATTTCCGGAATATACGCGCGGTTAGTCGCGACCTTAATTGGGTTTGGATCTCCCGCGCCAGCCCGAGCTCCAGTCGGTAAAGCTGCAGCTTATGGATCCGCCGGGGAGTTCCTGGATGACCTGGATGTGATACAAAAATCATTGATAGCAAACGGCTCGAAACTTATCGCAGACGGCAGACTAAAGCATCTTCGGCGGGCCGTTGAATGTTTCGGTTTTCACCTTGCCACCCTGGATTTGCGCCAAAATTCAGATATGCATGAGCGGTCAATTGGTGAGCTTTTCGATGCCGTCAATCCAGACACCCGATACGTAGATATGGACGAAGATGAACGCGTCAAACTTTTGATATCCGAGCTGGCGTCTGGGCGGCCGTTACTCCGGCAATACTGGTCTTACTCCGAGGAGACGAGTTCAGAGATTGCAATACTTCAGTCGGCGGCCTCTGCACAGAAAACGTATGGCGAGGCAGCAATTACAACGGCCATCATTTCGAATACACAATCTGTTTCGGACTTATTGGAGCTTGCTATTTTATTCAAGCAGGTCGGAATGATTTCATCCGAAGGCACCAGTAAAATCAACATTGTCCCTTTGTTTGAGACAATTCCGGATTTAAGAAATTGCGTACCCATTATGGATACCTTGCTTTCGATTCCCGAATATAAACGCTTGCTGGCAAGCCGGGGCGGTATTCAGGAGGTAATGTTAGGATATTCGGATAGTAACAAAGATGGCGGATTTGTCACTTCCGGCTGGGAGCTATACAAGGCGGAAACGGGTCTGATAGAGCTGTTTGCGCGCCATCAGATTGGTTTGCGGCTCTTTCATGGCCGGGGCGGTACCGTTGGACGTGGCGGAGGGCCAAGTTATGAGGCCATATTAGCGCAGCCGAAGGGTGCGGTTCAGGGGCAAATTCGCGTTACGGAGCAAGGGGAGACAATTTCATTTAAATATTCCTCTCCCGCAATTGGTCGTCGCAATTTGGAAAGCCTGGCTGCTGCGACCTTTGAGGCAACATTATTGACCCCAGAGGTGACCGACAGCATACCACCTCATTTTCTGGAAGTAATGGAAGATTTATCTGCAGAAGCTTTTAAAGCTTACCGCGGACTGGTATATGAAACAGACGGCTTTGAAGACTATTTCTGGGCTTCCACCGTCATCAATGAAATTGCGACTTTGAATATTGGCTCCCGACCTGCATCTCGAAAGAAAACAAAGCGGGTACAGGATTTACGTGCAATTCCCTGGGTTTTTAGCTGGGCGCAATGCCGGCTCATGTTGCCGGGATGGTATGGCTTTGGCACCGCAGTTGACACCTGGCTTCAGAAAAATCCAGAAACCGGATTAGCGACGCTTCAGGAAATGAACGCGAAATGGCCCTTCTTTAATACCCAATTGTCAAACATGGACATGGTGTTGGCGAAAAGTAATATTGCCATTGCTTCCCGGTATGCGGAGCTGGTACCGGATGTTCAATTGAGAAATAATATTTTCGGGACTATTTGCAACGAATGGCAATCGACGATAAATGCTTTGCTAAAGATTTCGGGGTCGGAGCAATTGCTTCAAAAGAATCCACTTTTAAAACGCTCGATCCGAAATCGGTTTGCGTATCTGGATCCGCTTAATCATATACAGGTTGAGCTTTTGAAGAAAAATCGTCGTGAAAAAAGCAACCCTAAAGTATTAAGAGGCATTCATATTGCAATCAATGGCATTGCTGCGGGATTGAGGAATAGTGGCTGACTTATCAAGAAGCTTCGTCGGTCTCAAAATCTGCGGGTAGCGTTATCTCGATCAATTCCAAATCGTCTGAATGTTCGATTTCTCTATGAACGATTCCAGGAGCCTGGTGGACACAAGACCCGCGTTTCAGGAGGACTTCGCCTTCACCTTCATACCAAAATTTTACCCAGCCTTTCAAAATATAAACCATTTGAAATTCCAGGGTATGAGTGTGTTTGTCGCCGACTGCGTGGGCTCCTGGAACTGCTCGAATGACATGGGCGCCAAACTTGCCATTAGTCGCGTCTTTGATGCCAAGGTCACGGTATTCAAAAAAGCCACGCAAGCCATCTCCGGCAAATTCTGTATCGTCTTCATGGGTGATTGAAAGTTTCATGTTCTTCATCCTAATTATTATGCCGGAACTGCGCCCGGTTCTTTTGTTCGCCAAAGTAAGAATGCCATTATTAACATGTTTAACATATTCCAGGCGATACCATTAACAAATGCTGCCTGATAGGAGCCCGTAAGGTCGTAGATCCATCCTGAAATCCAACCACCAAGCGCCATGCCAACGACGGTCAGCATGATAACCAGACCAACACGTTCGCCAGCTTCCTTTGCCGGGAGATATTCTCGAACGACAAGAGCGTATCCTGGAACGAGTCCACCTTGCGATAATCCAAATATAAGAGACACCACATACAAAGACATCAATCCATCAAAGGGAATATAAAGGAACAGCGCCAGACATTGCAGAAACGAGCCCAAAAGAATTGTCCGGATACCCCCGATGTAGTCAGCGAGAATTCCTGAGGCCAATCTACTGAGGATACCCCCGATCAACATGATTGAGAGCATTCCCGCCCCAGCGGCAACGCCATATCCGAGATCAGCACAATAAGCAACAATATGGACCTGAGGCATGGACATGGCGACACAGCATCCAACACCTGCAACGCCGAGTAATATCTGGAGCGAGCGTGGGGATAGTTGAATAAATTTTAATCCTGACAAATGCTGGACACTGGTTTCACCGATATCAACATTTTGCTTTGGTACCTTTCGGCGAAGCAAAAAAGCCATCGGTAGCATTATGACAAGGGACGCAAGGCTTGCGATAAGATAGGCATCCCGCCATCCGTCGGCGGCAATAATATCTTTCAGTAAAAATGGCCAAATCGCACCGGCAATGTAGTTTCCACTTGCCGCCGCAGCGACAGCAATACCGCGCCTTTTCGCAAACCAATGGGATATGTCCGCAATTAACGGGCCGAAGGCTGCCGCGGATCCGATCCCAACGAATATCCCCTGATAAGCTGCAAATGACCAAATGTTGCTTGCCTGAGAGGTCAATGCAAATCCGGCCGCTAGCATCAATGCCGCAACAGCCATGGGGATTACAATCCCAAATCGATCAACCAAGCGCCCAAGCACAAGATTACCGATGGCAAAACCGACCATGACGGTTGTAAACGGAAGTGAGGCGTCCGATCTGTCGACACCAAATTCACTTTGTACGGACGGTAGCACAACAACCACGATCCACATTCCCGCACTTCCAACGATAGAAATCATAACGGACATAAAAAGGCGGAGCCAGGAATAGCTACTATCCAAAAAAGGCGCGCCTGTATCTAGGGAAGGAGACTGCATGTATTTTTGATAGCCTTGTAAAAGGGGAGGCGGATCGACAATCAGGTTATCAAACCGTTTTTATGAAACCAGCATAACGTATTCAAAAGAAGCCTGTCTAATTAATACGATTTATGTTGGACAATAAGTAGGTTGCCGAAGATTAAATGCTATTTATCATTATTTGTATATACAAATTTTTCTTGACTCCATTTTAGTGCCTCTCCTAATGTGTATATACAAATGCAATCGGGGAGTAAAAATCAATGACACCAAAAATTAAAGGGCTGGCTCTTGGCCTTATTATGAGCGTAGCAGCAACTGCAGTATGGGCCGATACTGTGAAAATCGGAATGAATGTGCCACAAACTGGTTTCGCCGCGGCGGACGGCTTGTCGGCTCTAGTCGGCGCTGAGTTGGCAGTAGAGCAAGCAAACGCCGCCGGTGGAATTAACGGCAAGATGATTGAACTGGTCGTATATGACGATCAAGCCTCTCCAAAACAGTCGGTTCCCATAGCAACAAAGCTTATTGAAAAAGACGAAGTCGTTGCCGCGGTTTCCGGAAGTTACTCTGGCGCGACACGGGCGGCTGCAGGTATTTTCCAAAGTGCGGGTGTCCCATACATCGCTGCATATGCAGTACATCCTGAAATAACAAAATCTGGTGATTATGTGTTTAGGACATCGTTCGTTGGGGAAGTTCAGGGGCGTGCGGGCGCAAAACTCGCGGGCGATATCCTGGGCAAGAAACGAGCTGTTGTCATTACTCTCAAAAACGATTTTGGCAAATCGCTGGCGGCAGGGTTTAAAGAAAAAGCAGGTGATTTCGGCGTTGACGTTGTAAACGAGTATGAATACTCAATCAAGGACCGTCAGTTCGGCCCGATTGTCACAAAGGTGAAGTCTGACAACCCAGATGTTATTTACGCATCGGGCTATTTCTTTACAGCAGGACCACTGGTGAGCCAACTAAGGTCGGCTGGAATAACCGCCCCAATTATTGGCCAGGAAGGCTATGACTCGGAAAAATTCATCAAGATTGCGAAAGCTGACGCGGAAGGCGTGATAATTACGACATCACTGGATCGCGATTCCAAATCTGCCGAGACTGTGGATTTCATCAAGGCCTTTGAAGAGAAGGCCGGATACAGCGCGGATATGGTCGCGGCTTCTGGTCATACAGCCATTAAAGTTTTAGTCGATGCGTTGAAGAAAGCCGGCACTGGTGACGCCGCCGCTCTTCGTGACGCCATTGCACAGACAAACCTGACTGCGTCGACGGGGACTATCTCATTTAACGATCTTGGTGAGGTTCAAAAAGATGTTCAAGTTCAAGTCGTGAAAGATGGTGCCTGGCATCATTACGCTATTATCAGCGATGAGAAACTACTGGCTCCGCCAACCAACTAGACCCCTTCAGAAGGAGAAGATTTCGTCTTCTCCTTCTTTCTTTTCCGACTTTTCACTTGATACTACGACGCTGTCGGAGGGCGGGTAGATGCTGTTTGTAGATCTGTTATCGCAGGGCCTTATACAGGGAAGTATTTATGCCCTGATCGCGGTCGGACTGACCCTTGTATACGGGTTGCTGCGCATACTGCATGTTGCGCATGCAGGCCTTTTTACACTGGGTGGATATTTTGGTGTGCTGATCACTAACCAAATGGGAAGCTTTACCCTGGCGCTTGCTGTTTCAATGGTGTCTGTCGGATTGATCGGAATGGCAATATACCGGCTTTGCTATCAACCGATTTTAAATAAGCCGCCATTTGTTGCCCTGATTGCCTCCATCGGGCTTTTTATCGCCATGGAGGAAATATTCCGAATAGTCTTCGGACCCTTTGGTTTGTCGTTTGACAATCCGCCTTTGCAGGAAAATATCGCAGTCCTAGCCATGAATTTTAAGGCAGCTGAGATCCTGATGTTTTTTGGGGCTATTTTTCTGCTGGGTGGATTAGCCATAATCGCCGGTAAAAGTAGGTTTGGGACCGCGTGGAAAGCAACCGTAACCGATCCGGAAATGGCCGAATCCTTTGGTATTGATACAATCAAGGTCCGGTACGTGAATTTCTTTATCGGATCGGCTTTGGCCGCCGCCGCCGGAGTGATGGTCGCGCTTCTCAACAATCTGGTAGAGCCGACAATGGGGTCCGTTCCCAGCTACAAAGCTTTGGCGATTATTGTTCTGGGCGGACTGGGCGATGTTCGCGGGACCTTGATTGCAGCACTTGCACTCGGTGTGATCGAAGCTTTTGGCACAATTTACCTTGGGGAATATCTGGATCGTGACGCCATCGCTTTCGCGTTTCTTATTCTTGTTCTTATGGTGCGCCCACAGGGCCTGTTCGGAAAGGCTGCGTGATGTTCGGATTGGGTGCTTATGAAATCACACTGCTAACGACTGTTGGAATTGCAGTGACAGTCGCGCTTAGCTTGAACCTTATCACTGGCTTTTGCGGTCAAATTAGCCTGGGGCACGCTGCGTTCTACGGGATTGGCGCCTATTGCGCAGCCTTGATGACCAAAGCAGGTTATCCTTTTGCTTTTGCTGTCGTCTCTGGCGCTGTCCTGAGCACCGTGTTCGGTCTTATTGTGGGTCTTGCGTCGCTTCGGGTACGAGATGACTTTCTCGCGATCACAACCATGGGCGCAGGATTTCTGTTTTTGGGAGTTGTCGGGCAATGGGATTTCGTTGGAGGTGAGATGGGGATTGCCGGTATCCCGGATATAGGGCTTGGTAAAACCGCCTTTATGGCGCTGACGCTCTTGATCGCCGGCCTCACAATTATCTATAGCCTCTACTTAAAGCGATCGTGGCTTGGCTTCGTTTTTGACGCTGTTGCGGCGGATGAGGATACGGCACGGGTTCTCGGTCTCAACGTCTCCCGCTACAAACTGGTTGCGTTTGCCATGGGAACAGCGCTTGCTGGCGTTGCCGGGGCGTTTTATGCACATCATATCCGGTTTATCGATCCGGATAGCTTTGGTTTTATTGAAAGCATTTCGATCCTGTCCATGGTGGTAATCGGTGGTATTGGTTCTGTCTGGGGAGTTGTTTTCGCGGCAATTGTCCTTAGCTTGTTGCCGCAATGGTTCCAGTTTATTGATGACTACAAACTACTGGTATATGGCGGGCTGTTATTTGTCGTTATGCGATTTAGCCCAGGCGGTATCGCTGAAATTGCGCAGAAACTGTGGTCGCGCTTCCGGCCCGAAAAATCTTCTAAAATGGAAGGGGTGCAATAATGGCAAGATTACTGGACATTAAAAATGTGACTGTAAGGTTTGGTGGTGTAACGGCAATTGACGATGTTACTTTCCATCTTGACGAAGGTGAGCTTCTTGGATTTATCGGGCCGAATGGAGCCGGAAAAACGACCATGATGCGGGCCATAACCGGCGTCGTGACACCGCAAGAAGGCAGTATCCAGCTCATGGGCCAGGAGCTGATAGGCATGCCCATACATGCACGGATCCGAAAGGGTATGGGGCTATCCCAACAATTAGTACGTCCACTTCATAATCTCACCGTTCTCGATAATGTAGCTCTGGCTGCCGGCTACCGGAAAACAGCTAATCCGCTTGCCGCCCTTTTCAAGACTGATAGACGGGCAGAGCGGGCAACAGCGCTCAAAATATTGGACCGTGTGGGCATAGCCGACGCGGCAAACGCCGAACCCGCCAATCTTTCACTCGGATATTTGAAGCGCCTGGAAGTCGCCCGGGCTTTGGCACTCGATCCAAACGTCGTTCTACTGGATGAACCTCTGGCTGGTTTGAACCATGCGGAAGCTGAAAAACTTGCGGATACCATACAGGACCTGCAAAGCGATAATATGACCATTATCCTAATTGAGCATAATCTGGGCGAAGTAATGCGTATCTGTACAAGATTGGTGGTTCAGGATAATGGTCGGAAAATTGGAGATGGCGCCCCGGAGGTCGTTATGAAAGACCCCATTGTACGCCGCGCCTATCTGGGCGAGGAGGGTGACAATGCTGCAGCTTAAGGGTTTTGCCTGTGGATATGGTGAATTTACGGCGGTGGATAATCTCGATTTGACTGTTGAGGCAGGCAGTGTGTTTGCCTTGATGGGGCCAAATGGAGCTGGTAAATCATCAACGATAATGTCCATAGCGGGTCATGTGCAGGTCAGCCAAGGATCCGTATTGTTTGACGGTGAGGATATTACCCATCTTCCAGCCCGGCAGCGTGTACATATGGGTATTGCCGTCGCACCGGAGGGCCGACGGCTTTTTCCGGATTTGACGACTGTTGAAAATTTGACCATTGGTGGATATTCACGGCCCAAAGAGGAAGAAAAAGGAAACCGGGAGCGTGTATTTGACTTGTTCCCCCGGCTGGCCGAAAGAGCTGATCAGTTCGCCGGGAAAATGTCCGGTGGCGAGCAGCAAATGTTGGCAATTGGCCGGGCATTGATGGCGAAACCCAGACTTCTGATGATCGATGAAGTCTCTCTTGGCTTGATGCCAAAGGTGATTGATATGTGCTATTCGGCGCTGGACAGTTTGAGAAGCGAGGGGATTACGTTGCTGTTTGTTGAACAAAATACGGCGCGCGCCCTGGAAGTTGCAGAAGATGTCTGTGTGCTGGAATCAGGAAAGACAGTTTGGAAAGGGTCAGCGGCGGACGCCAAAGCGAACCCAAAACTTCTCGACGCATTTCTCGGCCTTGCAGAAACGACAACAGACGGGAATTAACTGCAAATCCGCAAAAAGACCCCTCTTTAAGTGTTTGAATCCCGAGCGGATCAAGTTAAGCTTCCTGGGATGGATTTTCAGGAAATACGAGACTATTTACTGTCGGGGTGGGATCGGGTTGTCGAGCATGGCACCGATGTTGATGTACTTGCGCAGGTCGCGGTTGTCCTCATTGGTTTTTGCATTGCCTATTTTGCACAAGGGCGTGTTCAGGCAGGGTTAAAATCATTAACCGGTAATTTCCAGCCTCAATCTCCTTTTTTCCGGGCCATTGAAATACTGTCGGGACTCGCCCTGCCTCTTCTTTGGCTGATTATCGAATTTGTCATTCTTGCGATTTTTCAAGGAGTCGGACCACCTTCCGTTATCCTGAGTGTTACCTGTTCTTTGTTGAGCGCCTGGATCCTGATTAATATCGTGACCAGCCTTGCTGAGAATAAGGTTTGGGCAAGGTTAGTTGCCATTTGTATTTGGATAATCACAGCTCTTAGTATTCTTGAACTCCTCGAACCAACTCTGGTTTTCTTAAATGGACTTGCCTTCAATCTGGGTGAAACCAGAATTTCCATGCTTGGAATAGCAAAAGCAATTGTTGCTGGTATCGTTGTTTTCTGGATAACCTTTGGCCTCTCCCGATTTTTGGAAGCACGCGTAAATAAATCCAAAGCGCTCACACCTTCGGTTCAGGTACTGACGTCGAAATTAATCCGAGTTGGATTGGTTTCAGCTGCAATCCTGATCATATTATCCAATTCCGGTATCAATATTACGGCCTTTGCGGTTTTTAGTGGTGCGCTTGGTGTCGGCATTGGTTTTGGCCTGCAAAAAATCGTATCCAATATCATCAGCGGAATTATTTTGTTGCTCGATCGCAGCATAAAACCGGGTGATGTGATTGAAGTTGGCGCCACATATGGTCGTGTTCATACCATGGGAGCACGATACGCGTCCGTAATCACACGGGATTCCATGGAATACCTGATCCCCAATGAAGATTTAATTACGCAACAGGTTATCAACTGGTCCTATAGCTCGAAGAATGTACGTTTGCGGGTTCCCATAGGGGTCGCCTATGACGCCGATATACCCAAGACCATTGCGCTTATTGAAGCGACTGCCGCCGAGGTTTCCAGAGTGCTGAAAGATCCAGCTCCGAAATGTTTGATGCGTGGGTTTGGAGACAGTGCTATTGATCTTGAATTAAGGTTCTGGATTGCCGACCCGGAATCTGGCTGCCGAAATGTTTCCAGCGAAGTTTTGGTGAAACTGTGGCAAGCATTTAAAGAGGCCGGTGTGGGTATACCCTTTCCGCAGCGTGACGTACGGGTGGAAATGGTTAATCAAGATCCATCGCATTCTTAACGGGGACGAAAGTATACTAAATGATCGAAAATACTCTTAAAACCTGGCACGACCTGGTCAGGTCCCATAATCCGGCGGGCCTGGACGACTTACTTCACGATGATGTTGTCTTTCATTCCCCTGTCGTCCATACGCCGCAACGGGGCAAGCAGATTACACAAATGTATCTGACTGCAGCGTTTCATGTTCTTTTTTCGGATGAATTTTCCTATGTTCGTGAAGTTGTTGGTGAGCGGGAAGCCGTCCTCGAATTCACGACGGTTATTGACGGTATTACATTGAACGGCGTTGATATAATCACCTGGGGTGAGGACGGAAGAATTACGGAATTCAAGGTGATGGTCAGGCCTTTGAAAGCGGTCAATTTAATCCATCAGATGATGGCTGCTATGCTGAAGAAACCTGCATGACAACGGATCAAATATTACTCTTCTCGCTTTTCGGTATCGTCTTTGCAATGTTGATCTGGGGGCGTTGGCGATACGATTTGGTAGCGTTCGTCGCCCTGATTATTGCGCTGGTTCTCGGGTTGGTGCCGACTAATCTGGCGTTTTCGGGATTTGGGCACCCGGCCACTGTGATTATTGCACTGGTATTGATCGTCTCCCGGGGGCTGGTGAATTCCGGTGCTGTTGATCTTATCACCCGAAAATTGACGGCCCTTGATTTAAAACTGTCCGGTCATATTGCAGCCATGAGCGGACTTGGCGCAATATTTTCTGCTTTTATGAATAATGTTGCCGCGCTGGCGTTGTTGATGCCCGTGGATTTGCAGGCGGCCGCCAAAGCAAAGCGGGCGCCGCGCCTGACGCTTATGCCTCTCGCCTTCGCCACTATTCTTGGCGGCTTGATTACATTGATCGGCACACCGCCCAATATCATTATCGCCTCTTACCGTGAAGAGGCTTTGGGCGAGCCTTTTGGAATGTTTGATTTCGCCCCTGTGGGTCTTGTCTGTGCAATTGTTGGCATTCTTTTTGTTGCCATCATCGGATGGCGGCTGATACCTGGTATTCGGGATGCAAAGAGTCCGACCGGCGAGTTGCTGGATTTGGAAGGATATTTGGCAGAACTGGTTGTGCCTGAGGAATCCCCAGCTATTGGAATGCTGGTTCGGGATCTTGATGGGACAGCCGATGATAATGATGTGGCGGTTGTTGGACTAGTCCGTCGTCATAAACGATTGGCCGGACAGGCCCGAAACGTGGAAATTCGTGCTGGAGACTTGTTGGTTGTCGACGCCAGCCCGAAAGCCATTGACCAGTTTCGTGGTGCATTGAAGCTGGAATTTGACGGTGAAAAACGCCACGAGAAAACAGCCTCTGGGGGTATGGTCCTCAGTGAAGTCGTTGTGCCAAAAGACTCCCGTATTGAAGGGCGGTCGGCAATTTCTCTGCGACTTTTATCTCGTCATGGCGTGACCCTGCTGGGTGTTTCGCGGCAAGGAAAGAAATTCCGAGACCGTGTCCGGCATCTCGATATAGAAGCGGGGGATATTTTACTGCTGTTGGGACCAAGTGATCGGGTTCCGGCGGTCGCGCAGTGGCTTGGTACGTTGCCGCTAGCCGAACGGGGCTTGTCTGTTACGCAATATCGGCGGGCTTGGCTCGCTACCGGAATATTTGCAGCGGCGATTGCCGTTGCAAGTTTTGGGGGGTTATATCTGGCGGTTGCTTTGGCGATTGTCGTGGTCGCCTATGTCGCGCTCGATATTGTCCCCATACAGGAAGTTTATCATCAGGTGGAATGGCCGGTGATTGTTTTGCTGGGCTCCATGATACCGCTGGGTGCGGCGCTGGAGGCGTCTGGCGGAACCGCGTTGATCGCAGGAGGTATTGTTGACTTAACATCTGGTCTGTCGACCATGGCGGTTTTGTTTGTTTTGATGCTTGTTGTGATGACGTTGTCGGATGTTCTCAATAATACAGCGACAGCGGTGATCGGAGCCCCCATTGCCCTTGATATTGCAAATCGGCTGGGTGTTAGTGCCGATCCGTTCCTCATGGCCGTTGCTGTTGCGGCGTCTTGCGCTTTCCTGACACCAATTGGCCATAAAAATAATACATTGATCATGGGGCCAGGTGGATACAAATTTGGCGACTATTGGCGTATGGGCCTCCCTCTGGAGATACTGGTTATCGCAGTGGCGGTTCCTGCCATCTTGTTTTTCTGGCCCCTCTAGGCGCCTGAACTTAAAATATTGAGAAAAGAGACGTTATGTTGAAAGATAAAGTGGCAGTAATCACAGGTTCGACTTCCGGGATTGGCGAGGGCTATGCCCGTGCCCTGGCAGCGAAAGGTTGTAATCTGGTGATTAACGGTTTTGGCGATGCAGCGGAGATTGAAACGCTTCGCCAATCATTGGCGGAAGAAAACGGTATAACCTGCCTCTATCACAATGCCGATATGACGAAACCGGATCAAATTGAAGACTTGATCAATACCGCTGATGCTGAATTCGGCGGTGTTGATATTCTCATGAATAACGCTGGTATACAATTTGTTGCCCCCATAGAAGAATATCCACCGCAAACATGGGATGCCATTATTGCAATTAACCTATCCTCTGTTTTTCACAGCATGCGGTTTTCGATCCCGCTAATGAAAAAACGGGGATGGGGTAGAATTGTAAACACTGCCTCTGCACATGCCATTGTCGCGTCGCCTAACAAGGGAGCCTATGTGGCGGCAAAGCACGGAGTTGCTGGGCTGACAAAAACGGCGGCACTGGAAGTTGCCCGAGACAATATCACGGTAAACGCCATTTGCCCCGGATATGTTTGGACACCCTTGGTCGAAGCGCAGATTCCTGATACCGCCAAAAGCCGGGGAATGACGGAAGAAGAAGTGATTAACGATGTCATGCTGGCAGCGGCGGCGACCAAAAAGTTTGCAACAATTGAGCAGGTGGCCGCATTGGCGATGTTTCTTTGTAGTGATGCGGCTGAAAATATAACAGGTAGCCTGCAGTCTATCGATGGTGGCTGGACGGCCCAATAGCCCGAAGAGATCCCATGACCGAAGGAAGCGTTGAACGGATAATTTCTGGAAAACAAAAGGAGCTGGGTGGTTTGACCGTCCGACGCCTGCTGCCAGTGGCAAAGCGACGTTCGGTCGGAGCATTCGTCTTTCTGGATCATATGGGGCCAACCATCCTTGCTGCCGGGCAGGGACTGGATGTTCCGCCGCATCCTCATATCGGGCTTGCAACGGTGACATATTTATATGAGGGGTCAATCCTGCATCGCGATAGTTTGGGGTCGTTACAAGAGATTTTACCAGGCGATGTGAACTGGATGACGGCTGGCAGAGGCATCGTTCATTCAGAACGTAGCGGCGAGCTAGCACGAAGCTCTCATCAGGAGTTGAACGGGTTGCAGTTGTGGGTTGCGCTTCCCAAAGACCGTGAAGAAACGGCACCTGCATTTGTTCATACACCCAAACAGGCTTTGCCGGTGATCGCGGGTGAAGGATGGACAGGACGGCTTATTGCCGGGGAACTCTTTGGTCAGCAATCACCGGTATCTACTTTTACGCGGCTTTTCTTCGCAGACATTTCATTAAATGCTGCGAGCAGTTTGCGCCTGCAGCCGAATTATGATGAGGCTGCTGTTTACGTTGTTTTGGGTGAGGTCGAGATTGATTCCCAACTTGTGGCCGCAGGTGAACTTGCCGTTCTTAATAATAAGCCGAAGATTGAGCTGCTGGCTCGAAAATCGAGCGTCATTGCGGTCCTGGGCGGAGATGCCCTGCATGAACCAAGAATTATGTATTGGAACTTTGTTTCGACAAGCCAATCTCGCATTGAGCAGGCAAAAAAAGAGTGGCGAGATCAGCAATATGATAGGGTCCCCGGGGAAACAGATTTCGTGCCTCTCCCGGAGTAGATTTCACTTCAGCAGGTACAATATTTTCAGGCAGCTTCTGGATCGTAGAGATAACCAATGCCCCGGATGGTTTTGATGATTTGAGGTTTTTCCGGAATCGGCTCAATTTTTCGGCGGATACGGGAAATCCGGATATCAACACTGCGATCAAAAGGATCCCAGCCCCGATCATGGGCTTGCTCCAGAATTTGATCGCGGTTGAGGACACGTTTTGGGTTTTCTGCGAATACCTTTAGCAAACTGAACTCCATGGCTGTAATCGCAATTTCCAGGCCATCACCGCCAAAGAGTTTTGCGGCTTCCAGATCGAGACGGCACTCTCCAAAGGCTGCCGTTTTGCTGGTTGGCGACTTGGCGGACGAAGTTTCGTTGCTTTCGCGGCGGCGTAGAACCGCTTTAACTCGTGCTTCGAGCTCCCTTAAATCAACGGGTTTCCCTAAATAATCATCTGCTCCCATTTCCAAGCCGATTATTCTGTCAACCACTTCTCCTGCGGCGGTTAGCATGACGACACAAATATCCTTTTCGGCCCTGATAGATCGCAAGATTGAAAGACCATCTTCGCCAGGCATATTGATATCCAGCAATATCAGATCGATTTCTTCTTTCTCAAGAACTTCTCGCAATTCAATCCCATTACCCGCCTCACTCACTTTAAAGCCGCGTTTTTCGAGATACTCCTTGAGCATTTCCCGGACATCGATTTCGTCGTCGCAGACGAGAATATGGGCATTTTCAATTGTCATGTTTCTTCACCGGTTCCCCGATCTCCTCTAGCATATCGTAAACGAGGTTTCTCAGCTCACGAGGGTTGATGGGTTTTTCCATGCTTGGTCTTTGTGCGTGCTTCAAGAAGCGCTGCGCGTCCTCGCTCATTGTATCCCCTGTAATAAACCCGACCCGGTCCACAAGGATAGGATATTGGGAATTGATTTGTTCATACAAACCCTTGCCGTCGAGGCCGGGCATGTTCAAATCACTCAAAACCAGATCGTATGTTTCCTTGGATAATTTCTCCAATGCATCATTCCCATCTTCAGCAGTGTGAACCTCGAACCCCTCCTTAGCCAATATCTCCTGCATGAGTTCGGCGACGTCTGCTTCGTCATCTACAACCAGAATGGAACAGGTTGACGCAGATCGATTAACTTCCAGTGACTCTGACAATGCACTTACGAGCCCTGATTTTGCGGGCAAACGTAGAGTAAATTCCGTTCCAAGTCCTTCAGTTGATTTAACGGTGATACTACCGCCATGGGATTCCAATATCCTATGGCAGAAAGCTAGCCCAATCCCCGTTCCCTGGCCGATTTCCTTGGTCGTAAAAAACGGTTCAAAAATGCGTGCGGATATGGCTTCCGGAATACCGGGGCCATTGTCAGCAACACGGATAATCACTTCAGAAGTTCCTGGATTATAGGAAGTTTTGAGTGTTACTTGACCCGGCTTGCCGCTGGCGGTAATGGCCTGCTCCGCGTTGATGACGAGATTAACAACCACTTGCGTTATTTGGTCCGCATCGGCATTGACCAGTGGCAAATTTTCCATCAAATCACGTTCAAGGTCCATGCTACCGTTACCAGAGGCAAAATCAGTAACATCCAGGGCGCTGGCGATGACCATATTCATATCGATATCCTGCATTTCAGCTGGCTTTTGCCGGGCCATTGCAAGGAAAGTTTTGATAATCTTCGCGCATCTCTGTGCCGCATTACTGATAATATCGACACGCCGCTCCGTTCCGGGTGTGGTTACTTCTTCCTGCATCATCAAGGAATGCCCGACAATGATAGACAGAGGATTGTTCAGTTCATGGGCAACGCCCGCAAGGAGCTCGCCCAATGCCGACATTTTTTCGCTTTGGAACAAGATTTCCCGCTGTCTCGCCAATTCCTCTTGTAAGGATAGTTCTTCCGTCAGGTCGCGGGTATTTGCGACGATGACCTCTTCTCCTCTGAAGTCGATGAGGCGGCAGGAAATTGCTCCCCAGAACGGCTCTCCCTTGGCGTTGTACAATTCGATCCGATAGTTGTTCACAAATTTTTTCTTTTGAAGCTCCTCACGGTAGGAATCAAAGGCATTGAGGTCGACAAAATAGGATCGGGAGGAAGAGGGATCGCCAAGCAAAGATCTTGTTTCAGGGCTACGGAACAATAATTCGCCATCGTCAAATTTGATCATCTGAAGCGGAACCGGGCAGGCCTCGAGAACCAGGCGGACAACTTCATCTGCTGCGCGTCGTTCTGCCTCCATCTCCTTTTGCATCGTTACATCCAGGCGCGTTACGACAAATCCGCCTTCTGACGTTGGATTGATGGATGTCGAATAAATTCGTCCGTCTTCTTCCTCTATATCCCGCCGTTCCGCGCGTACTTGCCCGGTTTCCTTACTGTCTTCGTAGGCGCGGATAAAGGGTTCAATATCTTCCTGACGGCCCTGGTTCTCGGCTGCATAAAGGATTTCTTCAAAATTCACGCCGGGTTTGAGAATATCCTTTAACGGCTTATTAGAATCAAGATAGAGCGCGTTATAAGTAACCAATGCATGGTTTGAATCAAACAACGCGAAAGCTTCATCCAGAGATTCGATGGCATCGGTCAGGCGTTTGGCCGCCGAAGATATTTCCTGGCGTGCTTCAAGCTGCTCTGTCAAATCAATGGTGCTGGAAACAATCACGTCTTCGCCGCGATAATCAATTACCTGCGCAGAAATAGCTGCGGGGAAGTGCGTGCCATCCGGGCGAATACACAATGTTTCAAAATCATCAATTCTGCCGGTTGGAAGCAAATCGGTCAGGTAATCTGCATTGTCTTCGGGATATACATAATGATCTTTTGTGGATTCTGTGCTGCCGAAAAGTTCCCGGGCGGCGGGCGATCGATAGATTATTTTGCCGTCGCCTATCCGAGCCATAAGAACATTCGCTGGGCATGCTTCCAGCACTTTATGCAAAAGAACATCTGCCTCGCGCTGCATTTCATCGGCCTGTTTCTCAGCGGTTATGTCCGTGCGTGTCACGACAAAGCCGCCAAGCTTGGTTGGATGTACCGAGACCGTATAACAATTTCCATCGGCGTGCCAAAGCTCGAAATTCTGAATAAATTCGGCACCATTTTCCAGCCGCTCGTTAACCCATTCATTCTCCCTGCCGATGGCATCGGCATATATGCCTCTTCTAGCCGTTTCTCGCACCAGTATTTCCCAGTTCAATCCCGGCTCAAGAAGATCACTCACCCCATAGTTCATTTCGCGATATTTGTCGTTGAACATAACAAGGATGCTATCCTCATCGTAAAGAGCGAAGCCTTCGCTCAAGCTTTCAATCGCGTCGGACAGAATTTCCTTTGCTTTGTTGATTTCTTCTTCCTGACGTTTCTTGTCCGTAACGTCTTGTGTTGTTGTGACAATAATATCCTTTTCACCGGATTGAAGAATACGCGCGGCGCCGCTGAACCAAAGTTCTTCACCACCGGCATTCTTTGTAACAAAGGTGTAATTGTCGTCATATCCGGTTTTCATCAGGGTCCTGAAAGAGGGGTCTTCGTTACTTTTGGCGAAAAACTTCTTAAAGCCCTTTTCGCTGTCATCCGCGGTTGCCTTCCTGTAAAGGGTATGGGTTGCCGTATTCGCGTAAAGTAACGCCCCGGTTTCCGCATCATTCGCCCAAACAGGCAAGGGGCTGTTTTGCAGCATGAACTCTGAAAATTCACTCTCCCATTTCTGCTTGTTTATATCAACGCTCAATAGAACACTGCCGCCATCAGGTGTGGAATAACTGGAAAGAAGCCGCCATTCGCCGTTCGCCAACCGTGCTTCGATTGCTGCAGAATGTTCGTCACTCCATTTTTCCGAAGCTGATTTAAGGGTTGCTGCTGTTGGGGTAAATTCTTCCTGATCGAAGTGATCGAGCTGTTTTAAATAGGCTTCCAGGACAGCAGCGCGCGTATCTGCTTTTGATCCGTTCAGCAACAACTGGTCGAAATCATGAGCTGCAGCAATAATCACCCCTTCAGCCGTAAATGACGCAAAAGAGGTGGTTGGCGTCTGTTGACTTGCGGTGGACATTAACATTTGTTCGATACCATTCATGATTTCAATTTAGCGCAACTCTGTTTCAATCGATTATCTAATAGAAGCAGTTTTGTTTCAATTGTTTCAGAAATAGCCAACATAAAACCACATAAAACCCACAAAATCACAGAAATAAAGTGATTTTATGTGTTTTTATGTGTTTTTTGGAAAATAACAATTGAAGCATTAAACCTGTTTTTCAGACAAAGAACTGAAACAAGAAAAGAGGAAAACTAGGATCACAAGCACTTAACCGCATGGAGCGACAAGATGACCTACACAGATTTTACAACTGCACCCGTAATGGCCCTGCATGGTTCTGCCTCTTCTTCAAAGCAATGGCAGTCTCTCTGTGAAATTCTTGAGGATCGCTTTCATGTCATCACACCTGATCTTCCAGGATATGGGGACAGGCCGGCCACCGGATCGCAAAAGGGTTTCGCCGCGGATGCGGATCCGATCATCCAGGAAATCGAAGAGCTGGGTCAGCCTGTACATCTGGTTGGTCATTCTTATGGTGGAGCGGTTGCCATGAAAGTTGCGATCTTACGCCCTGACCTGCTTGTCAGTTTGACGGTGTATGAGCCTGTACTTTTTTGCCTGTTACGTAACACGACAGATCAAAACCAGAAGTTCGTTAGTGAAATGGAGGCGGTTGCAAAAAGCCTACAGAACGCCATTGCCATGAACACACCCGAGTCCGGGATGGCGACATTCATCGACTACTGGAACGGCGAAGGTACTTGGCAGCAGTTGCCAACTACTGCGCGGGAAAAATTCGTTTCGAAAATAGACGCAGTTGCACAGAATTTTGTGCGGAGCTTTGAAGAAACAGTAACCCTGCAAGATTTGGCTATAATAGATGTTCCCACCATGATGATGGTTGGCTTGGAATCGCGCGAGGTGACCCAACAGATCAGCAGCATGATTGCGCAAGTGATACCGAATGCCAAGCTGGCCTTGATGCCCGGTCTTGATCATATGGCACCTGTGGATGCCAGCGAATGGGTCAATCCTAGAATTTTCCATCATATGCTGGAAGTCGAGCAATACCGGGTAACCGGCGTCGAAGCCCTGCGTTGGGTCGCATAGCGGACATAATCACCATAATTTCAGAAGCGAGGACTTGAGATGACAAATTATACAAATCCGGAAACCATTGCACTGCATGCTTCCTTTAGAGGAGATCCATCAACAGGCTCTGTTGCAGTCCCAATGCATCAGACGACGTCTTTCCAGTTTCCTGATGTGGAAACGGCTTGCGCCCGTTTCGCCCTGCAAGAACTTGGCCCGATTTACAGCCGGATTGGAAACCCCACCACAGATGTACTCGAACAGCGCATGGCCGTTATGGAAGGGGGCGTTGCGTCATTGGCGGTGAGTTCCGGTCAGGCTGCGACAGCGCTTTCCATCCAGAATATTGCAGCGACCGGCGACAATATTGTCAGCTCGACTGATTTATATGGCGGGAGTTGGAACCTGTTTGCCAACACATTCAAGACGATGGGTATTGAAGTTCGTTTTGTTGATCCAACGGATCCTGAGAACTTTCGGCGAGCGACTGATGAACGGACAAGAGCGTATTATGCGGAAACATTGCCAAATCCGAAACTGCAGGTTTTCCCAATATCTGATGTGGCAGCCATAGCTGAAGAAATTGGTGTTCCGCTCATTATGGATAATACAGCGGCGCCCATATTATGCCGCCCTTTTGATTTTGGAGCGCATATTGTTGTCTACTCAACAACGAAATTTATTGGTGGGCATGGCACCTCCATCGGCGGAATGATCATTGATGGCGGCCAATTTGACTGGGAAAAGCATGCTGACAGATTTCCCATGTTGACCATGCCAGATCCAAGTTACCATGGTGCCATATGGACCGAAGCCACCAAGCCAATGGGCCCAGTTGCCTATATTATCAAAGCGCGGGTAACGATGCTTCGTGATCTGGGGCCCTGCATGAGCCCGTTTAATGCATTTCAGTTCATTCAAGGATTGGAAACACTACCACTTCGCATGCGAGAGCATACAAAGAATGCCCAGGCTGTCGCTGATTATTTGTCACAGAATGACAAAGTGGAAACTGTCATACATCCCTCCCAAATGGAAGGTGTGAAGAAGAGATGGGCTGATCAGCATATGCCAAAAGGCTTTGGTGGATTGGTCGGCTTCGAAATTAAAGGCGGACGGGATGCGGGTTTGCGTTTTATCGATGCACTTGAGATGGTGTATCACGTCGCCAATATCGGCGATACCAGAACACTTGCGCTTCATCCCGCCACCTCAACACACCAGCAATTGACGCCAGACCAGCAACTGGCTGCAGGTGTTACACCGGGTTACATCCGCCTTTCTGTCGGTATCGAGCATATTGATGACATTCTTGCGGATGTCTCACAGGCGCTTGAAAAAACGAGTGCCTAGATTGTTGTTGATCACTTCATATCTGTAGGAGCAGAAACATGCCAATTTGTGTAAATAAAGGATTGCCTTGCGCCCATCAGCTCCGTGAGGAAGGCCAGGTGGTTTTTGAGGGGCCTGTAAAGTCGGACTTGGTTATCGGGCTCCTAAACCTAATGCCCGACAAAAAAGTTGCAGAACGGCAATTTGCCCGACGGTTAGGCCGGGATGACCTTAATGTGTCGCTCAAACTATTTCGGATGAACGATCAGGTTTGCCGGACAAGCGGTCAGTATCATTTGCGCCGACATTACGACCTTATCGATGAACAGCAAATCATTGGATTGGACGGTATTATTGTAACGGGCGCGCCGGTTGAAAAACTTCGTTTTGAAGATGTTGATTACTGGACTGAAATGGCAGATGTCTTGAGTATAATCTCCAAAAATAAAGTACCGGCAGTTTTTGTTTGCTGGGCCGCTCATGCCGCTTTGTTTCATTTTCACAATGTGGCAAAGATAGACCTCCCGCAAAAAGCCTTTGGCATTGAAATTCAAGATGTATTCGAGACGGCATCGGATTTGCTTCGCGGTTTGACGGATACGCTTTTAATGCCGATCTCCCGTCATTCGGCAGTGGATTATAGCGACCTGTTTCGCTTGCCTTCGGTTAAAATTGTCGCGGGGTCGGCAACAGCCGGGCCGGCGATACTGGAAGATCCGCTTGCGAAGCAGACGTTCATTCTGAATCACTTTGAATATGAGGCGGATAGCTTGAACGTCGAATTCCAACGCGATTTGGCAAAGGGTTTGTCACCTGTAAAACCTGATTATCAATATTTGAAAACAAACACGGATAAAGTGTCGCCATCACCCTGGGAACATCAGGGACAGACTTTCTACTCGAACTGGCTTGATATTGTTCGTGCGGAAACGCTCACGCCTGCAGAGCAGGTAAATGGAATTATGTCTGATAAAACCAAGATACGAGTAGCGTAAAAACATTAGATAATGACGCGTAAGAAGCGTTGTCTACATAATGTTGGAGAATTTGTAGTAAGAAGTCGACCGAACAATGGTTTGTTGAGAAATATAGGAAACACTCGACATAGTAATAATGGGATATTATCCTTTCTTTTGTGATCTCCCGTTAAGAAAAACATAGCTGCAACAAACAAGGAACTTAGTACGATGGCTGATCAAACACTTTTTGAAAAATATGGCGGGTTTTCAGCTGTAAGCCGAGTTGTCTTGGATTTCTATGATCGTTTGCTCGATAGCGATGAAATCGGGCCGTTTTTTGATGATACAGAAATGAGTAAGCTTGTGGACCATCAAACGAAATTCATTGCATCATTGTTGGGTGGCCCTTCCTCATATTCGGACGACCATTTAAAACAGCTCCATACGCATCTTGATATCAAAAATGAACATTTGGATGAAATGAAAGCCGTTTTGGCAAAGACACTCTTGGATCACGGTTTTGCTGAAGATGATACAGAAACCGTTATGGGTGAATTGGAAGCCAGGCGTGGGATTATAGTAGGATAAAACATGTCTATTGCAGCAATTAATGAGCAACTGCTAAGGGCCATTGGCGTAGGTGTTGCGCTTCTGGATGCGGATGATTTCAGCTTTCGTTTTCAAAATGACACCTTTGTTGATTGGTTCGCACCCCAACCCGAGCAGGATACGCTACCGAAATTGCTCCCCGAATTTGATGCGAAGGAGCTTCGCGAGCAACTCCTCGCCAAAAAGCGCTTTACCGCAGAATTGAATTTTCGAAAAAAACGCAGGACGATGATTTTTGCAGCGGATTTTACGCTGACAACAGAAGCTGAGGGGGCCTTTATCGTCCTTGTGTGCCAAAATATATCTCGTATCCGCGAAATGGAATCCATGATTGATTCCTATTCCATGATGGTTGAGCGCAACACACGTGAGATCAAGCGGGAAAAGGAGCAGGTAGAGAAACTTTTGTTGAACATGATGCCGCGGTCTGTTTATGAGGAGTTTAAAACTTTCGGAGTTGTTACACCGAAACTCTATGACCCGGTTTCTGTCCTTATGCTGGATTTCGTCGGCTTTACGGAAATGGCTGCGTCAGCAGACCCAAGTGTTACGGTCAGCGAACTCAATGATATTTACAGTGCCTTTGATCGAATTGGCGAGCAGTTTGGCTGTGAGCGTATCAAGACTATTGGGGATGCGTATATTACCGTGGCCGGGTTACCAGATCCCACACCCGATCATTCCCGTGCCGTTGCAAATACGGCATTGAGGTTCATAAGATATCTGGATCGCCGTAACCAGGGGCATCCAAACCAATGGCGATGTCGGATCGGAATTGCGTCCGGATCGGTTGTCGGGTCAGTCGTTGGAATTCAAAAATACGTATATGACATCTTTGGGCCGGCGGTTAATCTGGCATCGCGCCTACAAGAATGTTCAGAGGCTATGGAAATTACGATCAATGGTCCGGTAAAAGACGCCCTGAACGAGCAATTTCTTATCGAATCCGGCGGAACGCGCAAGATTCGAGGCTTTGACGATCAGGATATTTATAAAATCAGAGACAGTCGTAAAGGGGTCTTGTAGATTTGATCGATCAACCTGTGTAGATCGGATTAATGTAGATATGACCACTCTTCCAAATAATAAAAACAAAAAGGGAATTTCATGAGCTGGGTAAAAGAAGTTGAAGAACTTAAGCGTCGTCAAGAACTCGCGAAACAAATGGGTGGCGAGGAAAAGATTGCTCGTCATGTGAATGCTGGAAAGCTGACGGTTCGCGACAGAATTGACAAAATGCTGGACCCAGACTCCTTCGAAGAGGTTGGATCCGTCACCGGTAAAGCGGAATATGATGCGGACGGAAATCTTCTGGATTTACAGCCGGCGAACCTGATCACTGGCCGTGGGCGCGTAAATGGAAAACGGGTCGTCGTTGCAGGAGATGATTTTACAGTTCGGGGCGGTGCGAATGATGCCGGAATACGCGAAAAATTGATACATGTCGAAGATATGGCAAACAGTTTGCAATTGCCGTTGATCAGGCTTGTCGATGGAACCGGTGGCGGCGGATCGGTTAAAACCATTGAAACAGAGGGGCGGACTTATGTTCCTGCTGTTAGTGGCTGGGAAGTTATGGTTGATAATCTGGCAAAGGTTCCGGTGGTTGCTCTTGCCTTGGGATCCACGGCCGGTTTGGGCGCCGCGCGTGTTGCCGCCAGTCATTATTCAGTCATGGTCAAGGAAACCTCACAGATGTTTGTTGCAGGCCCACCGGTAGTTGCCCGTACCGGTGAAACGCTTACAAAAAACGAACTTGGCGGCTCGGATATCCATACGCGCAATGGTGCGGTAGATGACGAAGCAAAAACTGAAGAAGAGGCTTTTGAGCGCGCCCGGCGATTTCTTTCGTATTTGCCTTCGTCTGTGTACGACCTTCCGCCAAGAACGGAATGCACCGATGATCCAAACCGCCGGGATGAAAGCCTCATAGAGGCAATCCCGCGGGATCCACGTAAAGTGTATAAAATGCGGAAAATTATTGAATCCGTTGTCGACGAAGGAAGCTTTTTCGAGATTGGAAAGCGGTGGGGCCGGTCAATTATCACTGGGTTTGTACGCCTCGACGGTTGGCCTGTGGCAATCATCGCCAGCGACCCTTATCACTATGGCGGGGCTTGGACCGCAGATGCGTCACAGAAAGTGACACGGTTTGTAGATCTTGTTCAAACATTTCACCTGCCGGTCGTACACTTGGTTGATATCCCGGGGTTTCTGGTGGGCCGCCAAGCTGAAGACCAGGCAACCATCCGTCATGGTGTAAGAGCGATGACTGCAATATTCCAGGCAACTGTTCCCTGGTGCGCAATGATTGTCCGGAAAACCTATGGTGTTGCCGGCGCGGCGCACATGAACTCCGGCCGCTTCAACTTGCGTTATGCCTGGCCATCAGGTGATTGGGGTTCGCTACCTATCGCCGGTGGTCTTGAAGCCGCTTATAAAGCTGATTTGGCTGCTTCTGACGATCCAAAAAAGAAATTGGAAGAAATTGAAGAGCGGCTGAACCGACTGCGTTCCCCATTCAGATCGGCGGAGCGGTTCTTGATAGATGAAATAATCGACCCAAGGGATACGCGAAAGATTCTCTGTGATTTTGCCGAAATGGCGGCTCCCCTACGTAAAACAGGCGTTTCTTCCTTCGGAATCCGCCCCTAATCAACTGTTTTGGGCGAATTCTCGTTATTATGAGTGTTTCCTTTAATAGATTTAAGTAGTTATTAGGAAATCACGCGTAAATCAGGTTGTATGACATGGAAATTTACGCGCAAAAATAGCGGCGGCCGGGCCCAAATTGAATAAGGCCCTGGCTGGCTCGTTATATTCGGATGCTTGCCTAAGAAGTCCGATTAACATTTCATCCCTCGCGTACTGGGAGCGGCAGCGTGGTGCGCGTGCCATGCCGTCCCGTGCAGATATGTCGCCTGCAGATATGTTATCATTTCTTCCGAACATTATTCTGTTGGACGTGCTAACGGAGCCCTTAGATTTCAGGTATCGTCTTGTCGGCACGAAGGTGACATTGCAGATGCTACATACAGATAACACAGGGAAAACAATGCGTGAGCTTGATTTTAAAGGTCAAGGTCCCACAAGCAAGATTTTTAACAATTGCGTCAAGGTCGTGGAATCTCATCAACCGCTAGCTGGACAAACGCCCTACATTGGAAAAAACTCCGAATTCAAAGCCACAGAAGATATCATTATGCCGCTTTCTGAAGATGGGAAAGTTGTTAATATGCTATTTGTCACATGCGAATTTATTGACGAAATTTAAGAAAGTAATTGGCAGTCCGGTAGATTAATCAATTTTCCTGAAAAAACACGACAAACTAGGAATAAGTTCTGTTTTTAAGTATATATAGAGATACAAAACTATATTAATTGAAAAAATAAGGAACTAAGACTGATATCTTTCCAGTATAATAGCCCTATTCTCTTTCTTGTTGATGAAAGCAGTTCTTATGGCTCAATCGGGTACCAAATCCCTCCGCAATAAAATTTGTCGCGCCTACCTTGCAGACGAAACGGATACAGTTTTGAAATTGGCCAAAGGGTTGGGTTTGGATGCTGCCGCCCGAGCAGCAATTGTGGAGGATGCAGCCGATCTTGTTGAGGAATTGCGCCGTGCCAACAATCCCGGGGTAATGGAAACCTTTTTGAGTGAGTACGGCTTGACCTCCGAGGAAGGGGTCGCCTTGATGTGCCTGGCCGAAGCATTGTTACGTGTTCCGGACGACATCACCATAGATGCTTTGATCAGTGATAAAATTGCGCCGGCGGATTGGAGTAAACATCTCGGTAATTCCGCCTCACCTCTTGTCAACGCATCTACCTGGGGGCTCATGCTAACGGGAAAGGTAATTCACCCCATCGCGAATAGTGATCGGGATATTGGTATTCAGCTCCGTCGTGTGATCAAGCGTGTAGGTGAACCCGTCATCCGTAAGGCTGTAAGCCAGTCGATGAAAGTTTTGGGCCACCAATTCGTTCTGGGACGAAATATTGACGAAGCGAGGGCGCGGGCGCGGGGGATGGAAGATAAGGGCTATACCTACTCCTATGATATGCTGGGGGAAGCGGCTCGAACTGCTGCTGATGCCCAAAAATATTTTATGGCATATTCAACAGCGATTTCAAGCTTGTCAGCAGGATGTACAAGCTCTGATATTCGAAGCAATCCGGGAATTTCAGTTAAACTATCTGCACTCCATCCGAGGTATGAATATACCCAGAAAAATCGGGTAATGAGTGAGCTCGTTCCGCGCCTTTCCAGTCTGGTTTTTCAGGCAAAGAACGCCAACATGGGATTTAATATTGATGCCGAAGAAGCAGACCGTCTTGATTTATCTCTTGATGTGATAGAAGCCGTTCTTTCCAATCCGGATTTGGCCGGTTGGGACGGCTTTGGAGTTGTCGTACAGGCATACGGTCCACGAGCCAGTTACGTCCTCGATTGGTTATATAAGTTGGCGATGGATCTCGATCGCCGAATAATGGTTCGGCTGGTAAAAGGAGCCTATTGGGATACGGAAATAAAACTCGCCCAAGTAAATGGATTTGAGCGGTATCCTGTATTCACCCGCAAGGCTTCTACAGATGTTAGTTATCTTGCTTGCGCTAAAAAACTCCTCGGTATGACGGACCATATTTACCCTCAGTTTGCGACCCATAATGCGCATTCTGTCAGTGCTATTTTATCGATGGCAGCGGAAGAAGGGTCCTATGAATTTCAACGCCTGCACGGGATGGGGGAAGGGTTGCATGATCTCGTTATGAGGCAGCGTAAAACGCGTTGCAGGATTTATGCACCTGTCGGTATTCATGAAGACCTGCTGGCGTATCTGGTCAGGCGCTTGCTTGAAAATGGTGCAAACAGTTCTTTTGTAAACCAAGTTCTGGACACGGATGTTCCGGCTCGAGAGGTTGTCCGAGATCCGGTGTCCGCAGTCTTTGATTATCCCTATATACCAAATTCAGCCATCCCTGTACCGGCCAGCCTATATGGCGATAATCGACGAAATTCACTAGGTATCAATTTCGCAGATTCTTCTGTGCTACACGATCTGGAGACGCTTAAAAACACCTTTGAAAATCATCAATGGGAAGCATATCCGTCTATTGATTGTGAAAAGCTGGCGGGGAATACTTACGACATATCTAACCCTGCGTTACGGTCCGATATTGTTGGCCGTTGTCAGGGGGCAACCGTTACACAAGTTGAAGATGCGATGGCCTGCGCGTTAAGCGTTGAGAAAAATTGGAGTGAAACACCGGTTCAGGAAAGAGCCAATATTCTTGAAAAAATCGCGGATCTTTACGAAGAAAATCGTGTTGAACTTATGGCTTTACTTGCCCGTGAAGCAGGGAAGTCTGTATTCGATGGTATTTCAGAAGTCCGCGAAGCGGCCGATTTTTGTCGCTACTACGCGATGCGTGCACGCAAGCAAATCGATCAAGGAAATCATCGGGGCCGGGGTGTCTTTGCGTGCATATCTCCTTGGAATTTCCCCCTGGCGATTTTCACGGGTCAAGTTGTCGCGGCCTTGGTTGCAGGAAATCCAGTACTGGCGAAGCCGGCAGAACAGACGCCTTTGATTGCAGCCCGGGCCGTGCAGTTAATGTATGAAGCAGGTATACCGACCCAGGTTCTACAGTTCCTGCCCGGCGATGGTGCCACCGTTGGAGCTCAATTGGTTTCGCATCCTGACCTCAAGGGGACTTGTTTTACCGGCTCCACCGCGACCGCCCAGATTATTAATCGCGCGATGGCCGATAATGCGGCGCCGGAGTCACCTCTTATCGCTGAGACAGGTGGCTTGAATGCGATGATTATCGATTCCAGCGCACTACCTGAACAAGCGGTGCGAGATATCATCGCGTCTGCCTTTCAAAGTGCGGGTCAAAGATGTTCTGCCTTGCGTGTTTTGTATCTTCAGGAGGATATCGCCGACAAATTGATTGAAATGTTAAAAGGGGCCATGGACGAATTAGTTATAGGGAACCCATGGGATATTGCCGTTGATGTGGGCCCGGTTATTGATACTGATGCCAAAGCAGTGATTGATGCGCATTGCCAAAAATTGGAGGAGGAAGGGCGGCTTATCAAAAAACTCGAGATTCCGGAAGATCTAACTGACGGCACATTTGTTGGGCCCGCCGTTTATCGAATTGATGGCATTGATGCATTAAAGCAAGAAATATTTGGACCGGTCCTGCATGTCATAACATTTGCCGCCGACAATGTTTCGAAAGTCGTGGATCAGATTAACGCGACAGGCTACGGGTTGACTTTAGGCATTCATACCCGTGTCGATACGCGTGTTCAGGAGGTTTGTGATGCCGCACATGTGGGTAACCTTTATGTAAATCGCAATCAAATTGGGGCAGTTGTCGGTGTACAGCCTTTTGGCGGCGAAGGGTTGTCGGGGACAGGGCCAAAGGCAGGCGGGCCACATTATTTACGCCGGTTTATGACTGGAAAGCCACCCATTGCATTGTCGAACCCGTTCAATTCCTCTAAGGCAGTTTCTCCAAATAGAGAATATGTCTGGAACATGTTTGAAAAATCGGCACGGGCTCAACTGGAGTGGCAAAACCGGTTAGATCGTCGACAGGTTTTGGAAGAAATAGCACTGACTCCGCAAAGTGAGATAGGGCAGATCATGCAAAAAGTTCTGGTCACGTCGAAAGACTATGATCCGTCTCCAAAAAACCTTACGGGACCGACTGGTGAGAGTAACAGGCTATCTTTGTACGGACGTGGAAATATTCTTTGTTGCGGTGACAACGCATTGGCCCATGCTTCGGTGGCGTTGCTTACAGGAAATGCTGTCATATTGCTGGAAATGTCAGAAGAAGCTGTGACGTATAAAGAGGCATTGCTGGCATTAGAGGTGCCGGACAATTTAGTACAGATTTTGGATGCAGACCTTACGCCCGAGTTAGTAGAATGCATGTCCCCTCTTGCAGGAATAGCGCTTTCAGAAAACGGCTCTGAAATACGTGACATCCGGATTGCTTTATCCAGGCGACCTGGTGCGCTCCTTCCGCTGATCCAAGATTGTGACATATGGCAAGATTATGTGATTGAGCGAGCCATTTGCATTGATACAACTGCCTCCGGTGGGAATACAGCTTTATTGGCAGCAACGGAAGGCTGAATTCATAAGCCTAATTCAACTTCATGCAATTTGCGTAATATGTTGTTGTGGCGGGCCAGTCGGAAAAAACGCCCATTACACCAACCTCTTGCGCCAAGATATGTAGGACAACCATCATATCCCCGTCGTTATTGATGGCTTCTTTAACTGTGTTGAAGTACCAGCCACCACCATTTTCAAGAGGGCCAGATCGCTCTAATGTCCAAGTAATAATATTCAGCCCGGCTTTCTTTGCTTCGAGTGCGTAAGCGGACGGGATAATGGCACCGTCGTCTGACAAATCTAGTAGCATCCATAATGGAGGGGCAATTATTTTCACACCTTTGTCACGGAGCTCTGCCATCGTTGGCTGAAATGTGCTTGGATCCCTGGGATTTATGGCATTTCCTCTGTAGCGACTGTCAAGAAATACAGCTTGTTTGCCAAATTCCGGCTCATTTTCAATCCAGTAAAGGACATCGTTCAAATCGAACGACTGCAAGAATACTCGGGAGGGGTCGATTTTTGCAGCCTTGTATTCATTTACCAGAGATTGGGCATAGTCCTGTTGGCTGAAATTGCCATTGTAAGGCATGGCAACAGAGGCGGATTTTAGCTCTGGTGTAAATTTCAATCCAAGTTCGTTAATTAGCTTGATACTTTCCTTATGCGTCATCAATGTTCCCTTGGGCGCATACAAGTCCGTCCGCCAGTTGGCTGTTCCTTTCAGATACTCATCAACGGTCGCCGCCTGTGCGTTGGCACCGTCCATCTTTCCTCGGAGAGTCCTAAATTCGGCAAGCGAGATGTCTGATGTGCAACATTTAGCGGAAGCTTTTACGCCGTTGCCATCTGCGGGGCTAAAGGGTTGGCTGCATTTTGCTGCCAGCTCCGGCTTACTGAGGATATCTGTTGTGAGATGCAGGTCACATTGGGAATGGCGGCAGACAAGTTCCTTGTCTTTCGTAAAAGTAGCGTCACATTCGATTATACCGGCACCCATTCGGGCGGCCGCCAAGTATGATTCTTTAGTATGTTCAGGAAACTGAAGGGCAGCGCCGCGATGGCCGATAGAGAAATCCGATGTGAAAAATGGCCCGGTCTTGCACTGCAAAAGCTGCTCTTTGAGTGGGCTTGGATCCATGTCGTCGATCAGGTAAAGGGGACGAGGGCCTAAATGAACAGGTTCTTCAGCTGCATTTACTTCGGTCAGATATCCGGTTTGAGACAGAACAACCAGGCATCCAAGAAGTGTGGACAGCAATACTCCTGTACGGGTGAGGGGCATTTAATTTTCCTTCTGCATGAGCAACAAATTAAGCTTAGAACGAAATTGCTGTGGCGAGGTATCACTTTTACGACAGCTTGAATAATTGCCCTATATTTAGGTCTTACGCCAGTACATAAGAACTGGTCCAGCAATGGCGCAGGCTAGGCCAACCAGAAACAGGCTTGAAAGATTTTCATCTAAGATAATGGCACTGAAAGCTGCCGCCATAACGGGTGCAATGGGCACGTAAATTGCGGCTTGACTGGGGGAGAGCATTTCAAGACCCCAGTTAAAAAGAAACAAACTAAATGCTGCTGCGGGACCAGCTAGATACAGAAGCCACAGCCAATCATGAGTCGAGTAAGCAAATATGTTATTCGGAAATCCCTCATATAGCGCAAAGGGAAAAACCAATGCGCTACCCGCCGTCATACCGATCACGGTTAATAGAAGAACAGGATAATTCCTGAGGAGGCGGGCAGAGAACGCATTGTAAGTGGCGCCGCAGCAAATGGCGAGAAAGAACAAGATTTCGCCAAGCCAGCTTCCGCCTGACTCTCCTTCCTCAAAAGCTTTCTCACCGATGGCAAGCGATACACCGGCAAAAGAGAGAAGAGCCGCGAATACTTTGAGTATACTGAGCGTGTCCCGCCCGGAAACCGTTGCGATCAACATGGTCACGATGGGTATAAGCGCGAATATGACGGCTCCGCGAGAAGCCGAAATATCCTGTAATGCCGTATTGACAAAAATATGAAACAGTCCGAATTGCAAGAACCCCAGGAGAATTACGATCAGAATTATTTGCGGCGGAAGTTTCGGTGGTTTCAATCGCCACAAAAAAGGAAGTAGGAGAAGTACGGCAAATCCATATCTTATGAAACCCAGCGTCGCTGGGCTTTCATTTGTCATCATAATTGAGCGCACACCAACAAAAGAAAGTCCGAGCATCACGACGGATACGAGCAATGCCAAATGTCGTAAATAGAGAGACGGGGAAGGCGCGGTACTCATCACATTGTATTCTTCCTATGCAATACCAAGCGAGTACATTGTGTAGGTACCTAGACCCATAGTTGCGATGCCAATTGTCATTTGCAACCCATTGTAAGCCCAGGTCATGGCATGTGCGGAATAACGTAGAGGAATGGCGATTACGAATGAAAGTGTCGCCATGCCAACAATCGATCCAAAGCCAAATAATGCAATATATAACAATCCAATGATCGGGCTTTCTATCGTTCCGGCGATCAAAAGGATCAATGCTGCAGATCCTGCCAAGCCATGCATAATACCGACGGCGAATACCCGAGTGGAAAAGTTTTGCTCATGATTATGGTGATGGGAAGATTGTTGATGAGCACCTTCTCCGCGATGGGAATGTGCATGTATGTGAACTTCAGAATCTTCATGCTGATGAAGGTGAAAATGAACGCGTTCCTTTATTAGGCGCCGAATAACATCGGCACCCAGAAGAACAAGCATAACTCCAACAGCAAACTCCAGCCAATGAGCCAGCGTATTTGGAACCGCTTTGTCCATTAATATAATGATCAAGCCAACCGCGAGTAACGCAACCGTGTGTCCGACACCCCAAAGCGCCCCTCGTCGGATTGTTCGGATCATGGACTGATTGCGAGACGCCATACTTGCAACAGCGGCGACATGATCTGCCTCCAATGCATGTTGTAGGCCGATGAGAAAGCCGATCGCTAGAATTGAAATCATCGAATAGTCCGTATTTTTACACTCGCAAGCGAGGTAGGTTCATTGTAGAGGATGCTTGTATATCTGCTGGTGATGTATTGATTAGTATAGATCACCGTCCGGCACCCGCCAGCAGTATTTTCGATAACTGCCACTAATTTTCGAAATGCCAGCCGGATTGAGTCAAATGACATGATGAAGGGGCCGTGCGGACGTCAAAATTGCTCTTGGAAATTTCTATTTTGAGCGGAAGGACATTGCCAGGTTACTGTATGTATGGTCCGACGTGACCTCTTTTCCAACCCAGTCAGGCAGAGAGACCTGCGCATCAAGTGATGCCAGTTCAATTTCAGCGATGACAGGAATATTGGAAGGGTTATGGAATACATCAATCTCCCAAATCCTTTCATCTGCCCCCTGTACGATATATCTCGTCTTTTGAATAATGGATCCGGTCGCGTGATCTATTTGTGCTTCAACATCCTGTACAGGTACAGCGTACTCATATTCGTCGCGTGCGAGAATTTTGTCGGAAACGGACGCATATTTAATGGTCAGAAAACCCTTGTCGCCTGCTATTCGGAGGCGAACAGAGGGGAATTGACCTTGGCCCGTTAGATAAAATTGAGTAATTTCGGTTGATGACAGTGTTTTCGATTTCCAGGAGTCGTTTTTGACGAAAAATTTACGCTCAATTTCCATCTGCAGTATCCTTTTCGATAACGGTTGAGCAACCTGTCAGTTTGTCTCCCATCAGTCCGAAAATGTCTGACGCTCTATCTTGATATGATAAAGCTATCTTTTCCGGCGGCTTTGCAACCATTAGTCCGTTTTTCTCCTGCGCAAATTCGAATGAAAACGGAAAGCTTGGATAGAGGCCAATCCTGAGGTCAGTGATACTCAGTTTTCCGTCTTGTTCCGCATAAGTGTAAAATCCATCTGTAAACCACTCTAACCTTTTGACGGAAGCTGGGACATTTAACATTCGAGTTGCAGATTTTTGACGAGACGTTGAGATGACATTTTCAACGCCACAATTACCGATTAAACTTACAAGACCTGTGGAAAACCTATCATCGGAAATTCCTGACACCTGCCAGAGTAAAATATTAAAGGGTGTGGGTTGAACATGAATGCGCATATTCTGGAATACAGGATCGGCTGCAGCCCGTGATGCCACAACCGCGTTACCAGCAAAGCCAATCGCCAGATAAGCGCTGCTAGCGGCCAGCAAAATTTGGTTTACTCTAAATCCGCCACCGCTGGTTTTTCGAGCGAAAAACATCGTTAGAACACCAGCGAGCAATAGAAGAGTGTAAACCGGATCAATGATAAAAATCGACGGATGTGCAATGGGAGGTCCGGCATTCAAGGGCCATAAAATTTGCGTGCCATAGGTTGTCAGTGAATCGAGTAAACTATGAGTTATCAATGTCAGCCACACTGTGAAGAAGAGCATCTTCTTGTGTATCCATGTCGAGGGAGCAATTTTGCCGATGATAAAAGCAATGACCGGTGTAAAAGCTGTCTGGACTAGAATGGAATGGCTAAACCCTCGATGATGTGTCATATCATCAATGGCATTCCCTAAAGGAATAAAGCTGTCGAGATCAGGTAATGTGGCGACAAGCCCGCCAATAAGGAGCGATTTTGCGCCAATTCGCGGGCCCAAAAGGGCGCCAGAAATACTTGCGCCAAGAACGAACTGCGTAACTGAATCCATGAACTACTTTCTTTTGCTGCATTCGCGTTCACAACAGAATTGAATTTTGGCTGGGAACCTGAGATAACAATGTACCAGTATGTTTCCCGCAATCCTACAAATAGGGTGTGGACGCTGTTTCGGCCAACAAAAAACGAATGACCTGCCAAATTGCGCCATCCACCTGATTAACGAAAGTATCTAAATGACATTACCTCATATCGCGCTTGCCCTTGCGATCAGTGTTATATGGGGACTTACCTTTGTTGCATCGAAAATAGGATTGGATCATTACTCTCCTTTATTTTTTACGTCTTTACGATTTTTGCTTGTTGCTGGCCTTTTGCTTCCATTCCTGCGGGTTGTAAAAGGAAGCATGAAATCGGTTCTCTGGATTGCCGTCACAGTTGGAATTTTCCACTTTAGTTTCATGTATCTCGGAATTGAGGCCGCGGGTGGTGTTACGGCTGTTGCGATTGCCAGTCAAATGATTGCCCCGTTTTCTCTATTGCTCGCAGTTATCTTTTTGAAAGAAACTATTGGCTGGCGTCGTATTCTAGGAATTGTTTTGGCTTTTACCGGCGTTATGGTACTTGGGTTTGACCCGGTCATATTTAGCCAGATCGAAGGGGTAATCCTCGTGACTATTGCCGCTTTGTTTATGTCTGTCGGTCTTGTCCTGATGCGACAGATAAAGAATGTTGGCACGATGAATATGCAGGCTTGGATTGCCACAATATCCGGGCCGCCTTTACTTTTATTGTCATTGGGAACAGAAACAGGTCAATGGGCTTCAATTTTGGCGACAGATTGGGAAGCTGCTGGTGCCATCGCCTTTATCGTCGTCATAACCACCATTATTTCACATGGTAGCTGGTATTATCTATTGCAGCGCTACCCGATTGCTGTGCTGACGCCGTTCGGATTGCTCGCGCCGATTTTTGGTGTGGTATTTGGCGTGATATTCTTTTCCGAACCAATTTCTGTAAAATTCGTTTTGGGTGCATCAATTACCTTGGTTGGTGTTGCCATCATCAATATGAGAAATGCCGGAAAGAACAAGATTTTAAGTCAAGAGCCCGAATTTTGAGAGAGGTAATCTAGCGATTATCATCCAGGAAAATCTTCAACCGATCCAAAAATCCGAAAAAATCCCGTTTTTCCCATTCATGCCATCCGTCAAACGTATTTTGCATGCCATGCTCAAGTCGGTTTTTGGCCTCAAAGTGAGCCGCCTTGCCCGTTTCAGTTAAAAACAGTGTTTTGGAGCGGCCATCTTTCGGGTTTTCCTCCGTACGCAGAAAATCCTTCGACAGCATTTTTGCAATTGTTTTTGTGATACCTGGCTGCGGTTGTTGCATGGCCGCTGCTATGCCCGATACCGTTTTGCCTTCATCTGGCCGATGGCTAAAGTGGTTCAGCAGAATAAACTGCGGTGGTGGCACGTCAGTATCCTCTAGCAGTTGACGCATTTTGGTTTCCGTCAACTGCTGAATGATGCCGATCCAGTTGATAATCCGGAAGTCCGTGGAAGGGATATCCGCTTTCTGATCATTTGAAGGCTTTTTCTTTATCTCGTTCATCCCATAACTATATCAGGCAATTTTCTGCGTGGGGAGGGGGAAACGGGCTCCTGATAACCTAAACGATAAAACATTTGGACGGTTTCTTGGCCACTTATCTGCAAATGTTCTAGGAACGCGGTTTGGATGTCCTGCATTTCTGGATACTCCTGGAGAACCTGACTAACAGGGTGCATGGCAACACCTGTCGCCGTGGCCATAAGGTTCAGCCGAACATATGTGCGACCGACGTTAACCTCTGCGGTTCGACTATTGTCCGCTGTCGTCAGCCAGCCCATGTTATATGTTCCTTCAACCCAGCCCATGGCGTAGTCGATGCCGCCTTGATATGCCATGGTCCCGGGGGTCATCGCTTTTTCCGGGGTCATAAGGTCGAGGCGTTTAAGCCACCAAAAAAGAGGACCATTTAGATCGATACCATCCGGGTTTTTTGCTATCTCTTCCGCGCCAATCCGTGTTCTTTCGATGCTTTCAAGCAAGGTACGAGGGGTGGTCATTTCCGTTAAAATAGCCTGTCGTGCGAATTCCCGAAGTGGAACAATGGTGTCTGAGGTTGTTGCGAATCCAACTCGCTCACCGCCATTAAGCGGCAGGGCGGATAAGGCGGTAAGATCTTCGTGCGAAAGATATTTCTCCTCATATCCTTCTTTATTCGAGCGCCGTTTGGTGATTTGGGTGAACAGAGGGTCAGGCGCAATTGCGGCCTCTTTGAAAATCTTGATTTGAGCCACTGGCGCTTTTGCAATATCAAGTGTCCCATCGGCGGGTTCCCCTTGCGGAAAGATGGAGATGTCCGCTCGATAGCTTTTTTGACGCGCGGCGATACTTAGAAGTTCTAAAAATGTGCCCTGACCAATGAGTATTTGTCTGCCATATGGGTCTGTTTCCGGTAACAACCGCGTCGGATCTACAAACAGTGTAATTTCATTTTCCCTGGATAGATCGACAAGCCAAGGCTGCATGTTATGCGGATTTGGTGCCAGCATTGCATAGCTTAGCATCCATTCTCTGTCGCTGAGATCCGCCGCAGGACCCTTCCAGGGCGCGATTGCACTATCAGGCATTTGGTCACAGCCCGTAAGTCCAAACCCGCCTGCTGCCAGTACCAAACCACTTCCGCCAATTGTCCTGATAAAACTGCGTCTATTCATATTCTTTCTCCAGTCAATTATATATTCCTAAGAATATAATATATAAATTCCTAGGAATATAAAGTGATGGAGATCACATACCCTGATATTTGAAGTTAGCTCTTTCAACTGTGCCTCGAACTGACTAGAATTTGCCCCTGTCCAACAAATGGTTTTTCTATGCCAGAATCGGTAATTTCCAAGCAGTCTGCCTATAGTAGACTTTCCTTATATTATGTCGCATTTTTCTCAGTATTTGGAATTGCGCTGCCTCTTTGGCCACGATGGCTGGAGCATCACATAACTTTGGAATATGTCGGTCTGGTAATGGGGGTTTCATATTGGGCCAAGCTTATATTTGTTCCTGCAACATCTTGGATGGCTGACAGCACGGGAAACCGAAAAGCGATCTTGTTAGCATTGTCCGTTATCCTTATCTGTGGCTTGATCCTGCTACCTTATGTGAGTGGTTGGGTCATTTACGCCGTCATCTGGGGAGCAGCTGGCGCCGCACTTTCTTCTGCGATACCACTTTCGGATGGCCTTACCTTACGGGCTCAACAAACATTGGGCATAGATTTTGGTCGGGCAAGGCTGTGGGGTTCATTGAGCTTTATCACTTTTTCATTGCTGGTCGGATGGACGACGGATGTGTTTGGCATTGAAGCAATCTACATAGCGATGATCTTGACCGCAGTGTTCTTGCTGGTCGCTACAATCTTATTGCCGGCAATTCACACAGTACCTGATCCAGGTAAGGTTTCATTTTTCGCACCACTTTCTCTTCCGAATTTTCCGCTATTTATTGTTACCGTCGCGCTTCTTTTATCGACTCATGCCGGTCTTTACGGATTTGGATCGATCCATTGGAACCGGTTAGGATTTAGCAATACGGAAATAACAGTATTTTGGGTTATTGGAGTTGCAGCAGAAATCGGCATGTTTGCAATTTCCGGCCGTTTAATCTCAAGGTATGGTGCGATACCGATGATTATTATTGCTGCAGTTGGCGGCGTTGTGCGATGGATACTCTTAGGTCTGGCATCTTCAGCAATTATATTGGTTCTCGCGCAAATACTGCATGCGCTGACTTTTACTCTCCTCTATATGGCGTTTATCGGGTATATAGCAAAGCGCGTACCGCCGTCGATTTCGGCTTCTGCGCAAGGACTTTATGATACTCTGGCGATGGGTATTTTCTTTGGCATATTCACAATAGCTGCTGGCTGGCTTTATCAGATTGAGGGGGCCTACAGCTTTTATTTTATGGCCATATTGTCGGCCATCGGGTTAGTACTCGCCTGTATTTTGCTAAGGAGAGTTCGGGCGCATGAGCGGCAAATTCCGAATTAATTCGATATAACTTGCAAGTGGTTGTCCCATAACACTCCGTGATTTTTTGAAGTTACGCCCTCCAAGTCGAAAAACTCACCCTTACCGTTGCTCGCAAAGAATTTATGTCCAACGCCGGCTATTCCACATACGTCCTGACTATGGACTATTTTTGTGAGTTGTTTCGATTCTGTGCTGAATAGCGCCAGAATATTTCCTCTCGGAAATGTCACTCCAACTTGTGTCAAATCTGAATTAATTGCAATTGAGCCGGCATACTGCTTCGTGCGGGCAATTAGAGCTTTTGGCAATTCTACAAAATTGAGTGGTTGCCCAGATATATGGTAGCCGACAATACTAACTTTATCCGAGGCTGGGCCTTCATATTGTCCGCAGAACCATACCGTCTTATCGGGCCCCTCCACTATATGCCGAAGAGACAGTTTATGCATATTCGCAGGGACTGGAACTTTCTCGATAAGGCTTCCGGTATCCCTATCGAGATAATTTAGGGATGGTGCCATATTTGCTATATTGAGTTTTTGCCTAGGGTATTCTGGGTGCGTCGCAATACCACCAATAGCACAGGCGATTGTGTTCTTGTCTGCTAGAAGTACTGTTTCATGTGGACCGATGCCATGGCAATCATACTCGCCAATTCGGCGGTAATTTTGCTGCGCGTCATAAATACCAATACATCCCTGCTCAAATTCGAAATTATTCTCCGCAGCGTACAATAAATTTCCATCAGGTGAAAAGAATCCATGGCCATAAAAATGGCGATTTTCATGCGATGATATCTTTGCGACAATTCGGTTTTCAGTCAAATCCAGGAGGATGGCTATACGGCCGGGACGACGAGAAAAAATCACGGCTTTATTTTTCTGAGGAGAAAGCGCGATATCATGCCCTCTAGCGGGCAGGGGAAAAAGATGTTTTATAGCGCCCTGATGATCCAACCGTGCTGCGGCGAAACCATCCGTCCCCTTTAAACAGGATATAAAATCGCTAGATGTTGATTGAGAGTTTGCAGCCTGCGGTTCAATAATGCCGGAAACTAAGGACATTGCAATAAACTGCCTTCGGTTAATCACCATCGAGAGAATTAAACCCCAGTTGCAATCCCAAAATCTCAGGATAATATATCGACAAAATATCTTTAATGCCTTGAAGAGGGCTGACTATATAAAGCAGTAACTCCCTCATTTTTGCATCTATTGTAATACTATTCCAGGAGACCTTGCTTTGGATAAGCTTGCTAAGCGCGGCATTTATCTGCTTGGCATCGAAAATCAAATTGGTGCTGTATCCTCTTTCACTTGCCGGTAGCATTTCAGCAAATTCTGCGAGATTTTGTAAATTGACGACCGAGGCTACGTTTGTCTGGATGTTCTCGAGAGTCAATTCCGATCGCCAAAATGCAGCGCGCTTCGGTTTCACCTCCTCCATCGATTTGCCAAGTGGTGATTGCAGTTTTGCTTTTGAAACCAGTTCAATTAGCTCAGCAGCAGATTTCAGGATTTCCTGAATTACTTCTCCATTTGACCGAAAAACGCCGTTTGTTGTCTTTGGTGACGTCAGGGTAACTTGGTATCCATTTGGGCTCTCCCATTCCGTATACAAGCTTTGTGATATACCCATTAAATTGCTCGTGATGGCTTTTGAGAAATTACATCGAGCCGCGCTGCTTCCAGCGTCGGTCAATCCTTCGCTGTTCGCGCCAAATAACAAATATTCCAAAGCCGGTAGCCCTTGAATGGCAACCGACTTGCTTTCCAATTTCGTGTCCTTAAGTATACTCCCTCCCGCCAATATTGATTGGACTTTTTTAAGCCCGCGTGAGCGGGTATCTGGCCAGTAAAAAACTCTTTCCAGTCGATTTTCCTGCCGGATTGGCCCAAAGCGGATTACTTCTGCGGCTGACCAGCTAAGCACAGTTGAGCGGAATGCCGCTTTGGCAGAAGTAAGCGTAGCAGCCGTCGGTTTTTCGCATAGATTATCAACCGCTTGATCAAGCTTGATGGTGCTCGTCATAAAATCAAAATAAGTTGGAATGGCAAAATCATTGACAAAATGCTCAATTGTTGCGGTAAACAGCCTTTCTTGATTGTCGTCGGCATGAGCAACGGAGGATAAACCTGCTGAAAAGCCGATGATTGTAGCTAAAGCGCCCAATGTAGATCGAATAATCATCTATAATGATTCCAGAAACTTGATTAGATTCTGTCTTTCATTCTTTGGCAGATTTACGAACGCTTGTTGCGCAGCTTCTGCTTCACCACCATGCCATAAAATTGCTTCCGTTAGATTTCGGGCGCGGCCATCATGAAGAAAATAGGTATGGCCGCTGACTTCCTTTGTCAGGCCAATCCCCCAAAGTGGTGGTGTCCGCCACTGGGTGCCTGTTGCTGTTCCAACCGGCCGGTTGTCCGCGAGCCCGGCTCCCATATCATGGAGAAGCAGGTCCGTGTAGGGCCAAATGAGTTGGAACTTCAACTCCTCTTGGTCTCCTTCCCTGCTCGTAACATATTTCGGCCGGTGGCAGGTTACGCATCCGATATTATAAAATATTTCTTTTCCTTTGAGAACTTCGGGATTGTTAATATTTCGACGAGCGGGGACTGCCAGATTTCTTGAATAAAAGGTGACAAGTTCAAGAACAGGAGAGGGGGCTTCTGTCTCCCCCAATCTCTTTTGAACGCCGGTAGCTTGCGTTAAACAGGCTTGTTGATTTTCAGTACAATCACCCGAGTGCCGGGGGGCGATGTCATTGGAGATTCCTATATCGCCTTCAAAGGCGCCAGCTGATTGCTGAAGCACGGTTGGCGTGGACGCTTTCCAGCCGAAACGCCCTATGGCTCGCTTGCCTTCTGATTTTGGGCCGACCCAGCTTACCTTGCCCTTAACAGCATCATCTGATCTTTGCTGTGTTTTCGCATTTTCAATAATATCCGCTGGATGGATTGCTTCTATTAATCCCAGTCCGATCATTTGAGGCGCAACACGAGGTGAAAGCATGACATCATCGGCTAATGGGCCGTATGACAGGTCAGCAATATCATAAGACGGCTTGCGAAGAGATACTCGTTCTCCTCCATTTAGGAAAGCCTCGATTTCCTCGTAACTGATAACCATTCTCCCCTCAGCTGCAAGTTCAGGAATCGAAAAATCCTGTAATTGCTTTCCGTAGGTAGGCTCAGTAATAACGTCCAGTTCTCCCTTTAGTATCGCTTGTCTCTCAGCGGTATTTCTGGGTGGGATGGAAAGTCGCAGGAACATTGAAGTCGCAGTATCTGCCGAATGTTGGGGAGGATGTCCCCGCCCATCTTTTAGATGGCACCTTTGGCAAGACCGCGCATTAAACAGGGGCCCCAAGCCGTCTGAAGCTTGTGTCGAAGACGGGGAGGAAACCCACAGTTTGCGAAACAAACCATTCCCTAGTTTAAATCGTTCCTGGCCAGAGAAATCAAGGTTTTTTAAATGCTGGGAAAAGGCGTCTTTCGATGGATTAATTGTTGTCGTTGCCGCCCCTGCAGACATGCGTTCGAACCGCTCTGCTTTGTCAAAACTGGCCGTGGGTTTGACGATTTCCCGTACACGAGAAAGATCTGAACCGGTTAGATCATCACGGCGGATTTCTTCTCCCAACACCATTGATGGGAGAGTAAGAAATCCGCCTGCGACTAAAAGAGCAATTGCTCTTTTTTGCTTTTGATTATTTGAAAACAGCATTCACATTGTCCAAACTATCGGATCCTTCGATCTCAATTCTGTCGTAACCAAGGGCTTTCACAGCCCGTTCAATAGAGCGGGTTTGAACGACGAGTTTATCGATAGCTGTTTGCACAACAGCGTTGCCGGTAGGGTTATCCTCACCAATCATCTGGTCATATGCCTCAATAGTTTCAGCTCTTGACTTCAGGGCTGCCATTGCCGCAACCGTCGTATCCAAATCGGTTCTGAGTTCTACATCAAGATTTGGATCCGTATTTTTAACCAAATCTGAAACTGAAGGACCACTTACGATATCACCGTTGGTACGACGATAGTGACCAAGATAGACATTCCGGATTCCAATTTGGTCAAAATAGTGGGAATTATGCGTATTGTCGGAAAAACAATCATGCTCTTCCTCCGGGTCCTTGAGTAGCAAGCCAAGTTTCATGCGCTCACCGGCTAATTCACCATAAGAAAGCGAGCCCATGCCTGTAAGAATGGTAATGACACCTTGTGACAGATTGTCCGTGAGTTCTGTACGGGCAGCGCCGTCTTTTCGCCAAAGTGCGAGCATTTCTTTCAGATCTGTAATTAGCAGATTGGTGGCCGAAGCAAGATATTGTGAGCGTCGATCACAATTGCCGCCGGTGCAATTCTGTGTGTCAAAATCAGTATAGGGCCGATTGCCGGCGCCAGCATTTGTACCGTTTAGGTCCTGCCCCCACAGCAAGAATTCAATAGCGTGATATCCTGTCGCGACATTCGCTTCAACACCTTCTGCCTCATGCAGTGTTGTCGACAATAGATCTGGGGTTATTTCGGCAGCATCAACGGTCTTTCCATTTACCGTGAGAGATTTATTGGCGATAACATTGACTGTGTATAGAGCGTTTTCATCTGAGACAGCACCATAGGAATTGCTTACATAGTCAATAAGACCCTCATCCAGAGGCCAAGCGTTTACACGACCTTCCCAGTCATCGACCATGGCATTGCCAAAACGATATGTTTCGCTTTGCTGATAGGGTACCCGCGCGGCGATCCAAGCGGCGCGTGCTAAGTCCAGTGACGCCTTGGATGGTGATTGTATCAGAGTTTGCACTGCGACTGATAAAGCCTGGGCTGAAGATAGAGAATCTTCAAATATTGCTTCAGCAATATCTGAATATGTTGTTACAACCGAGGTTTTGGAAATTTCGGTGTCAGCCTGAACACTGCTTGACCAAAGAATTGCGCTGGAAACGGCCATCACGCAAATCGGGGTTTTAAAATAGTTCTTGTAAGTCATTATTGCGGTTCCTTTAAAAATCAAGGGCATAGGAGACGAGGACGCCGAGGCCTTTTGAATTAACATCTTCTTCCTCAGCGACCCGCCATGCAGCTGCAACGCCGAGGCCCATATCGAATACGTAACCCACTGTTAAATCGATGACATCATCGTCTGTATCCACACCGGCAGTTTCTGTGTCACGGCGTTGATAGGTTGTGGAAGCGACCCAGTTTTCATAGTTTACAGCGACGCCCGCAGTGAAATATTTTGCAGTGTCGTTTTTCACGCCTCCTGCATTGTCAAAATAAGCGTATTCAACAAGTGGTGAAACGGCGATTTCTTCCCCGATATCAACGGCGTATTCCAAGCCAAAGACGTAACCAAGCTGCCTGTCATCACCATCGTCGCCTGCTGCCAGGGATGAAAATCCTGCGTGATACCTGAACCCCGCAATTTTTTCGAATTCACCATCCAGGGCTACGGCAAAAGAAGAGAGGCTTTCCGTATTCGCCGGACCACCATCAGATTTACGCAAGGGTCCACGCTGTTTTCCTATTGATTTACTAAGGACACTGGTGTCCTGGAAAAATGTACTTGCTGATATTGTGTGCAATCCGGCGGCTTCAATATTGACGCCACCACCGAAACCAATCATTTCCGCGAGTTCGTAGTCTTCGTTCAGATCAGTACCGTATAAACCGGGAGCCAGGTCCCATGCGGTACCAAAGTTTGGTGTGAATTTACCGCCATAAACAGAAAAACGATCTGTTTCATAGTTGGCAGTGACAATGTTTAGATATCCACCCAAATCTTCAAAGGCACGATCTTCGGTCGCATCTTCTACTGGTTCCAGAGTTGCTTCAAAGTTAAGGGAAAAACTTTCCGTAAACTCAACAGAGGTGCCTAATATAACAGTTGGATATAAATCATTTATCTCCGCCGAGGAATCATCGGAACTATAGGTCCAATCATTTTCCACTTCGACGGAAAGTTCTCCGGAAATTCGTGGATAAGATTGTTCCTCGGCCTGTACTGCTGAACAGATTCCGGCCGTTGCCGACAGGGCAATAAAAAAGTGTTTCATTTTCTTCTCTCATTTATGTGAAAAACTTAATCGACAAGGAATTTGACCAGAACGATGACCAGAGAAAGTCGATTTTGTATCAGCAAATTGATATCGCTATTGCAAATCATTTGCAACTTATAAATGATAATGATTATTATTAGCATTTATATTTCGAAATCTTGATATAGGAAACTGTTGTATCTGCGCCAGAATTGTCGAGAACGAGAACTTTTGGGAGGTGATTAATCTATTCAGCGCAATTTCATCGTGCTACGCCAAAGATACAGCGAAAAAAGTGTTTATATAAAATATCGTGACCGTAATTGGAATATCTGGTGACCGAAGCAACGCGTGAGAAAATTGACAATTCAACAGTGACCGTCATCTATGGCCGGTTACTAAAGGAATATGTAGCACCGTACAAAGGACGGGTCATACTCGCTATGTTGTTCATGATGGTCAGTGCTGCAACTGCAGCGGCAACTGCTTTCGTCATGAAGCCAATAGTTGATGAGGTGTTCTTCGAACAGAATCCTATTTACATTTACTATACAACAGCTGCTGTAGCAGTCATATTTGCACTGCGCGGTTTTTCGGCATATGGCCAAACCGTACTGATGGATTGGGTCGGCACACGAGTTGTCTCCGATATTCAGTTGGCACTCTTTAAGAAAATTGTATCGGCGGACCTCGCCTGGTTTCATAGTAACCCTACAGGAAATTTAATCTCCCGCTTTGTTTTTGAAACCAATCAACTCAAAGCAGCAGCGACGCAAACGTTAGTTGCTTTGACGAAAGATAGCTTGACGGCGGTCTTTTTGATTGCGTCGCTGTTTTATTATGACTGGCGTATGGCGCTTGTCATTCTCATTGCGCTTCCTCCCGGAGCATTGGCAATCAGACAGCTGGTAAAACGCTCCCGAAAAGCGTTTCACAAAGTGATGGAACAGACCGCAGATTTTAGTATTTTTCTAGACGAGCATTTTCAGGGTATCCGTGTCGTTAAGGCTTATGGGCGTGAAAAAGAAGCGGAGCAACGAGGAAGAGAAGTAATTGATGAACGCTTTAGATACCAATTCAAAGCGCTTCGTATTCAAGCATCCAGCAGCCCCATTGTGGAAACACTTTCAGGGCTGATTATTGCAGGCGTGATTTTTTATGGTGCCTCGAATGTTGTCGACGGGCATACAACTCCGGGAACATTCTTTGCTTTTATAACAGCGGTAATGCTGACTTATCAGCCAGTTAAGAGCGTCGCCAAGATATTTCCTCAGATGCAAAATGGTATGGTTGCTGCACACCGTATTTTTGATTTGTTGGACATCGTATATAAAGTTGTTGATAAGCCAGATGCTGTCCCGCTGGAATTCCATAAAGGAAAAATTGAATTCGAGGGCGTCAGTTTTTCTTATAATGAGAATGAACCTGTTCTAAAGAATATTTCTCTACAATTGAATGCCGGTAAGCGTATTGCTCTGGTGGGTCCCTCTGGCGGGGGCAAGTCGACAATATTGAATCTCATCCCAAGATTTTATAACGTTAACGACGGGCGCATATTGTTGGACGGGCAGGATGTTCGGGACGTGACGATGGCATCGGTCCGAGACAAAATTGCTTTGGTAAGCCAGGATGTTTTTCTATTTGATGCGTCAATTAAGGCAAATATCGCGTATGGCCGGGACGAAGTTAGTGACGAGGAAATACTAGCGGCCGCGCGGTCAGCTGCCGTTCATGACTTTGTTTCAAGTTTACCGGACGGCTATGAAACGTTAGTTGGCAGTGATGGTGTGAGATTGTCCGGCGGGCAGAAACAGCGTATTGCCATCGCCAGAGCAATGTTGAAAGATGCTCCGATTTTGCTTTTGGATGAGGCTACATCTGCGCTGGATACGGATTCTGAGAGAAAAATCCAGATTGCACTGAAGGAATTGATGAAAGGCAGAACGTCGCTGGTAATTGCGCATAGACTGTCGACAATTTTGGATGCTGACATGATTAATGTCATCGTTGCGGGTGAAGTCGTGGAAACAGGTACACATGATGAATTGTTGGTCCATGGCGGTGTTTACGCCGATCTGTACAATAATCAATTTGCGCTTGACGATTCTGTTACGCCATTTCCGCAAATTAGGAGCTAGATGTCACTCAGATTTCTAGACAGGCGTCTATAAAAAGCTTCCGTTTCTCTTATAACGGTTTCGACAGGAAGTGATTCAATCACATCATCTTCCGTGTTTTCACGAGTAATCGGGACACCTGATGGTGTGCTTGTGAGACAGAGGGAACGCTCACCCCACGGACCATATACTTTCGGCATACCGATACCAAATAGACCGACAGTTGGAATATTGACCGCTGTTGCCGTATGCATGAGGCCTGAATCATTGCCAACAAATAAGGTGCATTGGGAAAGAATTGTTGCGGCTTGCATGGGTGTTGTTTTGCCAATAAGATTAATGACTTGGCTGTCATCAAATGCATTTACGACCGGAAGAGCCTGATCTTCCTCGCCAGGGGCGCCGAGTACTACGATTTTTGCACCGTTCAGTATTCCCCCATCTTTAGTCAGAGCTTTTGCGAGGGCAATGTAGTTTTCGTAGTGCCATTGTTTTTGGTAAAAATTTGCCGTTGGAGCAATTGCGAGTATTTTCCCTTGAGCCGCCGCTTCTTCGAGCCATTTTCTACTTTCAGAAATCTGAAATTCGGTCGGGATGATTTTTGCAGGCAAGGGGCCGTCAAGGCCAATAAGGTTTGCATTGGCAATGACCTTGTGGAGCGAATTGTTGCCGCCTTTCCATATGCTGCGTTGCTTTGCTGGTAAAAAGCCGAGCAGGCAGGAACGAAAATCGACGATCCGATGCCAGTAAACAAAACCAAGGTCGATGGCAACTTCGGGCCAGTGCATGCTGTAACGGCGTTTTTTAACCGCTATGACTCTTTCCACACCTGGAACTGCTTCAAATATATCTTTTGGTATTTCGCCGCAAACAACTGTTATGGGGACTTCGGGTTCCAGCTCAAGCAGGTGGTGAAGTACGCCTGTGGTTAAGACGGCATCGCCCAATCTATTTGACGCAACAAACAAAGTACGCTTCATTACCGGCGCCTTCCAAAGCAAAAAAGAATTAGCGTATTTATACGATAAAATGGCATATCACCATAAATATTCGGCTGTCGAGCAATTGCCCATTAAGGAAGCGGTGTTTATGGTATAAGTGGAAAAAATGAATCATGTCAGGCCGGTGCGACATTTTACGGGAGATAAATCGTTGACTAACATAGCGAAATTACCGTCATTTAAATATTATTTACAAATAGTGGGAGCGGTTTTTGCGATTTCACTGTTGACAGCTCATGTGGCCTCTTCGAATGAAACAGAGGAGTTACAGCTTACAATTACAGGGAATATCCAGTCTGAAAATGGTGCAATTTATTTTAGCCCAGGCGACATGGCGGCATCTACACCGACTGATATCGTAACCACCAGTCCGTGGACAAGCGGTAAAACTGTATTCCGGGGAGTTTTGCTTCGGGATATATTAAAATCGGTCGATGCTCAGGGAACTGTGCTTAAAGCAAGCGCTGTGGATGGCTATACGGTTGAAATACCAATATCGGATGCGGAAAAATTTGATATGATCATCGCCTATCGATTGAACGGTGTCGCGCTGGAAGAGGATGTGTATGGCCCCTTTTGGATTATTTATCCATATGACAGCGATGAGACATTAGCGCAGGAGAAATACCACGCGCGATCAATTTGGCAGCTCACCAAACTTGTCGTTGAATAACTGACTATTATTGTTCGACGAAAATGATGTTGAGGATGTTTCACATTTAGAATGGATCAGTCTTATCAACAGAAAAATTGGTGGTTGATCCGCCACGCGCCGGTATTGACTGATAAAATATACGGACAAATGGATGTCAGTGCCGATTTCTCCAACTCTGCGAGGATAGAAGAGATTGCAAAAAATTTGCCGGATGGCGCTACATATTATTCCAGCGATTTGCAGCGTTGTGTTCAAACGGCTGCCCGGCTTTTGTCCGGACATTCAGAACCCCAGTCCTCCATCGAGCAGTTTACTCAACTGAGAGAGCAGAGTTTTGGAGCGTGGGAAGGGCTCTCTTACTCAGAAATCGAAAAAAATGATGCGAAAGCATATGAAAGTTTTTGGCAGGATCCGGTCGGAAACACCCCCGGTGACGGCGAGAGTTTTATGACTATGTCGAAAAGAGTGACGATCTTGCTGGAAAAATGGATCACGGAAGATGCTGAACGAAACGTCGTTGTTAGTGCTCACGCCGGTCCCATTCGAGTAATGATAGGATATGCGCTCGGCCTGACACCGCAAAAGATGCTCGCTTTGTCAGTTGCGCCGCTATCTGTCACCCGACTAATATCGTTTACTCGCGACGCGGATACAATTTGGCGAATTGAATGTATCAATGACCAGGGCAGCCTTCGTAAACAGTAAGTAGCTCTATATATTCAGGACGATGTTTCACCACTAACACCGGCATCGGCAAAACTTGCCATGCCGTTATGCGCTGCTATCGCTCCTTTGAGTATACCAAGTGCCAGAGCGGCGCCGGAACCCTCCCCTAGGCGCATCCGTAGCGTGAGCAGCGGTTCTTTTTCCAAATGGCGTAGCAATAGTTCATGCCCGGGTTCCGCGGACATATGTCCTGCGACGCAATGATCAAGGGCGGCCGGATTAGCTTTCTTCAATATAGCGGCAGCGGCGCCCACAACAAACCCGTCCAGGATGACAGGAGTTTTATTGTGCCGTGCCGCTAGAATTGCGCCTGCCATCGCCGCGATTTCACGGCCTCCGAGATGTTGAAGAACGAGAAGTGGGTCGTCCAGAATTTCAGCGTGAAGTGACAGGCCTGCATCAATAACAGTGGCTTTCTTCCGAACTCCCTCCATTGTTAAGCCTGTACCAGGGCCGGCCCAATCCGCGCCGGTTCCTCCGAATAGAGCGGCGGAGATGGCGGCGGCAACTGTTGTGTTGCCAATCCCCATTTCACCGACGACCAATAGATCTGTATCCTGCGATAAGGAATTCCACCCTGCCTGCAAGGCCGTGCAGCATTCTTCTTCGCTCATAGCCGGACCTTTCGTAAAGTCCAGCGTTGGTGTTTCAAGAGCGAGCGGAAGAACTGAAAAAGAGGCGCCATAAGCGTCAGCAAGTTGATTTATTGCAGCCCCACCATTTCGAAAGTTTGAGACCATTTGCATCGTTACGTCTCTGGGGAATGCTGAGATGCCCTGGTCACATACACCGTGATTGCCAGCAAAGACTACGACTTGCGGGGAAGTATAAGTCGGTGGATGTTTTCTCTGCCATCCAGACATCCAAACAGCCAGATCTTCTAACCGGCCGAGAGCGCCAGCTGGTTTCGTTAAAACAGCATCCCTCGCAGCAGCAGCGCCCGCCGAAGATTTATCGATAAGTGGGAGCTCAGAATAAAGGCGACGAAATTTGTCAAGTGTGTCGGAAGGCATTCAAATTGATCCGTCTCAAAGGTAACATGTTATCGGGAAATTACGCTTCCATATTAGGCCCTTGTTTCTGGAAAGCAAATGTTTCAAGGGGATTATAAAGGGCAAAAAAACATTAACGCTTGTCAAATTTCGAGAAGCATATATTTATTTGGAATGAACGTTCCAATAATAGTGATGTCTATTCAAAAAAGTGTTCTTCATATAATACAAACTGCGAATTTCAGAAAGGAATTGCAAATGAATACAGAAAAACTTGCACCAGGATCAATTTTTCCAGAGATTATTGTGCCTACGGTTGCGGGCGGTCAGGTCACTCTCGGTAAAACCGGGACTGAGAATGAAAGTTGGCAATTGGTTGTTGTCTATCGAGGTAAGCATTGCCCGATTTGCATGCGATACTTGACAACTCTAGGGGAACTCGAAAGCAGCTTTGCCGAACAGAATGTAGAAATCGTCGCAGTTTCCGGCGACGGGATTGCAAAAGCGAAAGCACAGGTTGAAGAGGGCGGCATAAAATTTCCGGTTGGTTACGACCTTAAACCCGAGCAGATGGAGACGCTCGGCCTGTATATTTCTGATCCACGGTCTCCGGAAGAAACAGATCAGCCCTTCCCTGAACCTGGACTATTTGTCATCCGTCCTGATGGCCAAATTCAGATCATTGATATCTCCAATGCGCCCTTTGCAAGACCTGATTTGAATTCTATTTTAAAAGGTATCACGTTTATCCGGGAAAAAGGGTATCCAATTCGCGGGAGGCATTGAGTTAAGCTAATCATAGGAAAGGCAGATTTATTACAATCAGCCTTTCCGCAATTTCCACTTTTTATAGTTGCAATTAATAACAAATATACCCATATTGAGAGTAGTTGTCCGAGTGATGCTATTTCGGGCACGAGTTAAAATCGAAAGATATGGGGAATTAGCGATATTGTCGATAATCTGTTGATCAGAATCAACGACCTGCTAGCAGCTTCCGTATTACGGTCGCCCGACGGGCAAATACGGGGATTGCCGAGGTAAATTTTCAGATTCTGAAGTTGCCATTTCTGGTTCATTTTTCAATGCCTGACTGGTAGCAAAATATTGGTTAACTCGATCGCCTGCCATGCACCCGTAAACAATTAAAAATAGAAACTTTGCTGAGACAGAAGTAACTTGTAGAGGTGATCTGGCGTAAGCTGTGGTTTCTGTTTGACGATACTGAAGATTATGGGAATAAGATCGATGCGAGAAGAGAATATTGTAAGGTCAGAGAATGGAACTTATGAGAATGTCGCGTGCAAGGTAAAGTGGTTTAATACGGCTAAAGGATTTGGTTTTGTTCAACCTGAAGATGGATCGGGGGATGCGTTCATACATATCTCGGTTTTACAAGAGATGAGTCTGCAAGGCCTCCCAGAGGGTGCCTCGATTACATGTGATCTTTTTACAGGAGATCGCGGGAAACAAGTATCGAAGATTCGTTATCTTGGACCAGCACCATTGATGGCAAAGCAGGATCCCAATCGTAAATTTATTGCCGGTACCGTGAAGTTTTTTAATTCGCAAAAGGGATTTGGATTTGTGATGCCCGATGATGGCTCCCTCGATGTGTTTGTCCATATGAAAATACTTGAGAAGTCTGGCTTGGCTCTGCTTGAAAAGGATCAAAGGGTTCGGCTCTTTCTTTCTGAACAAGATGAGGAGACAAAAGATAAAGGTCCCTCAGCTGAAGCCGTAGAGCTTATCGATGGGGGCTATGAGAATTCGTAAACAATGTCCAGTAGATCGCGCAAGGCATAGTGAAATTTTGAGTTTTCGCTAGATTAAGAAATGGCTGATGCCATACGCTTAAAGCGGTCCGTTCCCAAGATAATTGACAATATCCAGCTCTAAAACGTTGCCAATTGTCTTGAGAACGGGCAATCTTGTCCGTGAATCAGGAATCATATCAACCTGAAATAATTAATAATAAGAATCAGGAGGAAATCTCGTGTCGAACGTTTTATCAGGTATCAGGGTGCTCGATTTTGGGCGATATATCGCTGGGCCTTATTGCGCAACTGTATTGGCGGACCTGGGAGCGGAAGTTATCAGGATTGAAAAAATTGACGGGAGTGAAGATCGTTATCTCACGCCGCTTACGGAAGACCAGACCGGAGACGGCGCGTTATTTCTGCAAATCGGCCAGAATAAGCAGGGGATGACTCTTAATCCCATGAAGCCGGAAGGCCGGGAAGTCGTACAACGTCTCGTGAAGACCGCTGATGTTGTCGTTGCGAATTTACCAATCGAAACCCTTGAAGCAATGGGACTTGATTATGAAAGCCTTAAGGCCGTCAAGGAAGACATAATATTGACCCATGCCTCGGTATTTGGCGATGACGGTCCCTACAAAAACCGGGTGGGATTTGACGGTCTCGGCCAGGCCATGTCCGGTGCCATGTATATGTCCGGTGAAAATGGGGAGCCTCGAAAACTATATGGGCCCTGGGTGGATTTTACAACGGCGATGATGGGCGCTGTTGGTACGATGGCCGCGTTGAAACATCGGGATCAGACTGGCGAAGGCCAACTGGTCGGGACGTCTTTATTTGGATCAGCGGTTTTAATTTCGAGTGTCACGCTGATGGAGCAGGCGATGCTCAATATTAATCGGGTTGGAACCGCAAATCGCGGTCAAAATGCTGGCCCTGCCGATACATTCAAGACAAAAGATGGGTGGGTTCTGGTTCAATCCATTGGCTTGCCTTTGTTCGAGCGCTGGACAAAATTAATTGGCGAAGAACATTGGCTGACGGATCCCAGATTTAAAACTGACCAGGACCGCGGAGACAATAATCACATCCTGTCTGAACGGATGTCTGAATGGTGTCTCGAACGGACGACGAAAGACGCAATTGCGGAAATGGATGCTGTTCGCCTGCCATGTGGTCCTGTCATGACGCCACAGGAAACTTTGGACGATCCTCATCTTGCCGCAATGGGTCTATTGAAAAATGTTCCTTATCCTGGCTTTGAAGATGGCGTACCTGTTACAGAGCTTCCAATAAAAATGTCAAAAACCGATACAAAGCTCAAGCACCGGGCTCCGACACTCGGGGAACATACAGACAGTATAATGGAAAGTCTTGGCTATTCAGCTGAGGAAATTGCTGATTTGAAATCTAAAAGAGTAGTTTAAATCTGTATTAGTCATTGGTTGTCGGGTTACACTGGCAACCAATGATCCAGGAATTTATCCAGCCAGATTTTGACTTCCGGGTCGTACTTTCGCCTGCTTCTGAGCTGAATTTCCTTCGATTGCGCCCCCGGGTCGCTTAGCATATGGGCTGCTTTGGTCGCCCACCGTTTATTCATGGCTTCGGTCACTTCTGGGTGAAACTGAATACCGTAAGCATTTTTTCCTACCCGATAAGCCTGATTAGGAAAGTAATCTCCTGTTGCCAATAAAGTTGCATCTGCAGGAATTTCGAAACCCTCTCTGTGCCACTGATAGGCATTGAGTGGTGCATCGAATAAATCATTCCCTTCGTCCGTTGGACTAACACAATAGTACCCAATTTCACGAACTCCCTCTGGATGTTCGCTAACCTTTGCCCCTAAGGCCCGCGCCATAATTTGCGCGCCGAGGCAGATGCCGAGATAAGGTGTTTCTGTTTTTAAAAACAAGTCAATTATCTTCGTCTCTTCACGAATATAGTCTTCGTGGTCATCATTGGCGCTCATGGGGCCGCCAAAAATCACGGCTGCCGCGTGATCATCCATAGTTGTTGGTAATGGGTCCCCAATAGCCGGAATGCGCATATCCAGTTCATAACCACGAGTTCGGATTGCTTCGCCAACCCGGCCAGGGTCGGACGAGGCCTGATGCATTACGAGCAAGATTGTGTTTGATGGATTTTGGAGTTTAATAATTTTTTCCGCTGACTTTAAATTTTAGATTAGTGTTTTCGTCAAATCTGTTGTGAAATTTTTCACAGTTTATCTTTCTTTGCGACTGTGGCAAGCCCATATAGCGTAAATATATTAACTGATATTCGAAATGATGTGTTTCCTTTTCAAGAGGAGTTGAGATGAGTATTTTAAGTAAGCTATTGATTCTTATCTGCATTTCTGTGAGTTCCATTTGGTCCTCAGCAGCGTTTGCGCAATCCGGCCTACCGTCAGATAGTGATATTGTCGGAGAGGAATTTACCATTAAAGCGGGCGACTTGCCGAAACCCTACGCAACACCGGTTGAGGCGCTCCCGCCTCGAATTTGGAATAGTAATGAAGAAGGTGACTTAAATCTCCCTCCGAATTTTAAAGTCAAAGCATATCGATCGGAGCTTACCCACGCGAGATGGTTAGAAGTCTTGAAGAATGGTGATGTGCTGGTGGCGGAACCGAGAGCCGGAGAGATTACGCTGCTGCGCGATACAAACGGCGACGGTGTTGCAGACATGAAAACAGAATTGGTTTCTAATCTTGATCGACCCCATGGGATGGCTGTCGTTGGCGACTGGCTTTACATCGGGGAACCCAAACAAATAAGACGGGTTAGGTTCAGTGTCGGCGATACCAAAGCTACTGGACGGATAGAAAATGTCACAGAACAGGGATCTCTAGGAGATGGCGGGGGTCACTGGACCCGCAATCTTCTATACGACGAAGGCGATCATGCCCTGTATATTTCCATTGGAAGTGCGGCGAATATGGACATAGAGCCTTCTCCCCGTGCGACAATTCAAAAACTCGATCTATCAACAAACAAATTGGAAACCGTGGCGTCCGGTTTGCGTAATCCTGTTGGTATTGATTTTGATCCTGTCACTGGAAAGCTCTATACGGTTGTTAACGAGCGAGATGGTTATGGAGATGGATTGGTTCCAGACTATTTAACTCACGTAATACAGGACGGTTTTTATGGTTGGCCTTATGCCTATTCCGGCACTATTCCCGACCCAGATTATGCCGACGACGCGCCTGAAATGGTTTCGAAATCTTTGCTGCCAGATGTACTCTTTCGATCTCATTCGGCGCCGCTGGGATTGATATTTTATAATAGTGACCAATTTCCAAAAGAATATCTGAATGACGCGTTTGTCGCCTTTCATGGTTCTTGGAACGCTTCAGTGCCAACCGGCTATAAAATTGTCCGCGTACCGTTTGAAAATGGAAAGCCAGCTGGATCTTATGAAAATTTCGCCACCGGGTTCAGAACAAATGCGACGGACGACGGCGCGGCAAAAGTATGGGGACGCCCTGTCGGGCTTGCTATCGCGACGGATGGGGCATTGCTTGTTGCCGACGATGTTAGTCAAACCGTATGGCGCATCAGTTATGCTGAATAGAAGTCGATGATCACGGATATCTATAGACTCAGGCCTCACCTGAGGATATATCAAAGGAACTTTGTGGATGATCTTCAAATTGACTGAAGAGGAAGTCGGCAAATATCAGGAACAGTGAGTGAAGAGATCTAGGCATGAGTTGGACTGAAGAACGTATTGAAAAATTAAATAAACTCTGGGGTTCCGGGAAAACCGCGGCTGAAATTGCGGAAGAATTGGGTGACGTTACCCGCAATGCAGTTATTGGTAAGGCTAATCGTCTTGGACTGTCTGCGAAAGCGACACCAGCGGTTCAAAAGCCGAAGAAAAAGGCGCTGCCCCCTCATCGGGCCTGCCAATGGCCAATCGGTCACCCTGGTGAAGCCAATTTTCATTTTTGCAGCGATGAGGCTGTTCCAAGCAAACCCTATTGCCTAAAACATTGTAATATGGCTTATCAGAACAAGGACAATAGCTAGGATTTGGCTAAGCTTGCATAAACATCTCGAGATTCAAGGATAGTTTTTCGCCCAGCCATAAAGCATTGTCTCTGTGATCTTCCAGATCATTACCTGTTTCCGGGTGAACGAGAATATCAAGTTCCTGCCGATTGATCATGAGCCAGGGGACAATCTTTGAAAATTCAGTTGCGTTAAATGCCACCTGATACATCGACGTTGGATGAGGCCCTACGGGTTCCTCCCGCCAACGTCCCAAATTTATGTTGAATTTTTCATCAAGCTGCTCGCGTAATACAGCAGCTTTTTCTCTGTTTTGCGTATTATAGTAAATATGAGCGTGATAGCCGTTGATTGTTTGCTCTGCATTTCTTGGCATTACTTTTATTCCTCGAGAATCTGCTGGCCATTTCCGGCATATACTTGTTAACATAATTTCTCGAGGCGAAGTTACAATAATCAATTTAAATTAGCGTATTTGGAACTCGAAAAAAATGAGGTCGATGACGACCCTAATAATAAACCGGAGGTAACCGTGTCTTACGACGAAATTTTATACGAAGTTGATGATCAAATCCTGACAATTACATTAAACCGCCCTGACAAACTCAATGCTTTTACGACAGTAATGAGGGATGAATTGATCGACGCGTTCGACCGGGCTGACGAAGACGATGATATTCGAGCCATAATCATCACCGGAGCGGGACGTGCTTTTTGTGCAGGTGCCGACTTGGGTAAGGGTAAGGAAACGTTCAATTATAAGGCGCAAGGCAGGATGGATGATTCCGGATTGCATCGTGATGGTGGTGGCCGTGTCACATTGAGAATGTATGAAAGCAAAAAACCAATAATCGGAGCGATTAACGGGCCTGCGGTTGGCATCGGGATTACGATGACCCTGCCAATGGATGTTCGATTGGCCTCAGAAAATGCAAAAATTGGATTTGTCTTTTCGCGACGCGGTATCGTGCCGGAAGCGTGCAGCAGCTGGTTTTTGCCGCGTCTTGTTGGAATCTCCCAAGCCCTACAATGGGTATATTCGGGACGTGTCTTTTCTGCACAGGAAGCGCTGGAAGGTAAGCTCGTAAAATCCCTTCACGCGCCAGAAGATTTGCTGGATGCAGCGAGGGCAATCGCAAAAGATTTTATAACGGACACGGCACCGGTTTCGGTTGCTTTGTGCCGCCAAATGCTTTGGCGTATGACAGGTGCGGACCATCCTATGGAAGCACATAAAGTGGATAGTCGCGGCATAGCTTACATGGGGCAAAGCCCAGATGTTGCAGAAGGTGTCAGTTCGTTTCTCGAGAAAAGGCCGGCCGAGTTTACCATGAAACCCTCAGTGGATATGCCTGACTACTATCCATGGTGGGAAGAGCGTAAATTCGAATGATCTTCATTGGATCGTAAGGGGACGCTTTCACCGCTTGCGGTGAAAGCGATTCGCTGATCAAAATCCGAAAGGATCTGATCCGTGGTACGTGCTGAAGGATACGGGAGCGTCGCTCCAAACAAGGATATGACAACCAAAATTACTCGTAAGCTCAGCTTCTGTTCCAGGCTCCAGAGTTAAGAACTGATTGGATTTTGCAGGGACACCGCCTGTCGTTAAATCCCCTGCGATGATAAAAATATCTTGTTTTTCAACCGTTGAATAGCTTGGGATTTTGGCGCCGGGGTCGAGATGCAGGGATGTCATACGAAAATCGTGATCCGTATGCGCGTAATCATACAATATCCGTAGAGTAACGCCTTCTGGCATATCAGGTGAAGGGGCGATATCGAGCAGCTTGTAAGGCACGACTATGGGATCCCTTGTTGCGGCAACTTCTGGAAACTGATCTCGATGTGCACCAGGATGAATAGCTGACAACTGTTCGTCTTTCATCGGGTATCTACTCGATCCTTCAAGACGGGAAACAATCAAAACACCTTCGTAAGAATATGCATCATGTGTATCGCCCGGCGGATTAATACCGACACAGCCTTGCGTGAAGGTACCTCCATAATCAGTCACAGATCCGCTTAAAATATAGCTGGCACCAACGTCCTCATGTTGATGCAGGCCACTTTCAGCATAGGGGTCAAAGCGGAACAGACCTAAAAATTTTCCGCTATCGAGATCAACGCGAGCCGGTTTGTAAAATAACCCTTCCTTGCCGACATTCACCCATTCCGTCTCCGCCATATCAAAGACGTCGATATTTGCTTTTTTTATTGCGCCGTGTGAAGTCATACGGGAACGTCCTTATTTAGAAGCTTTTGCATAAGCTTAGTACGGCCTTAGAACATTTGCATGGTAATTCTGACCTGGCCAATTCTTGCCTCATGCCGCTGTCGTCATATTTAGCTTCGTACAAAGGCACGCAAGGATACTAATAAACTGCAGTCTTGTCTTGCTCTCTTGAGGTCCGGCCATTAAATGTAGATGAACTTCAATCGGACAGGTACACACATGAATTCAATCCTCTTTCTAGTTAGTTCCATTATTTCGATTTTTATTTGGCTTTTGATAGCGAATGCCATCCTCAGCTGGCTTGTCGCTTTTAATGTCGTGAATACTCGTAATCAGTTCGTTGCATCTGTTGGCAATTTTCTATACCGGATTACGGAACCTCCATTGCGACCGATCCGTAAAGTCATACCGAGCTTTGGCGGATTGGATATATCGCCCATCGTTCTGATTCTGCTTTTGATTTTTATAAGAAACTTAATGTTCGAGTATCTGCCGGCGATGGTATGACACCCTTTGCCCGTAGAGACGACATTTGAGTGTTATTAAATATTTGACTTTCGCCGGGTGCGCTACACAGCACGGCCAAGGGAACCGGTTTCGATGCTGCGGGGAAGTCTTCGGTAAGAGTTAGCTTAATATCATGGGGTAAAATAGTTAAATGACAGCAGATATTATTGATGGAAAAGCGTTTGCCGCCCAAGTTCGTGAACGTGTAGGCCGACAGGTTGCCGTTCTCAAGGCTGAAAGCAAATTGACGCCCGGTCTTGCGGTTGTCCTCGTTGGCGAAGATCCGGCAAGCAAGGTTTACGTTCGAAATAAAGGAAAATCAACGGCAGAAGCGGGAATGAAGTCGGAGGAGATCCGTCTTGAAGCCTCTGCAACACAAGAAGAAGTTCTTGAAGTTGTTACCAGATTAAATGAGGACCCTTCTATTCATGGTATTTTGGTTCAATTGCCACTTCCAAAGCAAGTAGACGAAATGGCCGTTTTGGACGCCATTGATCCGGCTAAGGATGTTGACGGATTTCACGTAATAAATACAGGGCGTCAGGCAGTCGGTCTGCCAGCTATGGTACCTTGTACGCCCTTGGGCTGCATTATGATGCTAAAAGATAAACTGGGTGAGTTATCCGGGTTAAATGCCGTTGTTGTTGGCCGTTCAAATATTGTTGGAAAACCGATGGCGAGTTTGCTGTTGGCGGAAAGCTGTACGGTAACAATTGCTCATTCGCGCACAAAGGACTTGCCCTCCGTATGCCGCAATGCGGACATTCTCGTCGCCGCTGTTGGGAGACCTGAAATGATACGAGGCGATTGGGTCAAACCGGGAGCAACAGTTATTGACGTTGGTATCAACCGGATTGAAAAAGACGATGGGAAAACCAAACTGGTTGGGGATGTTTGCTTTTCAGAGGCTGTAGAGATAGCTGGGGCTATCACGCCAGTTCCCGGCGGTGTTGGGCCGATGACCATTGCTTGTTTGCTGGCAAACACCGTAACAGCAGCCTGCCGGCAAGCCGGGATAGAAGAACCCAATCCTTAAAAAAGAAATCGGAGCAGAATGTGCGATTTCCACCTCAACAGATCGCAAGGTTTTTTAAGTTTGCAGCCATAGGTGCGATGACGGGAATCGTTTTTTCCATCATTTTCTTGGTGCTTCCTGCTGCCGGCCTTTTATTCGCGGTGAATGCGTTCGGATTGGACTGGGATATGCGCTGGGTACCCTCCGTGGGCATGATCATGGCAATGGGGGCCATTTGTGGGGCAATTTTTGCAGCAGGATTATTCATCAAAGATCAATACCGCCCGTATGTCGAGGAAGTTCCGGATTTCGAAGCTGACGCCGAAGATCCGGATTTTGACGATTTTCGCTAAAAGTCGAGGGGACGGCGCCCCTCTGTTTTAAGATTTCTGACGATGTAACAGACGCAGGCGCAATGCATTCAGCTTAATGAAACCTTCTGCATCCCGCTGATCATAGACGGTATCTTCTTCAAAGGTTACATGCTCCATGGAGTATAGAGAATACGGACTTTTCCGTCCGACGACGCTGGCGCGACCTTTATACAATTTAAGCCGAACCGTCCCTGCAACCTTTTCCTGACTTTTATCGATAAGGGCTTGTAGCATATCCCGTTCCGGTGAGAACCATAAGCCATTGTAAATCAGCTCTGCATAACGTGGCATGATATCGTCTTTGAGATGCATGGCACCACGATCCAGTGTAATTTGCTCAATACCGCGATGGGCTTCAAGCATGATCGTTCCACCCGGTGTTTCGTAAATACCGCGGGATTTCATCCCGACAAACCGACCCTCGACCAGATCAAGACGACCGATGCCATTGTCGCCTGCAAGTTTATTGAGTGCTGTTAACATGTCTGCAGGGCTTAGCCGTTTACCGTCAAGGGCGACCGGGTCACCCTTTTCATATTCAATTTCGATGTAAGTTGGCGTATTCGGCGCATCTTCCGGGGCTACCGAGCGGGTATAAACATACTCGCCAGCTTCTTCCCATGGGTCTTCTAAAGCCTTACCTTCCGCAGAAATGTGAAGCAGGTTCGCATCCACAGAAAACGGCGCTTCGCCACGCTTATCTTTTGGTATGGGTATTTGGTTCTTTTCGGCAAAATCAATAAGTTTCGTCCGTGAATTCAAATCCCATTCGCGCCAAGGAGCAATAACCTTGATATCAGGGTTAAGCGCATAATATCCCAGTTCGAACCGAACCTGGTCGTTTCCCTTACCCGTAGCGCCATGGGCAACCGCATCCGCGCCGACTTCACGGGCGATTTCAATTTGACGTTTTGATATAAGCGGTCGGGCAATGGATGTCCCTAAAAGATATTGTCCCTCATATACGGCATTTGCCCGAAACATAGGAAACACGAAGTCGCGGACGAATTCTTCTCGCAAATCCTCAATAAAGATATCTTTGATGCCAAGCATCTCTGCTTTCGCACGTGCTGGCTCCAACTCTTCGCCTTGGCCGAGATCGGCTGTAAAAGTCACGACTTCGCAGTTATACGTAGTTTGGAGCCATTTCAGGATCACAGAAGTGTCCAAACCGCCGGAGTAAGCCAATACGACTTTTTTAATGTCTTGAGACATGACGCATACCTTCAATGGGAATCTATAATGTGCATAATTTTTCAGCGCGCAACCTAAGGGAAAAGCGGGATTGCCGCAAGAGGCAGAATACGTGGTTAGACACTTTCAAAAAAAGACGGTTACAGCAATTTTTTCTTTTTTTTGGGTTTCGCTGTTAGTCTTTGTTTGAATCGATACATAAATTTTGTTCAGTTGAGTTTCAACGGACGGAAAAGGGATCAGAAATGCAGTTGGAACTTGATGGTAAAACAGCACTTGTAACCGGCGCGTCACAGGGCATAGGGGAAGGAATTGCAAAAGAATTTGCTGCTGAAGGTGTAAATCTGCATTTAACAGCGCGAAATGTAACTAACCTTGAACGTATAAAAATGGAAATAGAAAGCTCGTCCAGCGTCACTGTGACACTCCATCCGCTGGATATTACTCAATCGGGAGCATGCTCAGAATTGTCTGAACAGGTTGGAGATATCGACATTTTAGTGAATAACGCAGGGGCAATCCCAAGTGGTAATCTTTTCGATATTGATGAGGCGACATGGCGGCAAGGCTGGGAGCTGAAAGTAATGGGCTACATAAACATGTGCCGTATTTTCTATTCCAAAATGAAAGCTAAGTCCGGAGGTGTCATTATCAATAACATAGGAAGCGGCGGAGAGGTCTTTGATTCGGAATATATTGCAGGCACTGCAGGAAATGCGGGCCTTATGGCATTTACGCGGGCACTAGGCGGGAGCAGCTTGAAAGACGGTATTCGTGTCATGGGCGTTAATCCGGGCCCCGTAAAGACAGAGCGGATTGTCAATATGTTGAAGAAACGAGCGTCAACGGTTCTTGGAGATGAAAGCAGATATCTTGAACTAGTAAATTCTTTTCCACTAGGCAGGCCTGCACATGTGAGAGAAGTAACAAGTTTGATTGTCTTCTTGGCTTCGCATCGTGCAGGATATTCCACGGGCAGTATTTATACGGTTGACGGCGGAATTTCTTCCCGACAGTCCATCGCTTGATTTAAGGCCGTCTTGGATAGTGAATGATGGTCATGACAACAGCAGTTTCCCGACCTCTATTCCGGTAGCCATGCGGGTGATCTCCGCGAAATCGCAAGGATTGCCCGACCTCCAATACATGCCAGTTCTCGTCTGCCAGGATCTCTAATTTTCCAGAAATTACGGTAATGAATTCTATTACACCTGGTTCATGCGGATCTGACAATCTTTCATACCCAGCCCGAAACGACAGTTCCATATATTCAAATCCAAGCCGCTGTTCAAATGGAAAGAGTGGGGCAACAGCCAATCCATCTGCTGATCGATTTTGCCGTATGTTTTTAGCGTCCCTGAGTAATGTTTCCGTGGGTTCTTCTGGCACAGCCTCAATCAGAGATGAAATGGATACTTCAAATCCTGTTGCGATTTTCCACAGAGTTGCTGTTGTCGGATAGGATTCACCCCGTTCAATTTGCCCCAGCATGGCTTTACTGACGCCGGTGTGGCCAGCAGTTACATCCAAACTCCAATTTCGGGATTTTCGCAAATGCTTAAGTGCTTTTGCAACATGGTCATTGGGATCCGTCATGTTCTCTTCTCTTTTTAGGCTTGTGCGTTATAACGTACAAATGCTAGGGTGGTTTAAATATACGTTATAACGCACAATCGGAATGTGAGGTAGTTCTATGCTCCGTTTCTTTTCACCTTCTTTCATATCCACGGGATTTGTCGCAGTTCTTGTTGGATATGCCGGTGCCGGCGCCATAATTTTTCAGGCAGCCAATGCCGCAGGCGCAAGCCCGGCGCAGATTAGTTCCTGGCTCTGGGCCTTAGGTGTTGGGATGGGCGTTAGTTCGGCGTGCTTAACTCTTTGGTATCGGCAGCCTATCCTTATCGCATGGTCGACACCGGGAGCCGCTTTATTGGTAACAAGCCTGCCTGGATTGCCCATGAGTGATGCCATAGGCGCTTTTCTTTTCTCCTCTTTTCTTTTGACCCTTTGTGGTGTGACGGGCTGGTTCGAGAAAATTATGAATGTGGTACCACAATCCTTGGCGGCAGCACTTTTGGCAGCTGTTTTGCTAAGATTTGGTCTGGACGCATTTGTTGCCCTGGAAGCAGATTTTTCTCTTGTCGGCCTTATGCTGGTTGTCTACCTCCTGACCAAGCAGTTGCTCCCGAGGTACGTCATTCCGCTAACCTTTCTTTCCGGAATAGCTGTTGCTGCTCTGCAGGGAAGTTTAGTGGGAATATCCCTGGATTTTACTTTTACCACACCAGTTTTTGTTATGCCGTCATTTGATCTAGCCACATTGATTGGCGTTGGAATTCCTTTGTTTGTCGTTACCATGGCATCGCAAAATGTACCGGGCTTGGCAGCTCTTAGAACTCATGGATATCAGGCGCCAGCCTCTCCGCTTATTGCCTGGTCAGGCGCGACGGGCCTCGCATTGGGGCCTTTCGGTGGTTTCGCCTTTAATTTGGCCGCAATCACGGCCGCCATGTGTATGGGTAAAGAAGTCCATCCTGACCCAGAAAAGCGTTATCCAGCTGTTTTGTGGGCATCAATATTTTATACCTTGGCTGGGGTATTCGGCGCTGCGTTGACTGGATTGTTTATTGCCTTTCCAGCCGCATTGATTATGGCGATTGCAGGTCTCGCATTACTCTCTACTATTGCAAATAGCTTGGAAGTTGCCTTGCGAACAGACTCTGAACGTGATGCAGCGATCCTGACATTTGCCGTCGCGGCGTCAGGGGTGACGCTCCTTTCGATCGGGGCTCCGTTTTGGGGGCTAGTAGTTGGAATGGCGGCCTATTTATTCAAAAGGCGGTTTTCAACATCAGGGTGAGTATAATTGCGATTATTCGCCGATTCAATGGACAGAAAGATGCTGACAATTAAAACCCTGGATGATGCTTTTGACAATTGGGATGCGCTGCTCACGCTGGTCCATGACGCTTTTTCCTATATGAATGATCGAATAGATCCGCCGTCATCGGTGCATTTACTTGATAAAGGCACCCTTACGGAAAAAGCGGCCCAAGAAACCGTGCTTATTGCATATAAAAACCAGAAACTGATTGGCTGTTGTTTTATAAAAGAGATGGGAGAGAAAAACTATCTCGGGAAGATGGCGGTTGACCCGGATTTGCAGGGTACCGGTGTGGGTGAGGAATTGCTCAAAGCTGTTGTCGAAAAAAGTAAAAACGCGGGAAAATCGGTATTGGAGCTGGAATCCCGTGTCGAACTAACCGAGGTCCATTCCTTTTTTCGTCGATTTGGCTTTGTTCAGACTGCAGAAACAGCGCACGAAGGATACAACCGACCCACAAGCATTACAATGCAGCTTGAATTATAAGGCAGCCGGTTCTGTTGAACGTCGCGTTGACGCCCGCATTTTGGTGCTTTCCGATTTCAGCTGGCCGCAAGCCGCCATGATATCGCGTCCCCGCGGTACCCGAACCGGCGATGAATAACCAGCATCGTTGACGATCTTGGCAAATCGATGGATCGCGTTATTGCTGGAACATTCATATTGTGTGCCGGGCCAAGGGTTGAAAGGTATCAAATTGACTTTTGCCGGAATATCTTTGAGCAGACGCACAAGTTCACGGGCATCTGCTGGGCTGTCATTAATGCCTTTCAGCATGACATATTCAAACGTTATGCGCCGGGCATTGTTGCTTGCAGGATAATCCCGGCAAGCTTGCAGCAACTCCTTAATTGGGTAGCGCTTGTTGATTGGCACCAGCTTGTCCCGGATATCATTGGTTACTGCATGCAGGGAAATGGCGAGATTAACACCAAGTTCCTCTCCACATTGATGGATCTTAGGGACAACGCCGGAAGTCGAAAGCGTAATACGTCTTTTTGAAAGTGAAATACCTTCACCATCCATAATAATCTTCAGAGCTTTTGCCACATTGTCATAGTTCAGCAATGGTTCTCCCATTCCCATCATGACAATATTGGAAATCATCCGTTCGCCCTTTGGACTTGGCCATTCACCAATAGTGTCGCGGGCAACGAGCATTTGCGCAATGATTTCGCCAGCAGTGAGGTTGCGCACGAGTTTCATGGTTCCCGTATGGCAAAAACTACAGGTAAGCGTGCACCCGACCTGACTTGAAACACAGAGGGCACCGCGATCCTCTTCAGGGATGTGAACAGATTCTACTTCTTGTCCATCAGGAAATTTAACCAGCCATTTACGAGTGCCGTCGGTCGATTCCTGTAAACTGGTAATATCCGGGCGATCTGCCGTAAATTGATCCGGCAACCGACTGCGCATTTCCTTCGAAATGGACGTCATGTCATCGAAATTGCTGGCACCTCGATAATATAGCCAATGAAAAAGTTGACGGGCCCGCATTTTGGCAGGTTTCGCATCTTCACCGGCATCAACAAGTGCGGCAGCGATTTCTTCGCGCGTCAGTCCAATGAGGCTTTTTCTGATGGCCAGCAATTCAGGTTGGCGATCCACAGCCTCTACATCTGGAATCAAGGGATTCATAGTGCAATCATTCTTAATCTAAAAAAGAGGCTTATACTCTCGTCAGCGCCTCTAAGTACAGCTTTTTCTAATCTGCTTGTGTGCGGCTGTAAAACCCTGCAAAGAATAGCTGTCAGTCGTTAGCGTTCCGCGAGTGGACTTGCCTTTGACAACAAGTTTTGATCCACTTCGCATGGCGCTTATCAATTTGGCGTCACTTTCGCCTTCCGGAACCCAGGCAACATCGTTATTGGTTGCTAGTATAAATTTCCGATTCCCGATCAACACATCAACGGTGGATTTTTCCAAATAGGGATATCCTGTAATATGGCTCACTTCCTCTTTTGAAGAAGAGGATGGGCGATACGTCACCATCAGGTAAATGTCATCTCTATTTACACCTTTAGGCGTTGACTTATTCGGGCGGGAAAGCATGTAACATAACTTTTTACCATTTTCGACCCAGCTGTAAGCTTGCCAGTCCTTAAAGGTTCCCAGTGGCTTGGGACTTTTTTGCTGAGCAACCGCACCGCCGGAAGATACGAAGATGTAAACGAGCAAGGCTGAAAATATCAAAATAAATTTATTCATAAGGCCAGAATAACGGCTCGAATTTAAATTTGCCAGCTGTTCGTTGATCAATTTTCGGTCACCATAATTCATTCAAATTAATCCCACTCAATAGATTTAATAGGCTCTTCTAATCGTCTGTCCGGCGCTTGATAGGCGCCCCTTGAACATGATCCTCCAGCGGAACCGGCTTGCCAAGCTCGCCGGTTGGGCGTTTGGCGTATCTTCCATGTGTTACAATTCGATCATACATAACGATCGCGCCCGCTGTTGCAACATTCAAACAGAACTTTGTCGGAATCTTGATAAAATAGTCACATTTTTCCTGCAGCTCCGGTGAAAGTGACCCCCGCTCCCGGCCCAGGATATATACTGCACTGATAGGATGAAAAAAACTTGGCAATTCTATGGCTTCGTCAAGAAGCTCTACACCGACAATTTTACAGCCTTTGGGCAGTTTCATATGGTCTAGATCTTCAAAATCATACCAGGGGATATTATTTGGCGCGACGCTGGTATCCGAACGTGCTTTTTTTACGGAATACTCCGCCCCTATTGTAAAGACGAAGCTTGCACCGAAAGCGTTTGCCGTCCGAAATAGGTTGCCTGCATTCATCGGTTTGCTGATGCCTTCAACACCAACGCCGAAATATCCCCGAGATACTGTCATTTTTTTTGCTATTCCGCGGTTACGAATCCTGTTAAAAGCCGATCACGATTATATCCAAAAATCCAGGCCCATACATGATAAATCATTCCTCTTCGGATTTCGCAAGTAATCCTTTTACTGTCACCGTATCCCGTGGTCCCATTATAGAAAGCCGCCATCAGGTTATCGCCGTTATTTCAGATGCGAAAGGCAAGCTTGTCCGGAGTTGGGGAGACGTCAGGAACGCTGTTTATTTGCGTTCAGCGATTAAACCATTACAAGCGATTCCGTTAGTTGAAACGGGTGCAGCTGATGCGCTGGATGTCACTGAACAGGAACTTTCACTGGCTTGTGCATCGCATAATGGTGAAGTCGCCCATGTTGATGCTGTGTCGGAATGGTTGAAACGTATCGGCCTAGGCATTAACGATCTCGAATGCGGAACGCATTGGCCAAAATATGAGGCCGCGGCATTGGAGCTTGCAGGCGCTGGATTAGCCCCATCGGCAGCGCATAATAATTGCTCTGGTAAACATAGTGGGTTCCTGAGCACTGCCGTATATATGAAAGAAAATACTCAAGGGTACATACATCTTGATCATCCGGTTCAGCAGCGCATTGTTAAAGTTCTTGAGGATTTTACGGATCTCGACTTAAGTCGTGCACCAATTGGGACAGACGGCTGCTCAATTCCGACTATTGCAATACCGCTGGACAAGGCAGCATTGGCAATGGCCCGATTTGCAGATCCATCGAAGTTAGAGGCGGGCCGGGCTTCCGCGTGTCACCGCATTCAAACCGCAGTTGCCAAATTTCCTCATATGATTGCCGGAACGGACCGGCTTTGCACCGCATTGGATGGCGCAGCTCATGGGAAAGTGATTGCAAAAGTCGGTGCAGAAGCCGTGTATCTCGCCGCGCTACCAGAGTTAGGGCTGGGAATTGCCTTGAAGGCTTTGGATGGTGCCGACCGGGCCGCAGAAGTTGCTCTAGGCGCATTGTTGGAAGATCTTGGGGTTGTGACTGAAGATATCCATAAATCGGCAGATCCGTATTTTCATCCAATACTGCGCAACCGTAATGATATTGTTGTGGGCCGGTTAGAGGCTGTTTTTGATTAATCGTCCTGTCGACAATTGACCTTGGGTTTTATTCAGGGTTAAGTTTGTGCATTGCAATAAAGAAAAAGAATTAAAAGTGGAACAAAATATGAAAGCGCTTGTTTGTAAGGAATTTGGCACTCCAGATATCTTGGTCATGGACGAGGTTGAAAAGCCTGTTGTCGCACCGGGTATGGTCGTTATTGAGGTGCATTCTGTCGGGCTTAATTTTCCGGACACATTAATGATCGCTGGCAAGTATCAATTCAAACCACCATTTCCGTTTTCACCCGGAATGGAATGTGCAGGTATCGTCGCTGAAATCGGTGAGGGTGTGACCAATGTTGCTGTTGGTGACCGTGTGATGGCGAACCACGGTGTGGGTGGATTTGCTGAATATGTTTTGGCGCCGGAAGATGGCACATACAAGATCCCAGATAATATGCCGTTTGATAAAGCGGCCGGTTTCCCGGTAACATATGGGACGACCTATCATGCGCTGGTAGACCGGGGAAGCCTGCAACCTGGTGAAGTCTTGTTGGTTCATGGAGCTGCAGGCGGAGTTGGATTGAATGCGGTAGAGCTTGGAAAGGCTTTGGGGGCTACTGTTATCGGGACCGTTGGCTCCGATGAGAAGATGGATATTGTTAAGGAATATGGTGCGGATCACGTTATTAATTATTCCACTGAAAGCATTCGTGATCGTGTCAAAGAGCTGACAGGTGGTAAAGGCGCCGATGTCATTTATGACCCGGTAGGCGGGGATGCGTTTGATCAGTCAATGCGCTGTATTAACTGGAATGGCCGGCTGCTGGTGATAGGCTTTGCTTCAGGTCGAATTGCAGAATTGAAAACGAACCTGGCGCTTCTCAAAGGATGCTCGGTTGTTGGTGTTTTCTGGGGAGAGTTCGCGCGTCGTTATCCGGATCAGAATCGGGCCAATTTTCAAGCCATGCTTGATATGGTTGAAACCGGCAAGATCAACCCTCATGTTTCCATGCATTTTCCACTGGAAGAGGGGGCAGCGGCCATGCATGCGCTTCTATCACGCAAATCCACCGGTAAGGTTATCATCACCGTAAAGGACTGATGTCGATGGCTAAGGGTAGGGGACGGCGCGACAAGGCAGTAAGGCGCCAATATGAAGAATACCCCTACCCGCCACGTGATCCAGCAGATGAGCATTCTCGGCTCATTGAAGGAAGCCCCAGCCATCTTGATGAATTAAACCATTATCTATTTTCCGGAAACCGGGATTTTTCAAAACCTTTTCGGGCGTTAGTTGCGGGCGGCGGAACCGGTGATGCCGCCATCATGCTGGCACAACATCTAAGTGATCGCAGTGATCAAGGAACGGTGACATATCTGGATCTGTCATCGGCAAGCCGGACGATTGCAGAAGGCAGAGCGAAGGCTCGTGGCCTGACCAATATGGAGTTTCATACCGGTTCGCTGCTGGACCTGCCGGATATGGGGTATGCCCCCTTTGACTATATTGATTGTTGTGGCGTGCTTCATCATCTCGAGGAGCCTGAGCGCGGCTTGCAAGCTCTGGACTCCTGTTTGGCCGAAAATGGTGGGCTAGGCCTTATGGTTTACGCGACATTAGGCCGAACAGGCGTATACCCGGTTCAAAATGCCCTGAAATTGATGATTGGCGAGAAAACACAATCTGAGCAGGTAAAAATGGCCAAGGAACTGATAAACTCTTTGCCGGAATCAAACTGGCTTAACAAAAACAAATATTTGAGCGACCATAAACTTGGTGAGGACGCAGCCTTGTTTGATTTATTGCTTCATCCGCGAGATCGCAGCTATCTTGTACCGGAGCTATTGTCGATGTTGCTTGACTGTCAAATAGAACTCGTTGGGTTTATCGAGCCTATTCGCTACCGCCCGGAAACCTATTTGAAAAATGATTTGTTGCTGAAACCTGTTAAGGGGATGGACGAAGGTGACAAGGCGGCTTTGGCTGAAAATATATGCGGGTCCCTTAAAACACATACTTTTTACGCAAAGAAATCGTCCAATACGGCTAAGACCGTTGCAAAATTTAATCCGGAAATGATACCGATTTTAAAAGACAAGAATCCTGACCTGCTTGTTAAGGCATTGTCGGCACAATCCAAACTCAATGTTGGTTTTGACGGAGAGTCACATTCGTTCAATGTGCCAGAAGGAGCTGCTGAATTCGTTGCGGTGATTGACGGGCAGCGTAGCCTTAGTGAAATACAAAGCCACTTTTCATTGAACTGGCAGAATTTCCGAAACCGGTATGCCGCTACCTACACCCTGTTGAACGGGTTAAATCTGCTCTGGTTACGGTCCTCCTAGCGCCCTCTTTGTTCTGGCAGGCCGGCACGCAGGGCTGTATTGCAAAAATAGTACTTTATGTTCAAAAATGGGCATTCTATTCTGAAGCTCATGTCGTCTGTTCGCTTACTTTTCAAACCATTTTTGGCTGCTCCTCTAGTCCTTCAGGCCGCATGTCTTATGATTTTATCATGCTTCGTCCTGTCCATTATGGGCGGACTAATCCGATCCGTAGCCGATAGCGGTCTTCCGGTTTTCGAAATTGTTTTTTTGCGAAATGTTGCTGGTCTTATCTTCATTTTGCCCTGGTTTATGAAAAATGGGTTTAGTAGTTTAAAGACCAACCGGCCGTGGCTTTATGGATTCAGGAGTATCGTCGGTTTCCTCTCCATGTTTACGTGGTTCTATGCGGTGAGTGTTCTGCCATTAGCCGATGCCGTCGCCCTAAATTTTACCTCGCCAATTTTTGGAACAATACTGGCAATTTTTGTCTTGCGCGAAATCGTCGGGATCCGGCGCGGTATGGCTATGGTTGTTGGGTTTTTAGGTGCGATGATCATATTGCGGCCGGGCCTCGAAGAAATGAGCCTGGGCGCGTATGCTGCAATTTTTTCCGCGATGACCATGGCCTGCGCTGCCACTTGCGTGAAGCTTCTATCAAAAACTGAAAGCACCACAGCGATTGTCGCCTGGACGCAGATTATCATCTTGCCCATGTCTTGTATTCCAGCCTTGTTTGTCTGGCAAATGCCAACTTTGGATCAAGTCCTGATAATTCTCGGAATCGGATTCCTGGGCACTATTGGTCATCTTTGTTTTACAAAAGCATTTTCACTAGTCGACGCGTCGATTGTAATGCCTTTCGATTTCTTCCGTCTCATTTTTTCTGCGATTGTCGGCTTCCTGTTTTTTATGCAGGAGCCAGATATCTATACCTATATCGGTGCTGCGGTAATTTTTAGCTCCTCCATCTATATTGCAATCCGGGAATCGCGTGTGAGCGCGGCAGCGGCACGGGAAAAAGAGGCATTGGCACAATCTCTCGCTGATACAACATCGGGATCTGGCCGATGAATATGCCTGCCTCGGGGCACCGTTGGCTCCGTGTTTGGAAGAATATTCCCGCCAATGGCCAGGGGGCCCTTTGGATGCTGCTGGGGGGACTGTGTTTTTCGGTTATGGGGATTGGGATAAAATTTCTCGGCGAAGGCATGGATAGTTTCCAGATCGGATTTCTGCGGGCTCTATTCGGGTTACTGGTTATTCTCCCGTTTGCCTTCAGGCATGGTATCGCCCCGCTTAAAACCAAAGTGTTGAAACTTCATATCTTGCGAGCACTGGTTGGGGTTACGGGTATGTTGTGTATTTTTTACGCGATTACACATTTACCGTTGGCAGATGCGGTTGCCCTAACCTTTACCCGCCCCTTATTCCTGATTGTCCTTGCGGTTTTCCTATTGGGCGAAAAAGTGAGATGGCGCCGGTGGTCAGCGACGGCCGTTGGATTTCTCGGGGTCCTCGTCATGGTTCAATCCCATGCTGAGATTGAGTTTGCGGCTTTCGTTGCGTTGTTCGGGGCGCTGATGGTCGCCTTGGTTTCCGTGTTCCTCAAGAAATTGAGCGCCACAGAACGCCCAGCGACCATGATGTTTTATTTTGGCGTAATGGCGTCACTTTTCTCGTTCTTTCCTGCTCTGGCCGTTTGGGTACCGCCTACCTGGGAAGACATTGCTGTATTGTCGGTTTTGGCTTGTTTCGGATCAGGCGCAAATTTCTGTGCTATTCGGGCTTTCTCGGTGGGTGAGGCGACGGCGGTTGCGCCTTTCGACTATATGCGGTTGATTTTTTCAGGAATCCTCGGGTTTTTGATTTTCGCGGAAATACCCGATATCTGGATGGTGCTGGGCGCCTGCATCATTGTTGCGTCGAGCTTGTACATCGTACGCCGTGAAGCGGGCCTGGGAAAATCAAAGCGGCCGCAACTCCCCGATACTTAAGTCCTAAGATTGCATTGTTAATATTGCCTAAGGATAAAAATACGGGCATAACTCATTTTCAAAAAAAGAATATAAATGTGCTGCTGACAAAGGTTCTGTCGACAGACAACCACATGAGAGAAGGGTCTTAAATGTACATCGACGGTCAATGGTGCGGCGCTGAAAATGGCGCGGTTTTCGACGTTTTTAATCCAGCTTCTGGCGAGACGATAAAATCTGTTCCTGCGGGTAACGCCGATGATGCAAAAAAGGCGATTGCTGCCGCAGAAGCAGCCTTTGTCGACTGGTCTAAGACGACAGCATATCAACGCTCTGCTTTTCTTTACAAAGCGTACCAGATTATGCTTGAGCGAAAAGAAGATCTTGCCCGGACGATGACGGAAGAGCAGGGGAAGCCATTGAAGGCGGCGCGAAATGAAGTTCAATATGGCGCTGATTTTCTCCTCTGGTATGCGGAAGAAGCAAAACGGGTTAATGGGGAACTCCTGCCATCTGCCAGGGCAGATCAACGGTTTATGGTCATTCGGCAACCAGTAGGCGTTGTCGCCGCAGTAACACCCTGGAATTATCCAATTTCAATGATTACACGTAAAGTGGGTCCCGCCTTAGCCGCCGGATGTACTGTTGTGTTGAAGCCGGCGGAAGCGACGCCACTTTGCGCCGTCGCAATGTTCGAGGTTTTTGAAGCGGCAGGTCTTCCAAATGGCGTCGTTAACCTTGTCACGGCTTTGGATCCTAAACCCATTGGTACCGAATTTACCACCAACCCAGCGGTGCGTAAATTGACCTTCACCGGATCAACAAATGTTGGCAAAATGCTTGCCGGGGAGGCCGGGGCTCAGATGAAACGGATTTCACTTGAGCTTGGCGGGCACGCGCCATTCATTGTTTTTGATGATGTTGATCCTGCCCATGCCGCCAAAGGCGGATCACTGGTCAAGTTCTTGAATACAGGACAAGCCTGTATCAGTCCCAACCGGTTTTTTGTTCACAGTTCTGTCTATGACCAGTTCGTCGCGACCTTCAAGGAACGTGTTCTTAAGATGAAAGCCGGAAGTGGGTTTGAGGACGGTGTCGCCATAGGACCGTTGGTAAATCAAGCAGCGATAGACAAGGTTGACCGGCAAGTAACCGACGCATTGGAGAAAGGGGCGGAAGTTGTCGCCGGCGGAACCGTTTTACAATCAGACGGCCTTGAAAAGGGTCATTTTTACGCGCCGACTGTCCTTGCAAATGTGACCCCAGATATGCTGATTTATCGCGAAGAGACGTTTGGTCCGGTTGCACCCATACTGAAATTTGAATCCGAGGAAGAAGTGCTGCACATGGCAAACGATACAGTTTATGGCCTGGCAGCATATGTTTATACACGGGATATTTCGCGCGCCATGCGGATGTATGAAGGATTGAGATTTGGTATCATCGGAATAAATGACATCAACCCGACATCCGCTGCCGCGCCCTTTGGGGGCATGAAAGAAAGCGGCCTTGGGCGTGAAGGTGCAAAAGACGGCATCCTGGAATATCTCGAAACCAAATTAGGCGGCTTCTCGATCTGACAGCAGGGTCTTAGAGAGCCACGTCAAAGGAAGCTTCTGTTTTTGCTTGAACTTCTTCCAATGTTACGCCATCAGCAAGCTCGATCAGTTTCATGCCGGAGTTTCCGGATCGGTCGAACGTAAAGACAGCCAAGTCACTGATTACCATATCAACCACATTTTTACCGGTTAAAGGTAAATTACAGGTTTTCAGAAGCTTGGGCTGATCTTTGGCAGTGTGTTCCATAAGTACGATAACTTTTTTTACACCGGCCACCAGATCCATGGCACCGCCCATGCCCTTGACCATCTTGCCCGGGATCATCCAGTTGGCCAGGTCACCGTTTTCAGCAACCTGCATGGCGCCGAGAATGGAAAGATTGATATGTCCGCCCCGAACCATGCCAAATGAATCCGCATTGGAAAAATAGCTGGTTGTCGGTAACTCAGTTACGGTTTGCTTACCTGCATTGATAAGGTCGGCATCTTCCTCCCCCTCAAAAGGAAAAGGACCCATGCCGAGCATCCCGTTTTCGCTTTGCAACTGGATTTCCATCCCATCGGGGATGAAATTCGATACGAGTGTCGGGATACCAATGCCAAGATTTACGTAAAATCCATCTTCCAGTTCCTGGGCGGCGCGTTGTGCCATTTGATCTCTTGTCCAAGCCATTTTATCTTATCCTTTGCGTGATCGGTCAGGCGACCTGGTTTCTGGGGCGAGTAGTCCGTTGCTCGATATGCTTCACCGGATTTGGCACATGCACGATACGCTGAACGAAAATTCCGGGAACTACGATATGGTCGGGATCGATTTCGCCCGGCTCCACCAAATGTTCTACTTCCGCTACAGTAGTCCGGCCTGCTGTTGCCATCATGGGGTTAAAGTTCCGGGCCGTCTTGCGGAAAACAAGATTTCCCTCCTTGTCAGCCATATAGGCATGGACGAGAGCGACGTCGGCGGTCAGGCCGCGTTCCATGACATAATCTTCACCGTCGAAGTTTTTGACTTCCTTGCCTTCACTTACAAGTGTTCCGACGCCTGTTTTCGTATAGAAGGCTGGAATACCAGCCCCACCGGCGCGAATTTGCTCGGACAAGGTTCCTTGTGGTGTAAAAACAACTTCCAGATCCCCGGCAAGATATTGTTCCGCGAACAGCTTGTTTTCTCCAACATAGGAAGAAATCATGGTGGAAATCTGTTTGCTTTCCAGGAGAACGCCAAGACCGATACCATCAACACCTGCGTTATTGGAGATTACGGTGAGGTTTGTTGTTCCCGAATCTTTCACTGCATCGATGAGAGTTTCAGGGATTCCACATAGTCCAAATCCACCGGACATCAAGGTCATTCCGTCCGTCAACAATCCCTCAAGGGCCGTTGTCGCATCGGCATAAATCTTACGGTCACTCATTCAGCAAGCTCCTTCTTGGCTAACCAGGCTGGGCAATATGGTAGCTATATATCAAAAAAAATGCTGCTTTGCACAATTTTTTGAAATTTACTTGGTAATCGAAGGTTATTAAAGGTCAGGATTCGGAATCTGCCGTTTCCTTCTCGAGGAATGCATCAGCCTTTTTGCGATGTTCATCGGTGATATGCCGACTGACGGTTGTCATTGCCGCAATCAGGACGCTGGCATCATCCGTAAAACCGAGACCGGCAATGAAATCGGGAATGACATCGGCCGGCATAATAAAATAGGCTAGGGCGCCAAACAGGATAGCTTTGACGAAGGCCGGGCTTTTCCCGTCAACTGCGCAATAGAAGCTTGCTGTGACATCATCGGCAAACGGAATTTTGCCCACATTACGGCGAAGTTTCTGACCAAACTCCCGCATAACAAGCAATTTGTCTTTTTGAAGCTTTTCCGCATCGAACGCGGATATATCATCGTCTGATGGTTTCGTCATTCCATGTATATGCCCCTCTGGCTTTCAGAATGCAAGAACCAGTGCCTTCACTTTTTCTGTCTGGCCGTGTAAGGAAGGCGGCAGAATTCTGGATTTAGATGAAAGAAATTGGAGAGAAAAATGGATATTTCAGAAAAAGCGGCGATTGTCACAGGCGGCGCATCCGGCCTTGGCCAGGCAACTGCGAGAATGCTGGCTAAAGCCGGGGCGAAAGTCGCTATATTTGATATGAATGCCGAGGCGGGACAAGCAATAGCAGAGGAAATCGGTGGTGTTGCCTGCGCTGTGAATGTATCGGATGATACCTCTGTGGAAGCCGCGTTTGAAATGGCTCGCAGCGCTCACGGTCCGGCGAGAATTCTGGTCAATTGCGCCGGCATCGGCCCGGCTGCCAAAACTGTTTCCAGCCGGGGAATGCATCCACTGGACAAATTTGAACAAGTTATCTCCGTCAATCTGGTTGGCAGTTTCAATTGTTTGCGCCGGGCTGCCGATGATATGGTAAAACTGGACCCAATGGACAGCGGCGAGCGAGGGGTTTGCATCAATACGGCGTCAGTGGCGGCTTATGATGGCCAAATCGGACAAGCTGCCTATGCTGCCTCAAAAGGCGGTATCGTCGGCATGACCTTACCCATTGCACGGGATCTGGCCTCTGTCGGCGTGCGCGTCATGACCATTGCACCGGGATTGTTTGAAACACCGTTGCTAAAAAGCCTGCCTGACGACGTGCAGTCGGCCCTGGGTGCCAGTGTTCCGTTCCCAAGCCGTTTGGGCTTTCCCGATGAATATGCGTCCCTGGCACAGCAAATTGTCGAAAACCAGATGCTGAACGGCGAAGTCATCCGTCTTGACGGTGCCATTCGAATGGCCCCGAAATAAAGGTTACACGGCGGCGTCCATAAATTTTGCCAGTTTGAAATCCTTGTCACTCACGCCGTCTACATCGTGGGTGGCGAGGGTGACCTGGACCTTGTTATAGACGTTGAACCATTCCGGATGGTGATCCATTTTCTCAGCTTTCAGGGCGACGCGGGTCATAAAGGCGAACGCCCGGTTAAAGTCTTTGAAGCGAAATTCCTTCGAGATGGCGTCACGCCCGACAACCAGCTGCCACCCCTCAACCACCTGCAAGCCGTCTTGAATTTCCTTGAGCGTTAGTTTGGAGGTCATTTGTCAAGTCTCCTCAGCTGTATTTGAAAGGGTGTCATCGACGACCGCTTTCCAGTATAAGCGCACTGTTAGAGACTATGTCGTTGTTGCACCAAGTTGTCCAGCAATCAGGTGCGTGGAATGTGATCATGAATGGCGCAGGAAAAAGCAAGTAGAAGCATGACAAAAATTAACGAAGCAAGCCGCCAATGGTGGCACGAGGAAACCGAGGGCATCGCCTTTACCCACGCGCTCGACATGACGCTGTTGCATTCCGAGCAAAGTCCGTTTCAGAAAATTGAGATTTATGAGCATGAAATATTCGGCCGGATACTAACCCTGGATGACCTGGTTCAGGCCTCCCATGCGGATGAGTTTATGTATCATGAGATGGCGGTTCATGTGCCCTTGCTGGGGCGCCGCCGTGAAAATGCGGAAGTCCTCATCGTCGGTGGCGGCGACGGGGGTATTCTGCGGGAGGTTCTGGTTCATGACTTCGTCACCCGAGTTGTCATGGTGGAAATTGATGAACGGGTTGTTGAGGTGTCGAAGGAATATTTGGCCATCAACGGGGACTACCGGGATCCTCGGGTCGAGTTGATTATTGGCGATGCTGCAGAATATATGCGTGAAGCTCGTCGGAAGAATGATCAGTTTGATGTGATCATCCTTGATCTGAGCGAGCCCGTCGGCCCTTCAGCCAGTGTGTTTACCCGTGAATTCTGCGAAAATTTTTCCGCTTGTATCAAGGCGGACGGAGTTGTCCTGGACAGCGATAGCATTTTTGTCGGCAAAGAGAGGGCTTACTTCCTGCAGGAATTATGTGGTGACAAGGATCAAAATCTTGTTTCTATCATGCAATCGGATAAACTTTTGCCTCACGCGGCCGCTTATCGGTCCATCGTCCAGCTTTATCCCGCAGCGGAATTCGGATTTTTCTTGTATAGTCACGATGGATATGATTATTCGCAGCCGATAAAATCGCACACAGGCCGTCATTATAATGCAGGTTTGCACAAGGCGTCCTTTGCTTTGCCGACCTGGTGGAAGACAAATCTGGGATTTTAAGGCAATCGGATGAAAACACCCGAACTCAAATGTGACTTCGTCGGCGGCGCCGTTGGTCATCGGCGTCGATTTGGTGGCGGCAAGCAACAGGATTTGCCAAAGGCACTTGGGTTTCGGGGTCGCACCGTCCCGGTCATTGTTGATGCAACAGCGGGTCTCGGCCGGGACGCCTTTCTTTTGGCGTCGTTAGGGGCCTCTGTCACAATGATCGAAAGATCGGCACAAGTTCATCAATTATTGTCGGACGGCATGCGGCGAGCCGCAGCCACAAATGGTGAACTGGCAGAAATTATCGGTCGAATGCATTTGATCCATGGAGATGCACGAAAGTTGCTTCCTGATCTCGCAGCGGAGACAATTCTGATCGATCCAATGCATCCGCCGCGATCCAAGTCCGCACTCGTGAAAAATGAAATGCGGCAGTTGAGGGACCTGGTTGGCCATGACCCAGATTGCGCCGAATTGCTGAGAATTGCTTTGGATACGGCTTCGAAGCGAGTGGTGTTGAAATGGCCGCGGCGCGGGGAACCGATTCCCGGTTTTCCAGCTCCATCGCATCAAATTGTCGGCAAATCGACACGCTATGACGTGTTTATGCGGTAGGTGCGCGTTTGATATGTTAAAATCAGCCTTATTTCGCAAACTAATGGACTGTTGAAGGGGGTTGAATATGGCGGACATCACGCTCCTGGACGGATCGATTGGACAAGAGATCGTAAACCGTTCGGAAGATCGGGCAACGCCTCTGTGGTCAACGGCAGTAATGATGGAAAATCCGGAAATTGTCGCCGATGTCCATCGAGATTACTTTAAGTCGGGCGCAACAATTGCCACCACCAATACCTATGCAGTTCATCGGGATCGGTTACGGCCGGAAAATTTGGAAGACCAGTTTGACCTGTTACTGGATAACGCCATGACCATGGCAGAGCAGGCAAGGCGGTCATACAGCTCTGCACGTATCGCATTGTCCTTGGGACCATTGGTGGCGTCTTATCGGCCAGAAACATGCCCGATACCGGAAATAGCGGAAAGTCTGTACCGGGAGATTATTTCGAAACTAGCGGATCGTGCGGATATTGTCGTGGCGGAAACCATGTCATCGTTGAGACAGGCCGAAGGTGCATTGCGTGCGATGCAGGGCTCCGAAAAACTGAATTGGGTGGCGATGACGGTCGATGATTTTGACGGAACGAAACTCAGGTCCGGCGAGCCCTTATCCCATATGCAATCGCTCGTCGATCTTTATCAGCCGGATGCCCTGTTGATCAATTGCTCCCGGCCAGAGGCTGTCTCTGCCGCGTTGGAGATACTCAATGAGTTCGGGAAGCCATTTGGGGCTTACGCCAACGGTTTTACAAAGATAACCAAGGAGTTTCTGGTCGATTCTGCAACCATTGAGGCTCTCCATGAACGGGATGATCTGGGTCCGGAAGCATATGGGGATTTTGCCATGGGATGGGTCGCCCAGGGCGCGACGATAATTGGTGGCTGCTGTGAAATCGGCCCCGATCATATTTCCGAAATTGCCCGTCGTTTGAAAGAAGGCGGGCATTCAATCCGTTAGAACTCCAACTTTATGAGCCTAAGCTTGTTTGTGCCGATACTGCTGCATCGACAGGATCGAGATCGAAAATTACCTCTTCATTGTAAATGGCGCCTGAAGAGGCGAGATGGCTCGAAAACAAAGAAAAACTATTCACAGCTACCGGTTTCGTTTTGAACAAAGCATGATCAGTCAGATAGTTCCTGACCTTCTCGTAGGGTGATTTATGGACTCTGGCCAGGGTGATATGTGGTCGAAAACGTCTGTCCTCAATTTTGATACCGATGGATTCGATAGCTGTGACGATTTTCTGATGTAATAAAGTCAGTGTTTCCAGGTTACGGACACCCGCCCAAAGGATACGCGGGCGCTTATTACTGCCGAATACGCCCGCATCCTCAATATCCAGATGAAATGCTGGATGGGCCAATTTCCCTAGCGCAGAAGATATGTCCAGCATATCCGGCGGCTGAACGTCGCCGATAAATGCCAACGTGATGTGAAAGTTCTCAGCGGCGATCCAGCGTGCATCCGGAATGCCGCCGCGTAACGTGGCAATAATGTCTTTCACTTCTTGCGGTAAGGCTATTGCAACGAAAAGGCGCATTGCTCATATCCTTTACGGGCAGGGAAAAGGGTGCATCATATGTATCTTATCAATTTCCGCGATAATGTCATCTGAGAGTTCCAGATTGATGCTTTCAATATTTTCCTTCAGTTGGTCGAGTGTTGTTGCACCGATAATGGAAGACGTAACAAATTGCCGACTGTTGACGAAGGAAAGGGCCATTTGGATAGGGTTGAGGTTATTTTCCTGAGCCAGGGCAAAATATTTACCGGCCATTTTGTCAGCCAGATCGGTCGTGTAGCGTTTGAACCGGTCATAAACCGTATGCCGGGCCCCTGCCGGTTTGGCTCCGTTCAGGTATTTTCCGGACAATACGCCCATGGCGCTTGGGGAATAGGCTAGCAAGCCGCAATGCTCGCGAATGGAAACCTCGGCGGAACCAACCTCATAAGTCCGGTTTAACAGACTATACGGATTTTGTACTGCTGCCATTCGGGGCAGGTTATGTTGTTCGGCCAGATGCAGATAATGCATGATGCCCCAGGCGCTTTCATTGGAGATGCCGATCTGCCGGATTTTACCTGATTTGACGATGTCGCCCAGCGCCGTCAGGGTTTCCAGCAGCGGCGTGTCGTCTTCTTCTTCCACATGTTCATAGCCCAGCTTGCCAAAATAGTTGGTGGAGCGTTCCGGCCAATGCAGCTGATACAAGTCGATATAATCCGTTTGCAGATTCTTCAGGCTTTTGTTGACCCCCTCCTCAAGATGACGCGCCTTCAGCTTTGCCGGCTCGCCGCGAAAATACAGACTATCTGTCGGCCCGACAGCTTTTGTCGCAATGATCATCTCGTCCCTGGCCTTTCGTGATGTAAGCCAGTTTCCGATATGTATCTCTGACAGTCCTTGCGTCTCTTCGCGGGGGGGAATGGGATACAGCTCGGCTGTGTCAAGGAAATTGACGCCCATATCCCTGGCCAAATCCATTTGCGCATGGGCATCGGCTTCGCTGTTCTGTTCTCCCCATGTCATAGTACCCAGACAAATGACGCTGACATCCAGGTCCGAGCGACCCAGTTTTCTATATTTCATGATACTTCCTATGTTTTGGATTTGGGGCTACGGACAAGCGGGGCCTGACTCTAGTTTTCGATGAAGCGCTGCACATACGGCAGCATGTTGTTGACGATGATTTTAACGCCATCTGCGTTGGGATGTATATAATCACTTTGGTTAAGGGCGGGGTCAGCAGCCACATCTTGCAGAAAGAACGGATAGAAGTCGGCTTCGTATTTTTTTGCAAGTTCGGGAAAGATCTTGTCGAACTCTGTCGTATAGTTGGCGCCCATATTCGGTGGGGCCTTCATTCCCGTCAGCAGGACTGGAATGTTTTTCTTTTGCAGGACAATTAGTATTTTTTCCAAGTTTTCCCGGGTAACATTCGGTTGGATGCCGCGCAAAGCATCATTGGCGCCCAGTTCCAGGATAACGAAATCCGCATCATTCCCAAGTGCCCAGTCCAGCCGCTGCAATCCGCCAGTCGTGGTATCACCGGAAACACCGGCATTGTCGACAACCACATCAAAGCCCTTGGCCCGCAGCGCCGCTTCAAGCTGGGTCGGGAAATCCTCACCTTGTGGCAATCCATATCCGGCGGTCAAACTGTCGCCAATGGCAACAATTCTGACCGATTTTTCGGCATAAGCATCACAGATACCGTAAAAAATCACTATAAAAACGGCAAATATGTTGATTATTGATAGCTGACCGCCATATGCCAAAGTCAGAACACGTCTATTTTGCATTGGAATACTATTGCCTCAAGAACCTATCATCTCGTTAAAAGACATTCATCTCACACTTAAGTCAGATGCCGGCCCTGTCAATATCTTACGTGGTATAGATTTGACTGTACAGCCGGGGGAGACCGTGGGCATTGTAGGTCCATCGGGGTCTGGCAAGTCGACTTTGATGTCGATTATGGCGGGCCTGGAAGTGCCCACATCCGGATCCGTGCTGATGGCGGGTGAGGCCATCGAAAAACTTGATGAGGACGCATTAGCACGATTTCGCCGGGAGAATATCGGTATTGTCTTCCAGTCCTTCCATCTTATTCCTACCATGACTGCCCTTGAAAACATCGCTATTCCACTTGAATTAGCCGGCCGGACCGATGCCTTTGAAATGGCGGCGGAAAAACTTGCAGCGGTGGGACTGGCAGATCGGTCAAGCCATTATCCGTCTCAGCTTTCCGGCGGGGAACAGCAACGGGTGGCTCTGGCGCGGGCGGTTTGTACCAATCCGAAAATTCTGCTGGCAGACGAGCCCACGGGAAATCTGGATGGTAAAACCGGACATATCATTGTTGATTTGATGTTTGAGCTGCATGCGCAACAAGAGGCGACACTCATTCTGATTACCCATGATGACCAACTGGCGCGCCGCTGCGATCATCTGGTGCGGCTTGAAGACGGCCGGATTGCCTCCATTGAAACCACGCTGCAGCAGGTGGCCGCCGGTGAATAGTCGGAAAAACCCTGAAACTTTCGCTCTTGCTATAAGATTTGCCACACGGGAAATGCGCGGTGGTCTGAAGGGCTTTCGCATTTTTCTGGCCTGTCTGGTACTGGGGGTTGCGGCCATTGCAGGTGTTGGTACCTTGTCTTCATCGATTACGGAAGGCCTGAAAGCCAATGGCCGGGTTATCTTGGGGGGTGACATTGATGTCCGCCTGATCCAGCGACGGGCGACGGCTGATGAATATGAATGGTTGAGCGCCCGAGGCGCCATCGCCGAGATTGAAACCACACGTGCCATGGTTCGGGTGGCCGGTGAGGACAAAGCGACTTTGTCTGAAGTAAAGGCGATTGATGAAAGCTACCCGCTATTCGGGGCGCTCACATTGTCTGCGCAAACGCAAAATGAGACTGTAGAAAAACTATTGTCTCAACAAGGCGGGTTATTCGGAGCGATTGTGGAGCAGGGATTGATCGATCGACTGTCACTGCAGCTTGGCAGCCAGATCCTGATCGGCGAGTTGACAATGGAAGTGCGCGGTATCATCCAATCGGAACCGGACAAGGCGTCGCAGGGGATGGCGCTGGGGCCCAGAACCATAATTTCCGGGGATGCATTGATCCAGACGGAGCTGATTCAGCCCGGCAGCCTGATACGTTATCACTATCGCCTTGATTTGAACGACGATGTTACAGTTGCCGATTTCCGAGAAGCTGCGGCCTTTGATCAACCCGATGCGGGATGGCGTATCCAGGATGCCTCCAACGGCGCTCCGGGGATCAAGCGGTTCGTAGACCGGGTCGCCTTGTTCCTGACGCTGGTTGGATTAACAGCCTTGATTGTCGGTGGCGTCGGTGTTGGCAACGCTGTACGTACATATCTGGATGGAAAAATTTCTACCATCGCCACCTTGAAATGCCTGGGTGCCAGCAGTTCCTTTATCTTCCGAATTCATTATCTGCAAGTGCTGTTTCTGGCATTTGTCGGATCTTTTATCGGCCTTGTTCTGGGTATTGGCGGCGCCATGGTCGCCTCGGGATTTCTCGCCCGCGCCTTACCGGTACCGCCGGAAATCACCATGCAGGCCGGCCCTTTATTGCTGGCGGTGGCCTATGGTCTGCTGACAGCAACTCTGTTCGCAATCTGGCCGCTGGCCCGCGCCCGTGAAACACCTGCTGCCTCCCTGTTCAGGGACGTGGTGTCCCGTCATCGCTGGCCACGCGCGCGCTATATCATTGCCGTTATCGTGGCTTTTGGCCTCATGGTTTCCCTGGCGATTTTCACCAGTCAGGAACGGTATTTCGCCATTGGGTTCGTGGTAGCCGCTTCCTGTATTTTTGGCGTTTTGATTTTTGTCGGACATGCGGTTCAATTTATTGCGCGCAAACTCCCGCGGTCACGGATACCCACCTTGCGTCTGGCCGTTGCCAATTTATACAGGCCCGGTGCAGCAACGACCAGTGTCGTTCTGTCCATGGGGCTCGGCCTGACATTATTTGTAACCGTGGCCTTGATCGAGGGGAATCTGACCCGGCAAGTCCAGGAACAGCTGCCGGAAAAGGCGCCGGCTTTTTTCTTTATTGATATCCAGTCAGATCAATTGGGCGACTTTGTTGCCACAGCAGAAGCGGTTTCCGGTGTCACTGAGGTCAATCACGTCCCGAATATGCGCGGCCGCATTGTCAGCGTGAAAGGTATTCCGGCAGATCAATTGACAGTCGCACCAGAGGCAAAATGGGCGCTTCGTGGGGACCGTGGCCTAACGTATGCGGCTAATCCACCACCAGGTGCGACGGTCGTTGAGGGCAGCTGGTGGCCCGAGGAATATCAGGGGCCGCCATTAATCAGCATTGGCAAGGAAGTTGGCAAGGGACTCGGCCTAGAGCTCGGGGATTCCCTGACGGTGAATGTAATGGGCCGGGAAATCGTCGCCAAAATCGCAAATTTCCGAGAGATTGACTGGACAACATTGGCCATCAATTTTGTTATTGTTTTTGACCAGAACGCACTGTCCGGTGCGCCACATGGACATCTGGCGACAGCACGGGCCGACACGGAATCGGAAGCGGCTCTATTTCGCAATATCACTAATAAATTTGCCAATATTTCCGTGATCCGCATGAAGGAAGCTCTGGAAACTGTCAGTCGCATTCTGGAGCAACTATCCTCTGCCGTATCAGCGACATCGTCGATTACGTTAGTTGCCGGGATGTTGGTATTGGCCGGGGCGTTCGCTGCCGGGCATCGCAAACGGGTGTATGACGCGGTGATCCTGAAAGTCCTTGGCGCCACGCGCAAAGATATCTTCAAAGCGTTTTTACTGGAATATGCGTTATTGGGGCTGGTCACGTCGGTCATTGCTGCTGCGGCGGGCTGGACAGCATCCTATCTGGTGATCACGCAATTGCTGGAGGCTAAATGGATAAACCTGCCATTCACGGTTCTGGTGACTATCATTATTAGCGTAGCAGTAACACTGGTTTTCGGATTATTGGGATCGTGGAATGCGCTCGGGGAGAAAGTAGCGCCGGTTCTCAGATCTGATTGAGAATCACCTGATCGCTCCGAAGAGCGATCAGGGAGCAGGAGGAAGTGGGAGGTTTCCTCGGGTTTAACTAGCTTTTGGTTGTCGCTTTTTCGTATTCATCAACGGATAATTCACCGCTGCCATCCACATCTGCTGCGGCAAACTGGGACTGGCTGGTGTCTGGCATCACAACAGCCAGTTCTTCGAAGCTGATGGTGCCGTTTCCGTTGGCGTCTACTTCAGCGAAGGCAGGTGCAGCAGCCAGAGCAGGTGCAGCGGCGAAAGTTGTCAATGCGGCGGCTGTAATCAAAATCTTTTTCATCTTAGTTCTCCAAGTCTTTTAAAATAGGACGAAAGGGAACGGCAATAAGCCATTGTTCCGCCAAACGATCCAGCAGCAGATACCATTCCCGTTCTCCTTGCTGGTGTTCGAGAAACAATGTGATCGCGAATGATGGCTAGAAAAAGCCGCCAAATTGGCAGCTTAAAGGAATTATTGTGTCAATAAATACACTTTATTCGGGTGTAAATATGATAACCGGTTAGTTGGGGCACGGGGCCGGCAAAAATCAAGGCTTGATATTACATTCTTTCTGGATCTGAGCGATCTTCTCGTCCAGCTTTTTATTATAGTCGCCCGTTGCCATCTTTATACGCTTGCCTTCAGTTCCCGTAACAATACCTTCAATCAGGCTGATAGGGACGACAGCAAGAATGCCATTTGCCACTTGCTTGCCGGTATAGATCTTTTCACTTTGCAGTCCCCGGATATCTCCTTCCGCTGTTCCGCAATTAACGGGTTTTTTTATGTCGGCCTCTGCCTGTTTGTAGTCCGCCTTTTCTTTTTTGACAGCACTGCAGGCCGTCATCAATGCGGTCAGGGCGAGAAAGGCACCAAAAGTAGTCGTTTTCATTTTTAACCCTCGATTTATTTAATTGCGTTCCCAGATATTAGACAGAGCAGAGTATTTTTCGTCAAGCAATCGCTGTGGATAACGGGAAAAACAACGGATTTATGCCCTTTATGTAAATTCCTGCTAATCAGGTCATAGGAATTAACCTTCTCTTGACGTTGATTTTCCTTGAATTTTTATGGAAAAAATACAATATAACTAACTGAAATTAACTCCTTAGAGGAATTCTAAATGGCGACTGACTTTTCTAAGCTTAACACCGCAAGGGCGGGATCTGTCGATCAGGCCGTTCTTGATGAGGGCCTGCGCAGCTATATGCTCAAGGTCTATAACTATATGGCGTCGGGCTTGGCGTTAAGCGGTATTACAGCCGCCCTGACGGCAAGTACACCTGCGATTTATAACGCAGTTTTTGGCACACCTCTACAATGGGTTGTCATGTTGGCCCCCCTTGGTTTGTTATTTGCCATGAGCCGAACCAGTGCCAGCACGACGAAGATCCTGTACTGGGTCATGGTTGCCACATTCGGCGTTTCCATCAGTTATATCTTTCAGGTTTACACCGCTGAAAGTATTGTCAGGGTTTTCTTTATCACCTCCGCCACGTTTGGTAGCGCCAGCCTGTATGGCTATGTGACCAAGCGGGATCTAACCGGTTTCGGCAGCTTCCTGTTTATGGGACTGATCGGGATTGTTATTGCGATGGTGGTGAATATCTTCTTGCAATCAACCATGATGCATTTTGTCATCTCGGTTCTGGGTGTGCTGATCTTTACTGGATTGACAGCCTTCGATACGCAGCGGATTAAATCCCAGTATTATCAAGGCCATAGTCAGGAAGTCCTGGAAAAAGGCGCGGTAATGGGTGCCGTTTCCATGTACCTGAACTTCCTGAACCTGTTCATGATGTTGCTCAGCCTCCTCGGCAACCGCAACTAATACAGCTTCAATTCGATTGAAAAACCCGGCCTGGCGCCGGGTTTTTTGTTGTCTGACAGGCGTAGGCTGCTAAACTTGTTGGATAGCAAACAGCCCTCGTGATTTACAAGAAAGGGACAGCATTATGCGCATCCTCATCGCCATGATGAAACATGAAACCAATACCTTTTCGCCTATTGTCGCCGACTGGCAGCGGTTTCAAGACTGGAGTGCCTATCTGGGAGAAGACGCGTTAAAGGCTTATGAGGGTACGGGAATGCCGTTTGGCGCCTATGTGGAGTTGGCGCGTGCAGCGGGGGCAGAAATCATCACACCGGTCGCTGCGGAAGCCATGCCCTCCGGTCCGGTGACGGAGCACGCATTTAACATGATGGCGGATGCAATTCTGGAAGTGGTTCGCGATGGCGTTGATGCAGCCATGTTGGACCTTCATGGCGCTATGGTCGCCGAGCATACGGATGACGGGGAGGGGACACTGCTTGAGAAAATTCGGCAGATTGATCCGGACCTACCCATTGCGGTCACACTGGATTTGCATTGTAACCTGACAGACAAGATTATGGATAACTGCACGGCATTGATTGGCTATAAGACCTATCCGCATGTGGACATGTATGAGGTAGGTAAACAAATTGGTGAAGTTCTGCTCGATAGTATGGCGGGCAAAGTTACTCCGGTAATGTCCTGGGGGAATACCCAGCTCTTAAGCCAGACCCTGCGACAGGGAACGGACAACGAGCCTATGGCGACCCTGATCCGTATGTGCGAAGAGGCGGAACAGGAGCCAGGTGTGCTAGCGGCAACGGCTTTCGGTGGCTTTGCCCTGGCCGATATTCGTGATGCAGGGAATTCGGTGATTGTGGTGACTGATGGTGACAAGGCCAAGGCGGATGAGGTGCGGGATCGAATTCTGGCCAGGGCTTGGGACCTTCGCGAAGATTTCATCTATGAGCATACACCCCTGGAAGACCAGGTGGCCAAAGCCAAGGACATGACCGAAGGTCCGGTTCTCTTGCTCGATCACGCCGATAATTGTGGTTCCGGCGCTACGCAGGATGTAATGACGGTGATTGAAGAGGTTCTCCGGCAGGGGCTGGAAGATGTTGCAGTCGGCGCTGTCTGGGACCCTGCCGCCGTACAGGAAATGCAAAAAGCCGGCGTTGGATCGACCATAACCCTGAAGCTCGGCGGGAAAACCGATATGCCGCAAATCGGTGAAGTTGGCGAACCGCTGACCCTGACCGGAACCGTGAAAACCCTGACCAATGGAGAATGGATTGTTCGGGGCCCCATGTATACCGGAGTGAAAGTCTTTATGGGGCCGACGGCGGTGCTGGAGACGGAGAATATGGAAATCGTTATCGTATCCAATCATCATGAACCGTGGGATACCGGGGTCTTTACATCTGTAGGGATCCAGCCCGAGTATAAACGCTATCTGATCCTGAAAAGCCGTATCCATTATCGCGCCGGCTTTGCTCCGATCGGAAAGGCGACACTAACGCTGGATGGTAAAGGGGTGACCACATCTGATAACAATCTGCTCCGCTATGAAAAAGTTAGACGTCCTATTTATCCCTTGGATCTGATAAACGAGGCTTGAACCATGCTGAACGATGCGTACGGAAATCCAGTTACAACAAATTCTGCTGACACCATCAAGGTCATCGATGCCTTTGTTGATAGCTATATCGGATTCGGGACCGATTTTTCGGGTATCTTCGGGGCGGCGGACCGGGATCCGGACTGCGCCATTGCGGCGGCTTATGCGACCTTGTTAGGACTATTTGTGGAGACACCGGCACGGGTTGAACTGTCGACGAAATATGCCAATCAGGCAAAAGCGGCACTGGGGAACGCCACAGAGCGGGAGCGGATTTTTACTGCCGCCGTGCTCTGTTTGCGGGAACTTGATGTTGCCGGTGCGCTGGCCCATTTCAGAACACTGGCCAGCGATCATCCCGGTGACTTATTCGCGATCAAACTCGGTCAGAATACATATTTCAATCTCGGGGACGATGACGGGCTGCTCTGGTTGATCAATCAGGTGTTTGACCGTCACAAAGACTGTGCCTACGCTTATGGCATGCGCGCCTTCGGCCATGAACAGAAAAGTAATTTCGGTCAGGCCGAAGCGGATGGTCGCCTGGCCACGGAGATGAAACGCAAGGAACCCTGGGCCCATCATGCTGTTGCCCACGTCCTGCTGACCCAGGGCCGCCACGATGAAGGTATAAAATGGATGGATGATCTGTCCAATGAATGGGACGACCGCAACAGCTTTATGTTTACACATAATTGGTGGCATCAGGCGCTGTTTTTCCTGGAGCAGGAAGATTTCCAAACACCGCTCAAGCTTTATGATGAGAAAATATGGGGTGTGGATAAAACCTATAGCTTGGATCAGGTGAACGCGATATCGCTGTTATGGCGTTTGGAACAGCTCGGTGTCGATGTGGGGGATAGATGGACAGATCTATCGTCTTTCGTTGCCGCCAGAACTTTAATTAATGATCAGCCGTTCTTTGATATGCATTATGTCTACGCTTTGGCACGTGGTGGACATGCAGATGCGCTGGAGGCTTTGATGGCGGGTGCTGAGAAATTGGGCCGCGACGCGCCGGGCCTGACCCGCGCCGTCTGGTCGGATGTTGCCGTCCCGTCCATGCGCGGCTATATTTCACTGGCGCAGGGTGATCACAAGGGCGCAGTTCGGCAAATGGCTGCTGCGCAGCCACGGCTGCAAGAAATTGGCGGCAGCCATGCGCAGCGGGATATGTTTCAACTGGCATGGGTGACCAGCCTTGTGGAAGCGGGTAAATTCGATCGCGCCTTGCCGATCCTCGAAGCCCGCCTTGCCTTTCGACAAGGTGTTGCCATGGATACGCATTTGTTGGAGAATGCCCGCGCTCGAGCGACTTAATTGCGCAAGGAGGAGAGGCCATGAAGGATAATACAGCCACAGAAAACCAGACAAGACGGGTTTTTGCCTTGCTGGATGAATATGGGTCCAGTCACCAGAACCCTGCCAATAAACTGATTCACTGGTTTGCTGTTCCCGCCATTTTCTGGACCATCGTTGCGTTGCTATGGGAAATCCCGACGCCTTCGGCTTTCGCTGATTTTCCCTATCTCAACTGGGCAACTATCGCTCTGGCAATTACCGTCGTTTATTACGCGATGCTGTCCTGGACTCTGGCGATTGGCATGGTGCTGTTCACCCTTGTCTGTTTTGGCTTGATTAATGCTTACGAAGCGGCGCCGGTTTTCGCCCTGCCGCTCTGGCAATTTGCCATTGCTGTTTTTGTTATAGCCTGGATATTCCAGTTCATCGGCCATAAAATAGAAGGCAAGAAACCTTCGTTCTTTAAGGATGTGCAATTTCTGATGATCGGCCCGGCCTGGCTGATGGGATTTGTCTACCGAAAACTCTCATTACCGATTTAGCGGCTTGGGGCAGCAATAATATCTGCCGCCCCGTGCGGTTAATTGCTAGCTTTTGACCAGCAGCTTATAATCGGGTGTTGTATTGAGCGGGCAGGAATATAGATATTCGCCTTCCTTTAGCTCAACCTCATAATCAAGGGTTTTGCCGGTATCCATGCCGCCGCCGGAAACACTGATCTTACTGACCTTATGCAGCGGATTGGCCCAGTTATAATCATGTTCACGCAACCAGAAACCTAGCGAATAGGGAACATTCTTGTTGGTAACCCTGAAGATATACTTGCCCGGTTTTAAAGTAAGGACTTCGGAGTCCATCACCCGCTTGTCGCCGCTCTCAGCGTTGATTTTCTCGCAGTCTGCCTGCTCCTTGGACATATACATATGATCGGTACCGTTTTCCGCCTCGACAAACTGGCAGGGTGTTTGTGTCAGGGTAATGATCGTGACGTCGTCTGCTGCAGACTGCGCCGAGCCTGAAAAACCAACGGCCAGTGTTAAGCCCGCCAATGCGGCGGTGGATGTCAGGGAAAGTAATTTCATCTTTTCGATCCGTTTTCGTCTGTTTAAAGAAAGGGCCTTAAGGACTATAATTTCAGCGTTGCCGGGTTTTTTGCAATTCACACTGTTTCACCGCTTCGTGAGGCGATGTTTGACGTTAGTCGATTGCCTTGAAACGCATGCGATCAAAAACCTTCAGAACTTGGTCCAATGTCTTGCCGCGTTTGAGGATCCGTCCGTTTTGCGCCAACACCGAAAAGGCACCCTGTTTTGCTGCCAGCCGGGGCTCTTTATATATCCTATAGAGCGGGCGGTCTGTTGACCGGTGAAAAATGGCGAAAATACAGGTATTTTTATCCTGTCCGATGGCATAATCACGCCATTCCGATTTTGCGACCATTTGGCCGTAAACCTGTAAAATTTGACTGAGTTCAAGGCGATTAAAAAATACCGGCGCTGAATGTTGCCCCGATTGCGTCTGCTTCGCAGATCGGGTCAAATGGTGATCGTCGAAACTTACAACCTCACTCATTCTCACTCCATCTAGCCTCTGGAAGATTATTTTCGGCTAAGCTGACGATTTCGTCAAGTATTGTGACGAACCGTCTTGTATTTTATCGTATATTTATAAATAGAATATAGTCATCAATCTCGAACGATTTAAGAATGGGAGCCACGATATGGTAGAGAAAGTTTCTAAAAGTGATGCTGAGTGGAAAGCCCAATTGTCAAAAGAACAGTATCATGTCACGCGAAAAAAAGGTACGGAGCGCGCTTTTACGGGACCTTTGAATGAAAATAAGGCGGTGGGAACATACAAATGTGTTTGCTGTAACGAGCCTTTGTTTTCGTCAGAAACCAAATACGAATCAGGCACCGGCTGGCCGAGTTTCTACAAACCGCTGAACGAGGAAATGGTGGGCGAAATCGAGGACCGTAGCTTCTTTATGCGGCGTGTCGAGGTAATCTGTAATAAATGTGATGCCCATTTGGGGCATGTTTTCCCCGACGGGCCAGAACCGACCGGATTACGCTATTGTTTGAATTCCGCGTCACTGCAGTTTGAAGGCGATACGGAATAAGGTTTGCAGTGAGGAGTGTCGACTTAGGATCACGTTGAGTTTTCGCTAATCTCTGATGAGAAATGGCACGCGGCAATGTGATCAGTCCCAACGGCGGCAAGCGGTGGCTTGCTGCGTCGGCATATATCCTGAACCATGGGGCAGCGATCCTGAAAGGAACATCCCTGTCGTTGCTCCGTCTGGCCTGTGACATTTCCTCTTAATTTGATGCGAGTCCTTTTTTCAGGCGCTCCGGGTTGCGGTACAGCGTCGAGGAGAATGCGGGTATAGGGATGTGCCGGTGTGGCAAATAAATCTTCAGTGCGGCCTTTTTCGACAATTTCGCCCAGATACATGACAGCAACTTCGTCGCAAAGATATTCCACAACTGCAAGATCATGGCTGATAAACATATAGGTGACGCCAAAAGTATTCTGTAGATCTTTAAGCAAATTCAAAACCTGAGCCTGCACCGAAACATCAAGGGCGGAAACCGGCTCGTCAGCGACGATGAGTTCCGGGTGGGTAATAAGGGCGCGGGCGATCGCAATACGTTGTCGCTGTCCACCAGAAAACTCATGTGGATATTTTGTTGCGTCCGTTTTCTTCAAACCAACAGATTCTAGCACCTCGGTGATGCGTCTATCTCTTTCATCACTGGAAAGAGGGCCTAAAGCCGCGAGAGGTTCAGCGATAATCCGGCCGACATTGTGGTGAGGGTCGAGGGAGCCGTATGGATCCTGAAACACCATTTGAAAATGTTGGCGCAGTGGTCTTAGTTGATCAAAGCTCTTCCCGATGACTTCGGATCCCAGAATTTTAACGGAGCCCGCATCCGTCTCTTCAAGTGCCATAACATTTCGCGCCAACGTCGATTTTCCACATCCACTTTCGCCAACAATACCAAAGCTTTTGCCTTTTTGAATGGTAAAGCTGACACCATTGAGAGCGAAAACATGACCCGGTGGGGCAAACAGGCTTTCTCGCGGCAGTCGATAATGCCGAACCAGATCAGTAACTTCCAAGACCGGTTGTGGCGGAGATCTGTCGGTCATGTGTAAAGCTCCCCGGGTTTCATGGAGCGAGCTTTATCCAAATTGTGGCAAGCAACGCCGTGACTGTTACTAAGGCTATGTTGCGGTGGAACGGTTTCGCGGCATTGAGCCGTCGCCAACGGGCAGCGGTCAGTGAACGTACAGCCTGAAGGCAAATTGACTAAATCTGGCACGGTGCCGGGGATGGTCACCAAACGGGCATTACGGCCCATCCCAAGTTTGGGCATGGCTGCAAACAGGCCTTGCGTGTAAGGGTGGGAAAGTTCATTAAAAATCCGGTTTGTTTTACCGCTTTCGACAGCTGTCCCGCCATACATGACCATGACCGTTTCCGCGTTCTCGGATATGACGCCCAGATCATGGGAAATCAGAATAAGCGCCATTCCCTCTTCCTGCACCAATCCCTGGATAAGATCCAGTATCTGATCTTGAATGGTTACATCCAGCGCCGTCGTTGGTTCGTCGGCGATGAGGATATCAGGCGCACAAGAAAGCGCGACGGCAATCATGACGCGTTGGCGTTGTCCGCCGGAAAGCTGATGCGGATAATTGTGAAGCCGTTCCTTCGGATTGGGAATGCCAACACGATCCAGCAATGCGATTGTTTCACTAGCGGCGGCAGATTTCGATAAACCTTTATGTAGGCGAAGGGGTTCCATGATTTGCCGACCCACCGTATGTACGGGATTAAGCGATGTCATCGGTTCCTGAAAAATCATGGCCATATTGTTGCCGCGAATCTTGCATAGCTCAGATTCTGGTTTGGTGAGCAAATTTTGACCATTTAGAGCAATGGCGCCGTCTGTTTCGCTCCGTTCCGGAAGCAACCCCATAAGCGCCAGGGCTGTCATGGACTTTCCGCATCCGCTTTCGCCGACAATGCCCAGGGTTTCACCTTTTTCAAGGGAAAATGATAAATTACGCACGGCACGCGCCGGCCCATCGTTGGTTGCGAGTGTGACGCTGAGGTTATCGACGTTGAGCAAAGTCATATCAGCGTTTCCTTGACAGGCGCGGATCAAGAACATCCCGAAAGCCGTCTCCCAGCAAATTCAAGCCGAACACGGCGACGGCGATGGTCAATCCCGGGTAGATAGCTTGCATGGGGTCCAGGAACATCAAGGCTTGTGCTTCATTCAACATGCGCCCCCAGGATGGATGCGGTGGTTGTGTGCCAAGACCCAGATATGAAAGAGCGGCCTCTGCCAGGATAGCAATTGCAAACAGGATTGTGGCCTGGACGATGATAATGGACAGAATATTGGGCAGGATATGTTCGAACGTTATCCGCAGCTTTCCTTTTCCGGCCGCGCGGGCTGCCATCACGAACTCTCGCGCCCAGATGGCGTTTGCGGATCCGCGGGTCAATCGTGCGAAAACCGGAATGTTATACAAGCCGATGGCGAGGATGGAATTGACACCTCCTGGCCCCAATATGGCCGTCAGCATTATGGCTGATAGAATAGCCGGAAAAGCGAAGGAAAAATCACTGAGCCGCATGATGACTTCTTCTGTCCAGCCGCGCCGGGCAGAGGCAAGCAGGCCGAGATTGACGCCAATGGCCAGTCCGATGGAAACAGCGACGACCGCGACGACGATTGAATTCTGCGTTCCTGTCATCAGCATGGAAACGATGTCCCGGCCGAACTGATCCGTTCCTAACCAATGATCGGCGGACGGCGGCAGAAAGCGATTGCCGATTTCGATGTCATAGGCGGAACCTGGCGTCCAAACCAATGACACCAGTGCGCAAATCAACAAAAAACCGGTCATTATCCCGCCAACGACGAAACTTCGGCTTCGACGGCAGCGATTTAGAAATGAAGCTGAATTCGTTTCACTCATATATCATGGGCCTTTAGTCGCGGGTCAATGACGGCGTACAAGATGTCGACAACGAAATTAACGGTGATAACCATGGTTGCGAGCAAAAGGACAACATTTTCAACAACAATGGTATCGCGATTGTTGATTGCCTTCAGAACCAGCGAGCCAAGCCCTGGGATATGAAACACATTCTCAACGACAACGGTGCCGGTAAGCAAGGTAGCAAACTGAATGCCGCTAACTGTGAGGACCGGAATTAACGCGTTTCTCAGTACATGTCCCCATAAAGTCGCCCGCTGGCTGAGCCCCTTGGCCCGTGCCGTACGTACATAATCCTCGCGGAAAACTTCGAGGACCGAGGATCGGGTTATCCGTGCTAATATGGCGCCAACAACGGTCGCCAAAGCCAAGGCTGGCAGGAGTAAGGACTTCAAGCTTTTGAAAATCCCTTCATCCCATCCTGGAAAACCGCCAGCCGGAAACCAGTTAAGCTGGATTGAAAAGTATAGGATCAGCAAAATTGCCAGCCAGAAATTAGGCACAGAAATTCCCAATTGGCTGAAACCCATTAAGGTGACATCCTGTATTTTGTTATGGTTTGCCGCTGCATAGAGGCCAATAACAAGCGCAAGGATAATACTGAAAAACATAGCCAGTATGGCAAGTGGGATGGTGATCCAGAGTGAATATTCCACTAATTCCCAGACAGGGACCTTATAGGCGTAGCTATTGCCCATTTCCCCGCGAAATAAGCCGCTTACCCATTCCCAATATCTAACCGGGGCAGGGCGATCGAGCCCCAGTTCCCGGGTCAGAGCCGCAACCATTTCATCTGTTGCATCGATACCGAGGATCACGAGCGCGGGATCGCCAGGTAAAATTTCCATCACCAGGAAAATGACCATGGATGCGCTAATCAAAGTCGCGATGAAGGTCAGGAGGCGTTTCGCGAAAAAAATGCTCATATTTTGTTTATGCCGGCCAGGGAGAAAAATTGCTCAAGTCGGTTATTATTGTAATCAGCGTATCGTCAGATCAGAGGCTGGTCAATCCCAGATAAAGCCGGCATCACTGACCTGTGGTCAAGTGCCGCAGGGCGGCATTAACTCTTGAGATTAATGAGAGGCGCGACTAAACATAGGAGCACTTCCAATTAGAGGGTGTTTTCCGGCGCAAGGGCATTGTCCGATGCGACGATGTAAGGGTGGACTATGAATAAAATTTTAGCCTATTGTATTGCGTTTTTTGTCCTCGCCAGCGTGCTTGTCATCGGCCTTTGGTCGACTGGCATGCTTCAGGTTGGGCCAACAGCCCAGAAGGGGTCGTCGATAATTTCCGGTGTGCCGCAAATCGGCGGCAGTTTTGAGTTGATTAATCAAAAAGGTGAACCGGTCACAGACAAAGATTTCCAGGATAAACTGATGCTTGTTTTTTTTGGATATACATTTTGTCCGGATGTCTGCCCCACAGAAGCGCAAACCATTTCTGTCGCCATGGAAGAGTTGGGGGATGCGGCGGATGAAGTCGTCCCGGTCTTTGTTACCGTTGATCCGGCGCGTGACACAGTATTGGTAATGGATGAGTTCCTCTCCTCGTTTCATCCATCTATCGTTGGCCTAACGGGCAGCGAAACTCAAATCAAGGACGTTATGAAAAAGTATCGTGTCTATGGTCAGAAAGTAGAGGATGGAGATCCAGAATACTATCTGGTAGATCACACATCTTTCACTTATTTAATGGGCCGCGATGGCGCCCTAATAACCGTATTTTCCTATGGAACCACGCCAGAGGAAATGGTTGCAAAAATTAACGAGCAACTGTAATTCGCCAAGGAACTGACAATGAAATTTCTCAATTTTCTACCTATGCTTCTCGCCGCCTTCCTTCTGACGACAGGCATTGGAAATAACGCGTCAGAGGTTCTCGCCGCGGAGAAGCACAATATTATGGTCAAGGACGCCTGGTCACGGGCGCGGCCCGGCAGCGCAAAAGTCGGTGGGGCGTTCGTGATGATCAAGAATGAAGGAAGTAAAGCTGACCGACTGGTTAGCGTAAAATCTCCTGTCGCAAAGCGCGCGGAAATTCATGAGAGCTTCATGAAAGAAGGTGTGATGAGTATGGCACCTGTTGATGATGTCGTTATCGAGCCGGGTCAGAAAGTAATGCTAAAACCTGGCGGCCTTCACATCATGCTGATGGGATTGACGCAAAAGCTGAAAATGGGCGAGGAATTCCCCATGACCCTGGTCTTCGAACATGCAGGCGACATAAAGGTTATGGTGCATGTCAAAGAAGCTGGCGCTATGTCGGGTGCACATAAGCACTAAGGTTTTAATCATCTGAACACATGAAAGAGGCGGAGTATATCCGCCTCTTTTTTTATTAGAACTCAGCGGTTGCAGAAACAGCGAGAGCGCCATCGGGTCCGGCGACCCATACTGTACATTTATCCTCAGCTTCCGCTTTGCCCGATAAGGTGAAGGAAGCAATATCAAAAATTGGATTAAAATTCCGGAAGCTAAAAGATTTAAGAGGCCGCTGCATCTTTTCTTCCGCTAGTCGCATCAACAGCGTGCCGAGGAGAGGGCCATGTACGACGAGTCCAGGATAACCTTCTTCCGCAATACAATATTCGCGATCATAATGGATGCGATGGCTGTTGAAAGTTACAGCCGAATAGCGAAACAACAGAACTGGATCTGGATTGATGACAGTATCCCAATCACCATCCGTCGGTGCCAGTTGGGGCTGTTTTGTACCACCATCTTCTGTCGGAGCGTCCCGGAAAACGATGTCATGTTCTTCGACAATACATAACCCCTTTTCGTTCCTCACTTCATGTTCAACGGTGACAAAAACCAGTTTTCCCGTGCGGCCTTCTTTCGGTGTAACACTTTTGACGGTTGAAACTTTTTCGGCCCTTTCGCCAACTTGCAACGGCGCATGAAAGATAAGCCTGCTGCCCGCCCACATACGTCTTGGCAGCTCGATAGGCGGTAGAAACCCGCCTTTTGTCGCATGCCCGTCCGGTCCCAGCGTGTTCTGTCCATCAGTCGGTAGAAAATACATCCAGTGGCCGCCTGGTTTCACAATACCCGGGGCGGGAACCTTTTCATTCAGTAACGCGGCAACACCGTCCAATTGATGTTGATATATCGGTTCAGAATGTGTGATCTGATTGCCAACCCAGTCTTTTATGTTATTCATTATTTTTCTCTCGGTTGATTTCTTGGTGTCAGGAAGTCTAGCATAGGGGAACATCAAAAATTCGTAAATATTTGAAGTTTGTGACATGTCATGACAACAGGTAAGCCGGTAACCAAGCTGGTTGAAATCGATTTGAAAAACAATCCGGACCTTGAGTCTGCGGCGAAATTGATATTTCACGAATCTGCCCATCATTTGGAAGTAAATATCCTGAAATTTCGGGAAACCGGCGATCCTATGGCGTTGATGCAAATACGTATCGGGCTGCGTCGGATCCGGGTTGCCATGCGGGTTTTTAGACTCATTATTCCCACTGACGTCCGAGCCCATTTCAAGCGGGAATTCAGATATTTCGGAAATATGCTTGGGGAAGCACGAAACATGGATGTGTTTTTATATGGAATGCTCTCACCGAACATTCGAAAGAAAGGTTTGCGTGACGCCTATCTGGAATTACGAAAACAAGGTGAGCAAGTTTGGAAAGACGAATTAGATATCATCACAAAGGAATTATCCGGAAGCCATTTCGAGCGTTTGTTCTCTGAATTCCAACAATGGCTTAATAGCAATTGGTCCGACACGTTAGGGAAATCTGCTTGTAAGAAAATGGCGTCGCCTGTTGTACAATTCGCACTGGAGACCATCGAGGAAGGCAACATCGAATTATTGAATTTAGGGCCGGAAGAAGTATATCATTCCGTCGAAGATCTTCATGAACTCCGAAAATTTACAAAACGGTCCCGATATAACCTGAGATTTTTTTCTTCCTTGTTTAAGGAAGAAAAAGTAAAGGAAGGGTTTGATATTCTAGTAAAAATGCAGGATTGCCTCGGACATATCAATGATGTGAAGGAAGGTCTGCATATTATGGCAGATTTAAGTAGCCGATCCGGGGCTGATTATTTTTCGGACATTCTCTTACTGAATGCCCGAATTATAAAAACAGCGGGGAAAGAAGTGGATCGGTATCTGGATGAGTTTGAAGCCCTGTGGGCGCGATATCAGGACTTTTCTCTGAGTGCCAAAGATTTGCGGATCAACGATTAATTATTTTTTCAAAAATGGTAACAACAGCATCCAGAAAATGCTTTGTTTTCGTTTTTCCTGATATTCGTCCAATCCAATTGTCATTTTGTCATGCCCCTCGGACGGTGCAGCGGTATAGGTCCCAAACATGTAGTCCCACCAAGGCAGGTTAAATCCGAAATTGTGATTATGTTCCGCGCGGATAACCGAATGATGTACGCGATGCATGTCCGGCGTGACCATGAACAGCCGTATAATCTTGTCGATAGATGGCGGAAGGCCTGCATTGGCATGATTAAACATGGCAATTGAGCTCAGCAAAATTTCAAATATTATAACCGCAACCACTGGCGGCCCCAGTAGCAAGACGACGACCAATTTCAAGAGCATGGAAAGAATGATCTCGATCGGATGAAAGCGGGCACCGGTAGAAACGTCGTAATCCACATCGGCATGGTGCATCTTGTGAAGCCGCCACAAGATAGGAAAATGATGGAAAATAACATGCTGCCAATAGATGACAAAATCCTGCAAAATTACGGCAATTGTGATTGCTATTATTTCAGGCAGCTGAATTATGTTTAAAACTCCCCATCCTTTCTCCTTGGCAATAACCGCAACACCGACTGCAAGAATGGGAAATAAAACCCGGAGTAAAAAGGTATTAAAAAAAGTAATTCCGAAATTATTTGTCCATCGCCAGATTTTAGAAACAGAGGGCGGCCTTTTGGGCGCAATTATTTCCCATAGTCCCACGGCAACCAACGTTCCGATAAAGAAACTGAGTCGTATAACCGGTTCGTTATTGGCAATAATTTCAAACATGCTGTATTAAACTCATCCTCGAATGCATTGTCGGATATTATCTAATAAATAGAATAATTTGCGTGAATAATCATGAATTTTCTTGAAAATGGCGGAAATGTGAACGGCCAAAGGGTCCTTTTGAGCCACAGCGCTGGCGCGCCGATGGATAGCCCGTTCATGGATTTCTACGCGGATTACCTGGGAAATGGAGGCTTGCGGGTTTATCGGTTTGAATTTCCCTATATGCAAAGGCGACGCGAGGAAGGTGGGAGACGGCCACCAGATCGTCAACCTGTATTGTTGGAATGCTGGAAAACAGCTGTCACAGCCTTGGGGAATCCAGAAAACCTGATCATTGGCGGTAAATCCATGGGAGGACGTATGGCATCTATGGTCGCAGATGAGATCGGCGTTAAAGGGCTTGTTTGTCTTGGCTATCCTTTTTACGCGGCAAAGAAAGAAGATAAACCGAGGATCGAGCATCTTGTGGCTCTGAAAACACCAACGTTAATTCTGCAGGGTAGTCGCGATGCTATGGGAAATAAGGACGTTGTTTCCAAGTATAATTTGTCCTCAACCATTTCTATCCATTGGCTTGAAGATGGCGATCATGGTTTCAAGCCGCGGATCAGATCCGGCCGCACCGAGATGCAAAATTGGACCGAGGGCACGGACAAGATCCTCGATTTTACCCGGGCACTCAGCTGATGATAATTATGCCGTTGCGACGGCTTCCTGACCGGCGCCCAACTCACCTACATGGCGGATATCCTGACTAATGGCCTCCAGAAGGGGCATTGCTCTTGCAAAATCTTCAGCACGACCTCCCACTCGAATTGTCAGATTTCCCTCAAGGGCTTCCTGCTCCGTTCCCAGTGCAGGTGCATCCAGCCAATGAGCGCCTTTTTCTCCAACCTGAGCAGCGAGCATTCTTGTCGTATCAGCGGATGTTTGACCAAGATCTATAATCAAGGCGCCTGGCGTCAGATTGGCAAGCAATCCATCCTCTCCCGTCAGGAAAGCATCGATTAGTCTTTGTTGGGACAACATTAAAACAATTAATCCATTTTTGATCTTGCTGTTGATTTCACCCGGTGTGCCGCATAAGTCAATCGCATCGCGCGCCATTTTATAACGGAGCGCAGGTGATCTGCTTGTTGCGTGGATTGCTGCGCCTTGTTCTTTCAATCGCCGAAGAACCGGTCGCCCGACATCTCCCAAACCCAAGAATCCAACTGGGACATCCCGAATTTCCCCCATACTGCTCCCCTTACCCTTTTTGTTATAAAAAGAATATTATAGAAAGTCAGCCGTTTGGCAATTACTTGTTAGGGCGGCATATGCCCTTAAAGGCGTGTGAAGCGCACGGCTGCACCGCGTTCGATAGCGGCGGCGGTTAACCGGTCAACGTCAAGGCCATGTCTCAGCATTTCAAGCATACGAAGTTCTTCCTGGCTGAGTTGGCCATCACATACGGCAATATCACAAGCTAGGGCATACGCTGTATCATAAAGTTTTTTGGGCAGGACAGCCCGGATTTTTGCGACGATATCCTCAAGTGCCTGATCACCATTGAGCATTTCAACGCAAGATGTTGCATCGTCCGGTAGATGTTCTTCGTCATACTCAGAAAACATAGGCAGGGTGCGGACAATTTCACCGATTGTGAAAAGCTCGCGGTCCGTCATTTCCTGGTCTGATGCAGAAACGATAACCATGGTGGTAATCAGGGCGGTATGCAGGTTGAGTGTCGTCATGCGACGGTTTCTCCGGTTCTAAATAAAATTACTCTGTCAGAATATGGGGTTCAATGAGGTTTATCCAATGATATTTTTACTAATTGCCTGTTCTTTTTCTGCAATGAAATTTCGGGTCAGAGTAATGGCGTCTTTCAAGCCTAATCGCTGGATTTCAACTTCCGGCGGAAATGCAGATACAAGTCGAGAGGGCATCATGCTATCGAGAAGGACAAAAACTCCGAAATCGTCTTCTCGGCGCAATAATCTGCCATAGGCCTGCTTAAGCTTTAGGCGGGTGAGCTTGTCATCGTACCGGCTCCCTCCAAAAGCTTTCTTTCGGGCTTTGTGCTTTAAATCCGGGCGTGGCCAGGGCATGCGATCAAAAACAATAAGCCGAAGAGAACGCCCTGGAACGTCGACGCCGTCTCTGACGGCGTCCGTGCCCAATAGAACCGAGTTTTCTTCTTCACGAAAGATGTCGACGAGTGTCGAGGTATCCAAAGCATCCTGATGTTGGGCATAAAGGTCGAGGCCAGCCGCTGCAAGGGGCGCGCGAATATTCTCATGCACCGCCCGTAGCCGCCATATAGCCGTAAAGAGACCAAGCGCCCCACCGCCGGAGGCAATACAAAGCTCCCGATAAGCGGCCGAGACTTCCTTCATATGGTCTCTGCGGACATCGGTGACGACAATCACCTTGGTTTGCTTGGCGAAATCAAATGGAGATGCCAAATGGACGCGCGCAGGCGGTAAGACGAGATGATGTGCGCCCGTCCGCATATCAGCAGATTGCCAGCTTTCTGCATCCTCGTAGTTATCTCGTAAGGTTGCCGACGTAATGACAACACCGTGGGATGGTTTTAAAATTGTTTCGGCAAATGGCTCGGTGGGGTCGATATAACTTCGGTAATATCCCAGATCGAGATCACGGCCACCTATCCGATCAATGGCCAGCCAATCGACAAATTTATCCGGTGTTGGGTCTTCGAGTCCTTTCAAGACGGCGCGCCAGGGCGCAATGGAAAGATTATTTCTGCGCGCGATACCTTGTACGGCGGCATCTATGCGGTGGCGGGTCGCTGTTTCGAGCTCCTCCGCTTCCTCATCCAGTTTTTTCAGGAGTGTTTTTGCGAGTGATGTGAGCGGTGTTGAAAGAGCTTTTAGAGCGCTATCAAGCTTTTTAGCAGAAGGTAAGATTTCAGGGGTAAATTCTCCCGCCGGACATTCAACCGAATAAGGGCTATCCGGTTGACCACATCTCGCCAACACCTGTCCGCGAATATGCACCAAGAATTCCTCCATTGGGCCATTGGGCGCGCCCTCCCGAACGCGAGACATCCACCCCTCCGATGGCAATTTACGGGCGGCTTGAACGGCCTGTTGTAAAGCTTCTTTTCCCTCTTCATCCTCGCCAATCAGATCCGATAAACGATTCTCAAGGCCTCGCATTCTACTCTTTCGTCCGGTATCGCTTCCTGCGATCCAGCGTCTAAGTTCCGCTGTTTCCTGCCCGGTAAGATGGGCAGCAAACGCACTGTCGGCGGCTTCGAAAAGATGATGCCCCTCATCAAAGACATATCTTTTGGGTAAATTGGGGTCGTCCGGGCGGGTCGCTGCGTTGATCATGACAAGGGCGTGATTGGCAATGACAATATCCGCCTTGCGGGATTTGCGCGTTGATTTTTCAATAAAGCATTTGCGGTAGTGAGAACAGGCTGAAAAAATACATTCACCGCGGCGGTCCGCCAATCGGGTAATACGTGATCTGCCTTCCAGCTCCATAAGCCAGCTGGGGAAATCGCCTCCCACCATATCACCGTCCCTCGTCGCGCTGATCCATCGGGCAACCAGGCCAAGAGAGATTTGCTCGGATTTTTGTGCGGCGCCACCTTGCAAAGCTTCTTCAAAATTGAGCAAACACAAGTAGTTTTCCCGACCTTTTCGCACGACGGCTTTTTCAGATTTTTCTGAAGATGATGGGTAAAGGCGGTCCAGCTCATCGTCAATTTGTCGTTGCAGGTTTTTTGTATATGTTGAAATCCAGACGGCAACCCCATTCTTTTCCGCCCAAATACTGGCAGGTGAAATATAGCCGAGAGTTTTCCCGGTCCCGGTTCCCGCTTCAGCCAACACAATATTTGGTGTCTCGGCTTGGTCTCGCGGCACAAAGGCATGGGACGTCATAGCACTGAAATCCGCTTGTTGCGGGCGGGATTCAGCATTATCTCCCAGCAATTCTTTAAGCCGGGCACGGGCTTCAAATTCGCTCACGGCAATATCATCAGCTGGAGGTTCAGGAGCAAAATCAGGCCATTCAGACAGGCCCGTCCAGGTATCAAGGCCTCCGAAACGACTTTTACTGTCCGGCATCCCGACCGCGCTGAGGACCGAGGGCGCCCAATTCCAACCAGCTTGGCCCATGACCATCGCAATTGCGGCAGCTGATTTCCTGTTATTATCAATTAAACCTGTTAATCTTAATAAAAGGGTATTCATTGCCTCGAACAGGCCGAGCGCCTGTTCTTCTGGATCCGCTGACGGCGTCAAACCGACAGCTTTTGCCAGTCCTCTCGCCGTCGGCAAGCAGGTCTCTGCGGGATGGGTAAACGCAAAAAGTTCGAGCAGATCGAATGCCGGAAAAGGATTTACGCCTAAACGCCTGGCAATATTTAATCGATGAACGACGAGGGGAGGCGTTTTGTTGATTCGAACCGCCGCTTCCTGAAGGCTGGTGGTTTCGATTTCTCCTTCGGTCGATAACCAGGTTACCTGATCACCACTGGCAACCAAAACCGGAACATTGGGCAGTTTAATTTCTCCGCCGGGTGTATGTCTGTCTGAATTTTGGTTCATTTTTCCTTGGTTGCCATACTTTTTCGGCTGCGGTCGTTGACGCGATCCTTTTGTACGCCTACATTCCGCGCGATTCAAACACTGCGTTTTCTTGGAGATACTCATGTCATCTGACGCCGAAATTGCACTATCAAGCAACTCCTGGGCATTTGTCGAGGCAAAAAAGCTTGTGGACCGTTATTCCAAGGGTGCTCCAGAAAAAGGGTATGTGTTATTTGAAACGGGTTACGGGCCTTCTGGGCTGCCTCATCTGGGCACTTTTGGTGAAGTGGCACGGACGTCCATGGTGCGTCACGCCTTCAGCCTTCTTTCCGATATTCCAGCACGCCTGATTGCCTTTTCTGATGACATGGATGGTTTGCGGAAAGTGCCCGACAATGTGCCTAATCAGGATCTGCTGACCGAGAATCTCAATAAGCCACTGACGGTTGTACCGGATCCATTTGGTACACATAACAGTTTTGGCGAACATAATAACGCACGGCTCCAGGCATTTCTGGATCAATTTGGCTTTGAGTATGAATTTCGGTCATCAACAGAATGCTATAAATCTGGTCTGTTTGATGACACGTTGTTGCTGGTTTTGAAGCATTATGATGCCATTATCAACGTGATCCTACCGACTTTGGGCCCAGAGCGGCGAGCGACTTACTCCCCGTTTTTGCCGATTTGTCCGCGGACAGGCGTCGTTCTTCAAGAGCCAATAGTCTCTCGGGATGAAACTTCCGGAACCGTTACTTACAAAGATCCTGATACAGACGAAATGGTCACTGTTCCTGTAACAGGCGGGCATTGCAAGCTTCAATGGAAGGTTGACTGGGCCATGCGCTGGCATGCACTCGACGTGGATTATGAAATGGCGGGCAAGGATTTAATCGATAGTGTCACATTGTCCAGCAAGATTGTTCGTATATTAGGAAAGCGTCCGCCTGAGGGTTTCAACTACGAGCTTTTCCTGGACCAGGACGGGAAAAAAATCTCTAAATCCAAAGGGAATGGCATCACGATTGAAGAGTGGCTTAAATATGCGTCACCTGAAAGTTTGTCGCTTTACATGTATCAAAATCCCAAAAAAGCCAAACGGCTGCATTTTGATGTCATTCCGAAAGCTGTGGATGAATATTTCACGTTCCTTTCAAAGTTTCCGGAACAGGATGCCAAGCAACAATACGCCAATCCGGTTTGGCATATCCATGCGGGGCATCCTCCCAGTGAGGGATTGCCCCTCACTTTCGGTATTCTTTTGAACCTGGCTGCCGTCGTCAACGCGGATGAGCCATCTGTTTTATGGGGATTTATTTCGCGCTATGCGGAAGGGGCAACTGCCGCTACCAACCCTGAGCTTGATAAACTGGTAGGATACGCTATCGACTATTACAGGGATTTTGTTAAACCAACCAAGCAATACCGGTTGCCAACGGAAAAAGAGCGGACGGCGCTGATGCAGCTTGTAGCATTACTCAAGGAATTACCTGAAAATGCTGAGGCAAGTGACATCCAAAATCAGGTTTTCCAAGTCGGGAATGATAACGACTTTGAAAACCTGAGGGACTGGTTCAAGGCGCTCTACGAAACTTTACTCGGTCAAAGTCAGGGGCCGCGCATGGGGTCTTTTATTGCTCTATATGGCATAGAGGAAACGATATCGTTGATCGATCGCGTGTTGGCCGGCGAAAATCTTGGCGCTAATTAACGGGCGCTTTTAACGCCGGCCGGATACTTAGAATATCTGATTGTCACGGGAAAAGTCCATATACATGTCCCTGAGCTTGCGGCTCACTGGTCCGGGCTGAAATTCCGTGTCGTCGACGCGGGTGACGGGCAGAACCTTGCCGAAATTTCCGCTATTGAAAACTTCATCCGCCGTAAGAACATCTTCCTTGGTCATATGAGTTTCCTGAACCTCAATGCCAGCCATATCGGCAAGCTTCTTAATCCGGCTGCGTGTAATGCCGGCAAGAAAGCAGCCGTTTTCAGCAGGAGTGAACGCCACGCCATCTTTGACCGTCCATAAATTGGAGGTGGCAAATTCTGCGACATTATTGTTGGAATCCATTAAAATTGCATTGTCAAATCCAGCTCGGTTTGCTTCAACCATTGCCCTGCCGGAATTCGGATATAGGCAAGAAGCCTTTGCGTCCGTTGGCGCCATGTCATTGGCCGGTCGCCTCAATCGGGAAAAATGAGCTGTGAAACCGTGAGCTTCCGGCATTGGGCTGTCATAAACTGCGAGTATGAATTCCGCCGATTCTGGATCAGGATCAATAAATCCACCGCGGGCAAAATACATTGGGCGAATATAGAGTTCTGATTCCTTAGGAAGCTTTTTAACCGCCTGTTCGCACAGGTCCAGAACTTCACCATCTTCCATTGTTGGATTATACCCCAAGGCCAAAGCAGATCGGGCAAGACGCGCACAATGTAAATCCAAGTCAGGAGCCATTCCTTGAAAAGAACGCGCACCATCAAAGACAGTTGACGCCATCCAGAACGAATGATCTGTTGGTCCTAGAACTTTTGGACATTCATCATGCCAATCCCCGTTATAAAAATAAACACCTGCCATTGCCAATATTCCTTATAAGATAAGGCATTCTATCTATCAGATAAGCGATATCCGGGGCAAGTCTTGTCCCAGGCGAGCTATTCAAAAGAATTTGATTTTACTGTGCAAGCCCTCAGTCATCCTGTAGGTTTGCAAAAATTTTTAACGGACGAAAATGAGATGACGGTTATCTATCACATGGCGGATAAAGACAGCTGGAACCGTGCTGTAAAAGAGGGAGCTTATGGGGGCACGGAAAATGACCTGAAAGATGGATTCATTCATTTTTCGACGAAGGAAACTGTTGTTGAAAGTGCCGCAAAGCATCGAGCTGGTGTTACAAATCTTGTACTATTGGCTGTCGAGGCAGATGATTTGGGTGAGGCGCTGGTTTGGGAACCCGCACGCGCCGGAGTGCTTTTTCCGCATTTATATGGCGCCCTTGACCCATCGAAAGCCATTTCGGTGATAGAATTACCGCTGGGTGCGGATAATCTGCATGTGTTTCCGGATTTGGCTTGAAAAGAATGTCCCTTTTATATCGGCTTGCGAAACCCTTGTTTTTTTCCCTTGATGCGGAGGATGCGCATAACCTTTCCATCAAAGCATTGAAGTCCGGCTTGTTACCAGCCGTGAAATCAGAGCCGGATCCTATATTGCAGTCGAATGTATTTGGGCTCGATTTTCCAACACCCATCGGGCTTTCTGCTGGATATGATAAAAATGCTGAAGTTCTGGACCCGCTGGCCCAGCTAGGGTTTGGCTTCATTGAGGCGGGCAGTGTTACACCATTTGCACAAGCCGGTAATCCTAAGCCGAGAATTTTTCGAATGAGAGCAGATAATGCAATCGTCAATCGACTTGGGTTCAACAATCAAGGTTTGGATGTTGCTGCCGCAAATTTTTCAAGTCGTAAGAGCCCCGGCATTGTCGGCGCAAATCTGGGTGCAAATAAAGACAGCACGGATCGGATGCATGACTATGTCTTGGGTATGCAAAAGCTTGCCCCCCTTGCCGATTACGTCACTGTTAATATTTCTTCTCCCAATACACCTGGCCTGCGATCATTGCATGGAAAGGAAGAGCTTGAGGAGCTACTAGGCCGTCTTCATGAAACACGGAACGATTTGGTATCAGGCGGTCTTCGCTCGTTTCCGATCTTGCTGAAAATTGCTCCTGATCTCACAGATGATGACAAAGCAGATATCGCAGCCGCAGCTCTTGAGTATTCGCTGGACGGGCTGATCATCAGTAATACAACAATTAGTCGGCCTCACAGCTTACAGAGCAAGCACGCTGTTGAAGCGGGCGGGTTGAGCGGTACACCCCTTAAATCGATCTCTCTGTCGGTATTGAAAGATATGTATAGAGCGACAAGCGGGAAAATACCGCTGATTGGCGTGGGTGGCATCGAGACTGCGGAGGATGCGTTGATGCGGATCAAAGCTGGTGCATCTTTACTTCAACTTTATACGGCAATGGTATATCGCGGGCCATATGTTGCGCATGATATTGGAAAGGGTGTCGCCAAGTTGTTGCGAAAACAAGGATATTCGTCAATAACAGAAAGTGTTGGCGTGGATACGCCGCTTTAGGATGCACGCAAGAGAATTTCGCAGACTATTCCGGCTGAAGATAACCGGAAAAACTATTAGAAAAGCCCTCAATTGATTCGAATAATTTAGCCCGAAGATAGTTCTTCGGCATGTTTGCCCTCAGCATATTTTGCCAGTTGTGCGTAAAATTGCATTTATAGCAATGAGTAAGCGAAACTGATGTCTTTTGTCACAATGAAATTGATAATGACTTGCAATAACCATATTTCCGTACTAAACCTTTCTCATATTAAGAATGGTTTGCATTATCAATTAAGGAAACAAGATGCGCTTTTCAACGTCCCTATTGTCGGCCTGTGCCGCTCTCACTTTTATTTCAACGGCTGCGCCTGCGTTGTCGGATGAAGTCAATCTTTATTCTTATCGGCAAGAAAGCCTCATTCGCCCAATCCTTGATGAATTTGAAAAGGAAACAGGAACTAAAGTGAATGTTGTCTTTGCAAAGAAGGGCATGCTGGAAAGATTGAAAGCGGAAGGCATGAACAGCCCGGCCGATGTTGTTCTGACCGTCGATATCAGCCGTCTTGCGGCACATGAGGATGCTGGCGTTCTCCAACCCGTGAAGTCGGACAAGCTGGAAAATAATATTCCATCGCAATATAGAGATCCGAACGGCCATTGGTACGGATTATCTGCCAGAAGCAGAGTGTTTTTTCATTCGAAAGACCGGGTTGAACCAAAGGAGTTGTCCACGTATGAGGATTTAGCGGATCCGAAGTGGAAAGGCCGTATTTGTGTAAGGTCTTCGAATAATGTTTATAATCAGTCCCTCCTGGCTTCAATCATTGTTCACCAAGGCGCAGAGGCTGCTGAGAAATGGGCACAGGGCGTAAAAGATAATCTTGCGAGAAAGCCACAAGGTGGCGACCGAGATCAAATTAAAGCGGTTGCCGCAGGCGAATGTGATATTGCCATCGGCAATACCTACTATTATGGCAAGATGCAAAATGCCAAGGATCAGGAGCAAAGAGACGCTGTTGAGAAAGTTGCAATTTTTTGGCCTAACCAGGACGACCGGGGAGCCCATATCAATATTTCCGGTGCAGCTGTAACGAAGTCTGCAAAAAACAAGGAAGCGGCAATTAAGCTGATTGAATTCCTCTCCGATGATAAAGCACAGGAATTCTATGCATCGTCAAACTATGAGTTCCCGGTTAAGGATGGCGTTGAAATTGATGAAACAGTTCAAGGTTGGGGAAACTTTAAAGCTGATGAAGTCAGCCTTGATAAAGTTGCTGAAGCCCAGATTGAAGCAGTAAAAATATTTGATCGGGTTGGCTGGCGCTAGTACAGCTGCCGGATCAGAAAAAAGGGGCCATATGGCCCCTTTTTTATATTATGGAGTTAATCTTTAGCCGTTAGCAAATGCCTTGAGTTCTCCATTGAGCTGGTCAGCCATACCATTCAGCTTCTGAGCTGCTTCCAGCACTTGCCCCGCGACAACCCCGGAATCCTGTGCGGCCTCTCCAACCTCGGAAATACTTCTTGTTGTCTCATTCGTTCCAGACGAGGCTTGCTCAATACTTTGGGCAATTTCTTTCGTCGCTGCAGATTGCTGTTGAACCGCAGCGGCTACTGAACCGGTGATATCACTAATCCGGCTAATGATTTCATTGACCGACGAGACTGAGCCAACAGCTGATTGTGTCGATTTTTGAATATCCTGAATTTGCTCATCAATATCCTTGGTTGCATTGGCTGTCTGAGATGCCAGACTTTTCACTTCCGATGCGACGACTGCAAAACCCTTGCCAGCTTCTCCGGCGCGTGCAGCCTCGATAGTCGCGTTGAGGGCGAGAAGGTTGGTTTGCGACGCGATATCAGTGATCAGACCAACGACCTGTCCAATACGCTCAGAAGCTTCTGCAAGGCTGTTAATCTCGAGATTTGCCTGCGTAGCCCCATCGACGGCTTCCGCTGCAATTTTTGATGATTCCTTTACCTGCCGATCAATTTCGGCAATAGAACTTGTTAGCTCCTCGGTCGCCGAAGCTACCGTTTGTACGTTTGTTGCTGTTTCTTCGGCAGCCGCAGCGACATTATTTGCTTGTTCGCTGGTTTTAATAGCCGTTTGTTCCATTGATTGAGCAGTGGTTTTCATGCTTGTTGCCGAATTGACAACATCACCCATGGTGCTCTCGACTTTATTTACAACTCCTCGAAATTCGTTTTCGCGCTGCTCCATATGAGCAATAGCATTATTGATGGAACGAGTTGCATGAAGCAAAGTTTTTGTCATTCCGCCTTCTTCGATACGGCGATAGAATTTTCCTTCACTAACAAATTCAAGGCACGCCATGGACTCACGAATATAAGCGTCGGCCCGGTCAATGATTTCGTTAATACCGTTTTTCAGTTCATCGATCTCACCGCTTGTTTGAACGTTGATTATACGCGCTTCAAAATCACCCGATGCAACGGCTTTGACGACACTCAGCATTTCGCTGATTGGTTGGCTGTCAACCGCTTCCTTCGCGGTTGCAGTTTGCTCTGATTGATCCGTTGATACTGGCTCTAGGGGCTGACCAGCCTCCACTGTTTCTTCGGCTTTTTTGAATCGTTTAAACATGTTATTACCTTTTACTTCAAGCTTTTATTTTATACTGTTTCGGCTGTTCTGGTGCACTAAGCTGCACGTGACAGGCCGGCAACAAATTCGCCATATTCCATACCCGTGCCACTGATGGTTTCCATCAGTTTCTGAGTTGAAGCTTCTAGGCCGGCCTTGCGATCGTTATGCTGTTTTTCGATTGCACAGAGCTCGCGGTAAAGTGGGCGAATGGTATTGTCGAGGATATCGCGTTTTGGAGCCCGGCGATTGGAATGATAACCAATCACTTTTCCGGTTTCGTCTTTGCTAATTGTTACATGTGCCAACACCCAATAATGGTCACCATTCTTCGCCCTATTCACCACATAGGCGAAAATTTCTTCTTCATTTTGAATTGTATCCCAGAGTAGCTTGAAAACAGATCGTGGCATTTCTGGATGGCGGATCATGCTATGGGGTTGCCCGAGGCATTCATGCTCCATATAGCCCGCTAATTTCAAAAAGAGGGTGTTGCAATAGGTCAAATGACCCTTCAAATCTGTTTTGCTAACGATGATTTCATTCTCATCGAAGAATATTTCTTTGCCCGTTGTACTTCTATCAACCATTTACTGTCCTTACCTCCATACAGTTTTACTTATTGACGAGAACAATATTTTGGTCATTCGGTACTCATTAGAGGCCGGTTCGCCATATTGCTCTGCCGTCTTCACGAATTATGTCCGCCTTCAGAAAATGCGGCTTCGTGTTCAACATGAAAGTAATAAGTGGAAGTTAGTTAATAAAAGATAAAATTTTAAGAAAAGTCGTTTTGTTGAAGCTATAAACAAATAAAAATGAAAACAATCAGAAGGAAAAACTATGTACAATTAGGTTTTTCCAATAGAAAAATCCGAATATTTACATAGATACAATATTTATGCCCAGCTATATATATCAGTAGAATAACTATACTTCTAAAGCACTTTTTAGTTCTGCTATGCCTTCGTCAATGGCGATAGTTGCTTGATCTAGCACTCCGCCCAGGTTGATGAAACCATGTATCATGCCGCCATAGTCAGTATGCTTTGCACGACTTCCCTCTGCATTCATTCGCGCAGCGTACGCCATACCTTCATCTTTTAACGGATCAAAACCGGCGGTCTGGATCAAAGCCGGTGGCAGTCCTGCCAGGCTATCCGCACATAATGGAGACGCACGCCAGTCAGATAAATCATCAAAATCCACTAGATAGTTTTTTTGAAAATAGACCATCAATGTGTTTGTCAGAAAATACCCTTCGGCGAAACTTTTATGGGAAGCCGTCTCCATTGACATATTTGTTGCCGGATAGATCAGCCATTGAAATTTCGGCAAAAAAGATTTTTCCTTGAGTGCGTTTAAACAAACAACTGTCGACAAATTACCGCCCGCGCTGTCGCCACCGACTGCAATTTGCTCCTGGTCGCCTTTGTAGTCGGCGATATTTTCTGAAGTCCAGTTCAGAGCTGCAACAGAATCAATCACAGCAGCCGGAAAGGGAGCCTCAGGTCCCATTCGATAATCAACGGAGACGACGACAAAAGGACCCTTGTTCGCAATTGTGCGGCAGAGAGCGTCATGTGTGTCAATATTGCCAACAACCCATCCACCGCCGTGGTAATAAACCAGGACAGGCAGGGATTCTTTCATTCCAACTGGATGATAAATTCGAATAGGTATGTCGCCAAGCGGGCCCGGAATATTCAAATCGAACGTTTCGCCAATCTCAACATCCTTGAAAGTCAACGTGGTGGCGCGTTCACTGTAATCCGCCTTCGCAGCTTCAGGTGAGAGTTGGTCTAGAGTTGGTAAGGCTTTTTCCTTCGCGATATCCAAAACCCATTTTGCTTGTGGATCTAGTGTCATCCCTGATTTCCCTTTTTATTATTTTAGTTTCTTTTCAACAAAATGCAGTCGGTCCTGACCCCAAAAGACTTCATCATCAACTATATATGATGGCGCGCCAAAAGCACCTCTGTTAATCGCAATTTCCGTATTGGCATTGTATTCAACGAGAAATTCTGGCGCCTGACTGTCTTCAAATAACGCCTGTCCATTCATACCAAGGCTATTCGCTATTTCAATAGCGGTTACTTCATCAGCGATATTCTTTTCTTCGACCCAGACCGCACGTAAGAAATTTCCGCCAAGAGAGACCGCATCCAAACCTTGTTGCTTTGCAGCCATTACCATTAAGGCCGCTATTTGGTCAGATGCCGGAAAGAATTTCGGATGGATTTGGATAGGAAGATCCAATTCAATTTTCCAACGGGCAAGTTCCTGTAAGCGATAATCCTGTCGTTGCTGGCTGCGTTTTGCTAACGGTAAACCGCCGGTTTCACTAAAGACACGGCCAAAGTTGACCGGAAGAATATTAATGACAGCTTCATTTTCTTCGGCCAATTTTACCAGGCGGTCATGTCCCATAAAAGTCCATGGGGAAACGAGCGTTACATAGTAGTCGATTGTTTTTGTCACTGAACCATCCATCAGAGTTTATCAGGCGCCCAATGCAGTTTACGGGTTAATATATTCGCTTGGGAAGTAGTTTTTCCATTAACTCTTCCAAGCTCAAATCATCCTCCCATTCGTATACATGGGCTATTCTGTCAATCAAGCGTTGCTGGAGGTTGTCCATGTCCGCACGTGGATGATAATGCCGCGCATTTCGCTGTTCTTCCAATACCGTTCGAAACGCCTCGTAAAGGTAATTTGGCATTTCTGCGCGTTCATATAGTCGCTTGAAACCAAGATAACCACGGCCGGAAGTTAAGGAATTTACACGCTTTTTCGAAATACCGGAGGCTTCTGCAAGAGCAGATAGAAAAAAAGACTGATTTCCGGATATCAGGGATCGCAGCATGAGTGTTGCAGTAAGACGGCCTTCTTTTTGCAACGAAATGGAGGCTTTCTTTTGCTCGTAATCCGTCATTCTCCGGCTCAGGCTCTTTGCCAAAACGCGCTCGCGTGCATTGAGTATCATGCGGGCTGAAAGGGCATCTGAAAGATGATCTCCTTCCATCAGTTCTTGTTTATTATCCTCTGAGATGAACTCGCAAAGGCGCTTTACCGTGTCTTTTGGCAGGCTGGGTCGTCGGACGAGGAGTTCTTGGATACTTTCTTCATTGCCGAACCGTGCCAAGATATGCTGATAGCCTTTCCTGCCAATTATCGCCCCTTGATTTTCAAGACAAGCCTCGACCGCTTCGAAGCAAGCTCGTTCGGCTATTTGATCTGTAACGACCAGGTCAAGCTCTGCACGATCTGCAATTGCTATTTGTTTGGCTTCACTTGCAGTTTCAAAGATCTCCAGTAAATCACGTTCGGTCAGCAAAGGAGATAACGCGATGATCGGCAACGAAACCACATCAATATCCTGCGCAAGCTTTTTTACGGCTTCGCGATTGAGAAAGTTACAATCTTTCAATTCTTCGGAAAGAGCAGCACGTACAGCAGGATCGATATCAAGGAGGAGATAATTAATAATAGCTTCGGCCAACGCAAGATCATCGCGAGACATCGAGGTTGTTGCGTAGTCTTGGGCAACGGTATGGGCTGTCTTAGTGCGGGTTTTAACCGGCATGTCTGCAAACATGCGGGCGATTGGTCCGCCAGCGATTGAGGGTTCAAGCAGCATTCAAGGCATCTTACATTGTAAAAAGTGCCTTATTTTATTACTTCGGGCCTGAAGTTTTTGTTAACGGTTAGGCAATGTAATGTTTATACTTTTAACTATTTGAAAAGAAACGAAAATTTATAAAGCACTGAGGCCAGGTTTTTCTAGCCGATACCTTTAAGTTCTTTGAATTGTCGCAGAGCATAAGAATCTGTCATCCCGGAAACGAAATCTGTCACTTCCAATAACCATTCATATCGAGATCTTTTTGATGCTTCGCCACCTGGAAAAAGATGCATAAGGACGGATGAACGCGGACTCATGACAGTTCCCTCATTCTGAAAATTTTCCCAATCGAGATTTGCGGAATAGAAAGCTTTTAAGAGGGTTGAGAGGATTTCAGCGCCACTTAATTCAGCCTGTATCCGATCTCGGTGATGATAGATTTCTCTTTTGCAAAGTTCTTCAATCTCCACAAATAGGCTAGCTTTGGTGGATTGATGAAGCAAATCACCAGTAAAATTCCCGGAAAGTATGGCGCCTTCGCAATCCTTAAATATGTCCGACACCTCCCCAATAAGCTTTCCGATGCATTTTGCGCGTAAATAGGAAATGCGTTCAGAATTTTCATTCACTTCAGCATAGCGCTTCGGCCGACCTCCATAAATTCGTAGCATCAGGTCTTCTGTTTCTGCAAATCCCAGACGCCCGAGTTTAAATCCATCTTCGATATCGACAACGGAATAGCAGATATCATCTGCAGCTTCGACCAAATAGGCGAGCGGGTGACGGCTCCAATAATTCTCCGAGCCGCGTTTGAGCAAACCAAGCTCCGTTGCTATTTCGCCAAAAATTTCCTGCTCTGACTGCATAATGCCGAATTTCTTCCCGCCGCTATCGCCTGGAATTATGTTCTTTATTATTGAAGTTCGCGGGTATTTCATAAAGGTACCCAGCGTCGCATAAGAAAGGCGGAGCCCTCCAGCATTGCGCCAATTTTGCAGCTTCGTCAAAATTCTGAAACCCTGAGCATTTCCCTCGAACATTTCAAAATCGGCTTTTTGCTCGGCCGTTAAACTGTTAGCTCGGGATTTTGAACCTGCGCCGTTCATAAACCAGTCGCGGATAATTTCCTCGCCAAAATGACCGAATGGCGGATTTCCGATGTCGTGGGCCATGCAGGCCGCAGACAATATATGGCCAAAATCTGCGGGACTGAAATCGCTGTCCTTAAGATGCCTATCTATGATGACCTGGCCGGCATTTGCGCCTAATGACCGACCTACAGAGGCTGCTTCCATCGAGTGCGTAAGCCGGGTTCTGACATAATCACTTTCTGCCAGAGTATGAACCTGGGTTTTGTCCTGCAGCCGTCGAAATGCAGATGAGAAGACAATTCGGTCTTGATCTTTGTGAAAGGGGCTGCGCGAGGCAATAACAGGATCGTTATGGTCCTGTCCGAAGCGTTTCGTCGAAAGAAGTCTGTTCCAGTCCATCATCGGAGAAATCTATCTCATTGTTCATAAATACTTGCTAACTTACTGTAATCATGTCGTAGTTTAAACATTAGCCTGTCACTGACAAAGGAACCAGTTCTTTGTGGCTAGTTTCCCCAACCCGGATAGGATACAACCAATTCAGCGAACAGTTCACGATTGTTTCTGTCCATGGACTGGATGACCTTGGGAAGATCGCCCATGCCATTTGAGAAGACTTTGTCAGCAACGCGACCATCCCAAAGAGCGACAAGGACAACTAGCATTCGGCGTTGGGCGTGGGAGAGCTTTAGACCCCCAGCAGAAGCCATGTCTTCCTCAATTGCATCGATATCTGGACGAAGGGTAAAATGATCATTCAAGGATTCCAGGTTCCCCTGATCCACCAGGAAGTATCTTTCCAGCTGATTGTAAGTGATCGATTCTTTTACCAGTTTCGTAAATTCTTTCGCGTTCAATGAATGTCCTCGATGTTTGCCGCTTATATGGATAACACTTTACGTAGGGTAATATTTGCAGCTGCGCTAGCGTAAAGAAGGTATTTACATAATAAATAGCAATTTGTCTGACCTCTTCTTGCAATTGATCAAAAGCACTTTAGAATGATGTGCGATATTCCTCTTCAGATTTGAGGAATGTTCTCAGGGCAGGGTGAAAGTCCCTACCGGCGGTAAGAACAATGAATTGTTTAAGCCCGCGAGCGCCCGTTTCGGCGGGGTCAGCAGATTTGGTGTAATTCCAAAGCCGACGGTCATAGTCCGGATGAAAGAGAACATGGAATGAGCTGTGGTGAGCTGCATTGGCGTGCGATATCCCGTTCCTATCTGCCTTGGGTTTTTGTCAACTTAAAAGCAAGGCCCAAAAAAATGAAAAACAAAAATACTGAAAATGACAATCAGAACCCAAATTCCCCGTTAAGTCATAAAAAAGTAGCGATTATTCAAGCCAATTGGCATGCAGATATTGTTCAGCAAGCAACGCAATCCTTTATTGCAGCGCTTGGTGATCAAGGATATCAGAAAGGAGTTTTTGATATTTTCGATGTGCCGGGAAGTTTGGAGATACCGTTGATGGCGAAAAAGCTATCGGAAACAGGGCAATATGATCTGGTAATGGCAACAGGTCTAATTGTTGATGGCGGAATATATCGACATGACTTTGTCGCAAAAACTGTTTTGGATGGCATGATGCAGGTCCAACTAGAGACAGGTGTGCCAATTTTATCAGTTGTTCTCACGCCACACCATTTTCAGGAGACCGAAGCACATATGGATTTCTTCAGGCAGCATTTTGTTCTTAAAGGGCGCGAAGCGGCCAATGCCTGTCATCTGACGCTTGAAAATATACAGAATCTCGATCAACGAAAACTGGCTTCTTGAGGCTAAATGATACGCGACTTTTTTTCGCCCCAATATTTGTCTTTTAAAAGCCGCTTATAGAGTTTCCCTGTCGGATGGCGGGGAAGCTCTGCTTCAAAGTCTATGGAGCGCGGACATTTGACGTGGCTGATATTGGCACGGCAAAAAGCCAACAGCTCTTGTTGTAGTTCTTCACCTGCATTGTTCATCTCCATGGGTTGGATGACAGCTTTAACTTCCTCTCCAAAATCCTCGTTTGGTACGCCAAAAACAGCTGCATCATAAACTTTCGGGTGGGTCAGCAGTAGATCTTCAATTTCTTGGGGATAAATGTTCACGCCGCCGGAAATGATCATGTAGCTTTGACGGTCGGTGAGATAAAGGAAACCATCTTCATCCAGGTAACCAACATCTCCCAAAGTGCTCCAGCCTTTGTCATTATGACTTTCTGCTGTTCGTTCAGGGTCATTGTGGTAAATGAAGTCCTTCCCGTCTGAGAAATAGATCGCGCCGGTTTCTCCGACAGGGAGTTCCTCACCATCTTCCCCGAGAATACGAAGAACGCCGATATATGCCCGTCCGACAGTTCCTGGATGCGAGAGCCATTCTTGCGGGTCAACAGCACAATATCCATTGCCCTCCGTCCCGCCATAATATTCACAGAGGATAGGTCCCCACCAATCCATCATCTGATATTTCACTTTTTCGGGGCAGGGGGCCGCTGCATGAATTGCCGTTACCAGTGAACTGACATTGTACTTATGCCGAACCTCTTCCGGCAACTTCAGCATTCGGACAAACATTGTTGGCACAAGCTGACTGTGGGTTATCTGGTAATTTTCAACAAGGCTTAGATACGTTTCTGGGTCAAAATTCTCCATAATTACGCAGGTTGCGCCAAATCGCTGGGCGCGCATATTATAGCGAAGCGGGGCCGCGTGATAAAGCGGGGCCGGCGATAGATACATGGAATCCTGGCTAAACTTGTAGACATTTTTCAAGATGTTGTAGAGGTTGTCTTCGGTCCCTATAGCCCGTCCAATCTCCGTTGGTTTGATGCCTTTCGGTCGCCCTGTTGTTCCAGATGAATATAGCATATCCGCGCCCTCGCATTCATCGTCCAGGGGTGTTGTTGGAAAAGTTGACCTAATTTCCTCGTATGACTCAAAGCCGTCTAAAGTGCCGTCCACCATCAATCGCGTTTCGACATTTGGTATTAACGACACAAGCTGTTCTGCAAGATCTGCTTTAAAATGAGAGGTGACGAAAAGCCGGGCACTACAATCATTGATGATATAAGAAGCTTCCTCAGCCGTTAAGCGTGAACTGATGGCCGTGTAATATAAACCCGCTCGTTGAGCCGCCCAGCAAATCTCAAAAAAACGAGGATTATTCTCCATCAGGAAGGCGACGTGATCGCCCACTTTCAAGCCAAGAGATCGAAAATAATTGGCCGCTTGATTTGATCTTTCATCCAGTTGACCATAAGTAACGATCTCTCCACTGCCTGCCATAATATAGGCCGGTTTTTGAGGAACGGATTTAGCGAATTCACGAATATGCATGGGCGCTTGGCTCTTTTATTATTTTTGATGAGGCCGTTTTAGTGTGGCTTCTTAGGAAGCTGAATGTAAAGCCCCTGAAATTACCATTTTCTCAATTTCCTGTGTCGTAAGACCTATTTCCTCGAGGACCTCCGCATTATGCTCTCCTAAAGTCGGGGCATGCCGGCTAACGCCGCCGGGAGTTCCTGAGAAATTTGTCGGTATACCAGGGAAAACCAGCGGACCTTCCGTTGGATGCTCCATGCTTTGCCAGAAATCAACGGCATTTAGATGTTCATCATCCAACAGTTCATCAGGTGTGTTAATCGGTACCGCAGGTATGCTGGCTGCATCAAGTGCCGTAAGCCATTCTGCCGAAGTCCGGGTTGCAACTAGTTCCCCAAGAATTCGATATACTTCATCAATATTTTCAAGCCGGGCAGTGACGTTGCAAAAGCGAGGGTCTTCCATTAATTCCGGTTTGCCGGCAATATCAAAGAAGGCTTTCCACTGTTTGTCCACGTAAGGAAGCACGCCTATCATTCCATCTTTTGTTTTGTATGGATGACGTTTCGGAGATATGGCCCGCGGATAGCCGGCAGGCCCCAGCGGAGGCTCGAAATTCTTACCGTACATATGTTCAAGCATATGAAATTGTACCATAGTTTCGAACATTGGAATTTTGATTTCCTGACCTTCACCCGTCCGTTCGCGATTAAACAAGGCCATACTGACGCTATAGACAACTGTAAGCCCTGTAGTTTTGTCAGCAATTACGGTTGGCATATATCCCGGCCGACCCATGAGGGCGGATTGAGTTGCGGCGATCCCGCTAACACCTTGTATCATATCATCATAAGCAGGTTTGTTGGCGTAAGGTCCCTCTTGCCCAAAACCATAAGCGCCGCAGTAAATGATCTTCGGATTAACTGCACGAACATCGTCATAGGTAAGCTTCAGACGCTTAATCGCAGAGGGCCGCATGTTATGGACGAAGACGTCCATTGTTTCCAATAGCTTCAGGAAAGCCGTCCGACCTTCCGGTGATTTTAAATCGATACAGAGACTGCGCTTGTTCCGGTTGGCGTTCAGATAAACCGAGGCCATACCGGCAGATCGGCGAGGGCCAAGATCTCGTGTTGTATCTCCCTCAGGTCCTTCAATCTTTATGACGTCCGCTCCCATATCCCCCATAATTTGAGTAGCAAAAGGACCCAGTAAAACTGAGGTAAGATCAGCGACACGGACCCCTGTGAGGGGCCCGGCATTTGGCGTGCTCATTTTTCTTCTCGCTTATAATTTCTGTCTATTTGAGATGGGATGTTAATAGGATTTGGGCATGCCCAGCGCTTTTTCCGCAACGTAACAAAGGACCAGTTGCGGGCTTACCGGGGCAATCCGGCAAATCATGACCTCGCGCATCAATCGCTCTACGACAAATTCCTTGGCATATCCCATGCCGCCATGGGTCATGACGGCTTGCGTACAGGCTTTAAAACCGGCTTCACCGCCCAGCCATTTCGCGGCATTTGCATATACACCCGATTCCAGACCTGCATCGTAGTTTGCGGCGGCTTTCATTGCCATGAGATAGGCCGCTTCCAGCTCCATCCAGTTTTCCGCGAGCGGATGTTGAATTGCCTGGTTTTTTCCAATGGGGCGGCCGAAAACTTCTCTTTCGCGTGCATATTTCGCCGCACGTTGAAGGGCATTCATCCCCAGACCAATGCCTTCCATGCCAACGAGAACCCGTTCCGGGTTGAGGCTGTGAAGGATATAATGAAACCCTTTGCCTTCTTCGCCGATAAGGTCTTCCTTGGGTACAGGCAGGTTATCAATAAAGACTTCATTTGAATCGACGGCTTTTCGACCCATTTTATCGATGATCCGCACATCGACAAAGTCCCGATTGAGATCCGTATAGAACAGCGACAGACCGTCTGTTACTTTTTTGCATTTTTCCTTTGGAGTTGTTCGTGCCAACAACATGATTTTATCGGCTTCTTGTCCGGTGGTGGTCCAGATTTTACGGCCATTGACCAGATAGTCACCATTTGCTGTTTTTTCTGCACGCGTTTCAAGAGCGGTAGTATTCAAGCCGGCATTTGGCTCTGTCACACCAAAACATGTTTTAACCTCGCCTTTAATCAGAGGGGGGAGCCAGCGATTTTTCTGCTCATCGTTGCCAAAAACCACAATCGGATGTGGTCCAAAAATATTGATGTGAATGGCCGATGCGGCCGACATGCCACCAGATGACTTTGCCACCTCATGCATCATGATAGCAGCTTCGGTCACACCCAGGCCCGCGCCTCCATATTCTTCAGGCATGGTGATGCCGAGCCATCCATCTGCTGCCATGGCACTATGGAATTCAAACGGAAAGTTACCAGTTCGATCAGTTTCCAACCAAAACTGATCGTCGAAACCACTACAGAGTCGCGCCACGTTCTCCCGAATGGCTTCTTGCTCTTCAGTCAGTGTAAAATCCATTTTCCATATCCTTAATTTATATGGCCAACATACTAACATTCATGAATGAATGTTACAATTGGTAAAGTGTATGATATTGATGCTGTCGCGTTAGAAATAAACTATTCTTGACTAGCCGCGTTGATTAAATCTCCGGCCAGCATAGGAGGCAGCGATATTCACTTTCTGAATATCAATGGTGCCTCCCGCTATGCCCCAGCCCCAGCTATCGCGAAGCCGCTGCTCCATGCCATAGGATTTGGAATAGCCATAGGCACCCATGACTTGCAACGCAATACCGCATACTTCTCTGCTGATCTCGTTTGCGAAGCATTTCGCGAGACTGGAATCACGGACAGACGGCAAACCATCATTTGCCTGCTGTGCTGCTCTGTGAATAAGAAGGCGAGAGGCCTCCAACTTCATGGCCATATCAGCTAGCTTAATCTGGATGGCCTGAAAATCAATAATAGCTTTTCCAAATTGCTCTCGCTCCTGGGCATATTCCAAAGCGTAATCAAAAGCTGCCTGGGCAATACCCAGGCACATGGTTGCATTTCCACAGCGCTCCAGGTCAAATGCCTCCATGAGCTTGCCGAACCCTCCCGCCGGGACGATTTCGTTTTCCAGTGGTGCTTTTACATCGTCGAAAAAAATGTCAGCGCTGGGTACGCCCCGAAACCCCATAAGTTGTTCGGGCTCGCCGAAACTGAGTCCTTCCATGCCTTTCTCAACGAATATTGCACCAATACCTTTTGCACCCGGGGCGTCGGACATGCGGCTGTAAACTACATACCCATCAGCATGTCCGCCGCCGCTGCACCAGCGTTTTTGTCCAGATACAATATATTCACCGTCTGTTTTGGTGGCCCGTGTTTTCAAATCAGTTAATGCTGATCCGGCAGCCGGTTCCGACATGCAGACGGCAACAATTTTTTCGCCGCGGCAAACAGCCGGAATAATCCGCTCTTTCAAGGCTGGTGTTGCGAAATGTTCTAGGGCACGAACTGGTCCAACGGAACTCTCGAAAACAGGAAAGGCGACGGCAGCAGAAATTTTGACAAATTCTTCCAGAACAAGCAAAGCCTCGATATTTCCGACGCCCATTCCACCATACTCGGTCGCAATGTTCATCCCGAGAAACCCGAGTTCACCGTATCGCTTCATCCAGTCAGAAGGGACGGGGGTATTTTTCTCTTCCAGTTCCTTTGCCAAGTCGACAAGCTCTGTCGTGGCAAATTTACGCGCCATTTCCTGTAACTGACGTTGATCATCAGTAAGTGAGAAATCCATTTACCTGCTCCTATTTCTTTTTGCTATTTGTGGAGGCTGGGATTTATGTGTCTAAATCGCTAATTCAGCATTTGTTGAGGCAGCCATAAAATTAATGATGGGAAGGCGATGAACAAAGCGATCGTCACCACATCAGCGACAAAAAATGGTCCAATTCCTCGGAAAACATCTCCCAGCGGTATATCTGGTCTGACCCCGTTTACGACATAGCAGTTCAAGCCAATAGGTGGGGTGATTAAACAAATCTCCACCATTTTAACAACTATGATACCGAACCAGATAGGATCGTATCCCAGACCTATAACAGCAGGATATACTACGGGTAAGGTCAGTAATAGCATACCAATGGCATCCATAAACATGCCAAGGATAGCGTAGCCGCAAAGAATGAGGACAATAATCAATGTCGGTGGCAGCGGCAGTCCTAAGATCCATTCGGCAAAGGCTTCGGGCAGGCCGGAAAAACCAAGAAACCGGACGAAGACCAAAACGCCCCAGATGATAGAGAAAATCATCACCGTGAGCTTCGCGGTTTCAAATAAGGCTTCTTTTAAGGCTTTCGTCCGCATACCGTGGAACAAAGCTAGAATAAGGACGACGAATGCCCCGAGAGCGCCAGCTTCTGTTGGTGTCGCCCAACCACCATAAATCGCACTAAAAATAATCCCGATCACAGCGACGATAGGGAGCGTACCGGGGAGCGATTTCATTTTTTCCCCGAAAGTAAAACCTTTAACTGGCGGTCCAAGCTTTGGGTTTACGGTTGCGCGTCCCATAATAATGAAGGCATAAATAAGCGCCGAAACGATGCCTGGAATAAATCCGGCAAGAAGGAGCGCGCCGACAGATTCTTCGACAATAATGGCATAAATCACCAAAATGGCACTTGGCGGGATTAGCGATGCCAGTGTGCCCCCTGCAGCAACGACGCCAGCGGCTAACTTACGGTCATATCCATTCGCGAGCATTTCCGGAATGGCGACGCGACTGAAAACTGCAGCGGTTGCTGTGCTGGCACCCGAGACAGCGGCAAAACCTGCGGCTGCAAAAACGGTTGCAACAGCAAGGCCGCCGGGAACCCAGCCGACCCATTTCTTTGCGGCATCAAAAGCAGCAGTGGTTATTCCGGCGTGAAATGCCAAATATCCGATCAGGATAAACATTGGCAGAACACTCAAGGAATAAAGTGTCGATTTTGAATGGGGGATTGTACCGACAATTCCGGTACCCGCATCCCAGCCGATAATTGATACAATACCTAGCATGCCGACGACGGTTGCCGCGATATAAACACGTACACCTAAAAATACCATCAGGACCAAAAAGCCCATACCGATAAGGCCTGATAAAAGGGGATCCATTTCCATTACTTTTTCCCCTTTTTACGGTAGGTTTCGTCAAATTTTGCTTGTTTCGCCGCTTCTTCACCAAGGGCGTCTTCGATCTCGTGACGGGCTTGAACCGTTACATCCTCAATTACCGGGACAGCTATTACTTTTGCGTCTGGATAAACGAACAAACGAATAAATCCTATGAGTTGAAGTACAAAGCGTCCCCAAAGCACACAAAATGTCAGCGGGATGACCAGTTTTGCCGGCCAGATTGGGAGCTGTACGTCGATAGTGGAATCACCCAGTTCAAAGGCGCGCATAAAATGCAGCCAACTGGTTTCGATCAGTACTGTTATGACAAGGAGGCCAACTAGAGTGGCGAGTGCTTCAAAGAAATAAAGTGGCCGCCTACTGAACTTGGCCATAAACAGATCCATTCGCACATGACCACCTAACCGTTGACAGTAGGCAATTCCGAAAAAGGCAAAAATGACCATCGTTTGTTCGATAAAATCGATATATCCGGGAACCGGCATGTTGAAGAATTTTCGCCCGAAGACCTGAGTCACACCCAAGAGCATGACGCAGAAGATGGCTAGGGCTGAGATACCATTGAGAAAATTCTCAATCTTCGAATACCAATAATCAAAGATCGCGAGCGCTGGGCCGGAAGGTGCGCGCTGCCCTTTTATCTGGGGTTCTGTTATCATAATGAATACTTGATCAAAATAAGAAGAGAGCCCGAATTGACCGGGCTCTCAATCGTTTTATTTGTTAGCGTCAGCAGCTGTTTTGTTGATCAGATCAAGAAGTTCCTGACCAGGAACGCCTTGTTTGTCCATTTCTTCAATCCAATCGTCCCAAACTGGCTGCGCACCGGCTTTGCGGAAATCGCTGAGATCTTCGGCAGAATAAACAATGGCTTTAAGGCCCTTAGCTTCCATCATAGGAAGGTTCTTTTTATCGGCAGCCTCATAAGCGGTAATCAGTGCTTCATAAGCCGGAATTTTCGCATCCAATAGAACTTGCTGATACTGTTTTGGCAACTTGTCCCAGGCAGGAATATTGACAACAACCGGGCAGTTTACCGCTCCGGGTGACAGGTTAGCCGTGTACCATTCCCCAACTTCAGTGAGTTTGTAAGCGACGTGAGCGTAAGTGAAAGGGAACGAAGCGGCTTCTACTGTGCCCCGCTCAAGTGCCGTATATGTTTCTGTTGCCGTCACTGTAGTAGGAACAGCACCAAGTTTTGTCATGGCTTTACCAATTCCGCCAAGGGCACGGACACGCATCCCATTCCAATCCGCCAACGTTAGCGGCGGCTTGCCAACACCAGTAAACTCATACTGTGGAAGCAGCGAGCTCATTAGCAAGAATGCATCCCAGCGTGCCAGATCTTTGACGACAGCTGGATGCTGATAATATGCGTCATGTACAGCAGCTTGCACTTTCAAGTTCGGGAAAGGCAGGAATGGAAGGTCAAGACCCGTAAGTGTCGGATTCTTTGCCGGATGATACGGAGAGCAAAACATGGCCATTTGGAAGGCGCCAAGTTTAATGCCGTCAAGATTCTCTCTTGATTTGGACAATGCCTCACCATAATGGATTTTTATTTTGAATTTTCCGCCGGTCCGCTCGTCAGCCATGTCCCGAAGTGTTTCGATCCCGGCTGTAAATGCACGAGGCTTGCCCCAAACAGACAAATTCCAATTTACTTTTGGCCCGTCAACCATTTCTGCAGCGGTCGCGCCAAATGCGAATCCTGCAACTGCCGTAAGGGCAGCAATAGACGCAATAGTGTTCTTAAACATTTTACATTGTCCTCCCAAAGAACCGTTTGTTGATTACGTTGTTGTTATGATTCCCGCAACATAAGCACGTATCGCGAAGCTTTTCAACGCTATGAGCCAATAAAAATTTAGAATAAATGGTTGTTTGAAAAACATAAAGCCCGGCCAGAGTGAAATTTTCTCGGCGTTAGCGATAGAAAATGGAAACTGCAAATCCACATATTTAGCAATAAGGACAGAAGAATATCGGCCAAGGATGATTTAAGGAAACCATAGGAGTGTAGGCAACAGTCACGTATTGATATTAGTCGCCGGATATTCCATAACATAGTGGGTTTCAGTTCCATATTTTTGGATGATTATGTATATGCAGCCTTCTAGACCCTCTGTTGTGATTATTGCACATGGTTCCTCTGTTTCTGACGGAGCGCAAGAGGCGGCCGAACAGCACGCACTGACACTGCGTCAGAGTAGACGCTACGGTACAGTTAAGGTTTGCTTTTTAGTAGACTTGGATGAGATGCCGGATATGCCGAAGGGTGAAATATTCCTATTACCCTTTTTCATGAGCGGCGGTTTTTTTGTTCGCAAAAAAATTCCTGATTTGTTTCAACTGGTTGATGGCAAGCGGATTGAAAAGGATTACCATTTTTTGCAGTGTGACGCATTGGGACTGGATCCTGGGCTTTCAGGTATTATTATAAAAATGGGGCAAGAGGCGTGCAAGCAAACATACTTAAATCCTGAAAACATACATCTTGTGTTAGTTGCCCATGGTTCCGAGAAATCACAAGCGTCTGCGGCGGCAACACGTCATCAACAACAAGCTGTCGAAAAAGAGGTGGTTTTTGGAGAAGTATCCTCAGTTTTTCTCAACGAGGAGCCGGAGCTGGAGAAATGGCTTGTTTCGCACTCTAATGACGTTAGGCCAAAAATATTAATCGGCTTGTTCGCTGCGGAAGGCCCCCATGCGATGGAGGATGTTCCGGCGGGTATTCGACGGGCGGAAGAGGTAAAACCCCAATCTGCAGCCATACAATATGCCGGCATTGTTGGAACACGCCCTGAAATCGTAAAGCTCGTTCAAGATAGCATCACGAGATGTGCCGCAGCTAACAGACTATAATGTGGGCAAGCTTCACTTCATGCCGATTTATTTGTCTTTTATGGAGTTTTTTGGGAAAAATGACAGAATAGTTTGAGCTTTGCTCGATTATTAGGTATTGCAAAGTATATTTTAGACAATGAGGTCCCTAACGGAATGAATGATCGTAAACCTGCCAAGCCAGTTCGTAAAAATATTACGGCGACAGTTAAGTTTTTTGATGAAGCAAAAGGATTCGGTTTTGTTTCGCCTGCCGATGGATCACCGGATGCGTTTGTCCATATATCCGTACTTCAAGATACATCTTATCAGGAATTTACTGAAGGCATGCGAATCAATTGCGATTTGGCAGACGGCGATCGGGGCCCGCAGGTTGTTGCCATTAACGACCCTGATGAAGATCAGGAAGGAGAAGCGGCAACAAGTTTCAATGTTGAAGTTGAAGGTGTCGTGACAACTTATGTGCCGGAACATAAATATGGATTCGTAACACCCGACGAAGGTGGAAAAGATGTCTTTATCCATATCGATATGTTGGAGCGGTCCGATGTAAAAATGGATGATTTTGGCTTGGATACTCATGTGAAATGCGTCGTGCGACAGGGCGTCAAGGGCCCAATCGCGGATAATCTTGAAGTTACTGAATCTGGCGGGAAAGTATGACAAGAACAGAGACATTGCGGGTCCAAAGATACCTGCGCGAACAGTTTGGAAATGAAAATTTCATTCTCAAAGAGCGGCGGCCGGCTGATGGAACCGCGGAAGTATTGCTAGGGGATGAATTTATCGGGGTCGTGTATCGCGATGAAGACGAGGGAGAAGTCTCATTTGCTTTTCATATGACGATTCTTGATATGGACTTACCGCCAACATCATAGTTTTTTATTTTCTTCATAAAAGTGAAGGCTAAAGCTTCGAAATACTCGGACAGTCGCAAATTTGCGTTTTCTAGGGAAAAGCCTCAGGCGTCGGTTACTTCCAGATCCTCGCAATTGAGATGCTCAAGCTGTATTGTTGCGTGATCAATTTCAAATTCCGAGAGTAAATAACTACTGATTGTCCTGAGGGTTGTTTCCAAGTCTGCCTTGGGTTCAATTTGAACATGCATAGTAACTATGGGCTTTTCAGCTGTTAGGGACCAAGCATGCATATGGTGTACATCAATAATCTCAGGAAGATATGCTATGAGTTTGTCGCGAATTAAACCCATATCCATATTGTCTGGCGTGCCTTCCAGAAGGATATGACCTGAGCGGCGAACCAAAGTGTAGGCGCTTCTCAATATGATCACGGAAACAAGGACTGATAGCAACGGATCTGCAGCCATCCAACCGGTAAACAGGATAATAATTGCTGCGGCGATAGCGGCAATGGAGCCCAGCAAATCACCCATTACATGTAACAGGGCCCCCTGCATATTGACGTTATCACTGTCCCCACGATGTAGAACAAAAAACCCAATGACATTAACCGCCAATCCACAACTGGCAATGATCAGCATTGGTCCAGCCAAAACCTCGCCCGGTGTGATTAACCGTCCGATAGCTTCAAATATTATCCATCCGGCAATAAAGAACAGGGTCACTCCATTGGTGAACGCAGCCATTATCTGAAATCGGTGATAACCATACGACCGTTTTTTGTCCGCGGGTTTTTTCGCCAAACGAAATGCAAACCAGGCTAGACCAAGCGCGGCTGTGTCGGATAGCATATGGCCGCTATCGGCAATAAGGGCCAAGGACCCGGAAATCAGGCCGCCAATTGCCTGGATTATCATAAATCCGCCGGTTAGACACATCACCCAGAAAATGCGACGTTCGCTGTCATCCGTTACTTTTGGCACATGATCGTGATCATGATCATGGCTGTGGGGGGAGGAACTGTCGTCTCCGTGAGAATGCGAATGCGCCATGGATCTCGCTTTTCGATTAAGTCTAATACCGAGTCGTTGGGTTTATGCCGGACATTGTTTAGCACAGACTGACAGGCGGTTTCGACATTTAAGTGTCATATAGGAGTTATAATATGACGAGTTATGTGCAAATTAGTGAATTCCATTTATCAGAATCAGGGAAGTTGGAAATTTAGACATGACAATACGCGTTGGTCTCAATGGATTTGGCCGGATGGGCCGTTTGTTTTTGCGGGCGGCTTTGCAAGAATCGCTTAGCGCCACAGCGGGACGCAGCTTCGAAGTGGTTCATATAAATGAAGTAAAGGGCGGCCCCGAAACTGCCGCTCACCTCCTCGAATTTGATAGTGTACACGGTCGATTTCCCATACCAGTTCTGATCGGGCCGGATTTCATTCAGGTTGACGACAGAAAAATCAGCTTTTCTCAATGGGAAAATCCATTAGACGTCCCATGGACGCAGAAGAATGTTGATATTGTTGTTGAATGCACCGGCAAATTCAAGTCGCGGGTCGTTTTGGAGCCTTACTGCTCAGGAAGTGTCAAGAAAGTCATTGTCGCTGCTCCCGTCAAGGATGCTGATTTGAACATCGTTATGGGTGTGAATGACAATCTGTATGATCCGGATATACATAAGATTATTACGGCAGCTTCCTGCACGACAAATTGTCTGGCACCTCTTGTTAAGGTCGTTCACGAAGCCATTGGCATCCGCCACGGTTTAATCACAACTATTCATGATGTCACGAACACTCAGGTGGTTGTTGATGCGCCACACAAAGATCTCAGGCGGGCGCGGTCTGCGTTGAATTCACTGATTCCAACGTCAACCGGATCGGCGACGGCCATAACAATGATTTACCCGGAACTTGCCGGGAAACTGAATGGAATGGCTGTGCGGGTGCCTTTGCTAAATGCTTCACTAACGGATTGTGTCCTGGAGATGACAAGACCGACGAGTGTATCTGAAATCAACGGATTGTTTGAAACGGCGAGCAAGGGCAATCTCGCTGGAATACTTGGATATGAAACGCGCCCCTTGGTTTCGGCCGATTTTGTCAATGATACCCGGTCTTCGATTGTCGACGCGTTGTCAACTTTAGTTGTGGATGAAACACAGGTGAAATTAATCGCCTGGTACGATAACGAAATGGGATATGTGTGCCGAATGGTCGAGTTGGCAGCAAAAGTTGCGGCGGGCCTTGAATGACGCAAATACGGGATTACGCAATTGTTACTGGTGCGTATTGGGGTCTTACACTGACTGATGGGGCCCTCAGAATGCTTGTCCTGCTGCATTTTCATGCACTGGGCTACAGTCCATTGGAAATTGCCTTCTTATTTGTTTTTTATGAAGTTTCTGGTGTTTTGACAAATTTGATTGGTGGCTGGATTGCCGCGAGGTTTGGTCTACGTATCACCTTGCATGCTGGGCTGGCTATGCAGATAGTCGCTCTTTTTATGCTGTCCTTTGTCGATGCAAGCTGGTCACGGGAGTTTTCGGTCTTTTATGTATTTGTTTGCCAGGGGCTGTCGGGGATTGCCAAGGATCTTGCAAAAATGAGCTCCAAGTCCGCTGTCAAATTGCTTGTTTCTGACAATTCTACATCGACGTTGTTCAAATTGGTTGCTCTGCTAACAGGCTCGAAAAATACGCTCAAGGGTATCGGCTTTTTTCTCGGTGGTTTTCTGTTAATGGCAATGGGTTTTCAGTTTGCCTTGATTGCAATGGCGGTAAGTCTGCTCTTCATTCTAGGTGTCACAATGGCTTTGCTGCGTATGCCGCTTGGTGACATAACTATTAAGCCAGCATTTCGAAAAATTCTTTCAAAGAGTAAGAATATAAATCTGATTTCTGGCGCAAGGTTTTTCCTTTTTGGGGGGAGGGACGTATGGTTTGTTGTCGCAGTTCCCCTTTATTTTCGCGATATACTTGATTGGAGCTATGCTGAAATCGGAAGCTTTATGGCAATTTGGGTTATTGCCTATGGCTTTGTTCAGGTTATTGCTCCCCGAATAATCAAGAAATCTCAGGATGGATTGTCAGACGAAGTTGCTGCGGCAAGCCACTGGGCCTATGGCCTGGCTGCAACACCTCTTTTGATCGCAGCACTCGTTTATTATTTTGTACCAGTTGACTCGTCAGTGGAGAGTGTCGACCTGGCAACTTTTCTCCTTGTTTCTGGATTGCTAGTTTTTGGGGCACTTTTTGCGGTCAATTCATCCTTACATTCATACTTGATACTGGCTTTGACAGAAGAAGAGAATATCACCCTTGACGTAGGGTTTTACTACATGGCGAATGCTGCCGGTCGCCTGGCAGGAACTCTATTTTCTGGTCTTTTCTATCAAATTGGAGGTTTATCACTTTGCTTGACCGGTTCTGCAGCAATGATAGTTGTTGCCGGATTGATTGTAAGGAGAATAGATTTAAAACCACCGGTATTGGTTTAAAACTCTAGTCATTGAATATTTAATTTTGTTTGGCCAAATTTCGACCATCTTTTCTGACTATATTTAATTATTAGTGATCGCGCGTAAATTAGTTGACTTAAATAAAAACTTTCTTATGTCTTACTATTGCGAGCAATGCTTTTTTTGCGGCCATCATGCTTGGATAACGGCGGCCTGCAATTGTTATTGTTTATAGGTGTTTTACGTATTAGTATTGGTTTAGTTACGTTTCTTTCTAAAAGATTAACCTTGGTTAGAGGTTGAGGGGATTAAAATGAGAAATACGCTTAAGTTTGCAATTCTTGGGGCAGCCTCATTGGTGCTGGCCGCTTGTGGTGGCAAATTACAACAGGCGGAAATGGTAACCCCGGGTGGTTCGCCTTTCCAACAAGCACTTTATGGTGGTTATATGGAGCTTGCGAAAGCTGAATATAATGAAGGCGACTATATTGACAGTGACCGTTTCGCTGAAAAAGCCATGGCTGCGGCCAGAGGTGAAAATGTTGATCCTTATCATCCAGAAGAATGGCATCTTCCCAAGGATCGTGAGCCAGTGTTAAAAGGCGCGCGCGAACGTTTGATGGCTGTTAAAGCCACAGGCGTGCAGGACAAACTTCCAAATGAAGTCGCCAGCGCGCAAACAGCATTTGATTGCTGGGTGCAGGAACAGGAAGAAAATAGGCAGCCCAAAGATATTGCAGCTTGCCGTGACCGCTTCGTCAGCTCCATGGAAGTAATCGACAAAATGATGGCGCCAGTCGCCGTTGTTGTTGAAGAAAAAGTTGTTGTTGTCGCGAAGCCGATGATGAAAGATGCCAAGTCATTTGAAGTAAACTTCAACTTTGACTCTGCAACTCCATTGCCAGGTTCTGCTGAGGAAATCGAAGCCGCTGCAGCTTATGTCAAAGAATTCAAGAACCCGAAAATTACGATTGCGGGTTACACGGATACAGTTGGTTCCGTTGAATATAATGACAAACTTGGCGAGCGTCGTGCTGAAGCTGTAGCCTTCATGGGTATGGATATGGGCATCGAAGCAAAACGTATCATCATGCGCAGCTATGGTAAAAAGGATTTGAAAGTTGACACTCCTGACGGAACGCCTAATGCGGCCAACCGTCGTGTGGTTGTTACTGTAGAAAGTAAGTAACTTTGTCTAACTAGTAAGAGGGACGGTGTAATTGGTTTTACGCCGTCCCTTTTTCAATTCTTGGAGAAATCTCATGATTAAAGTTATTACATTGTGTCTTGCGTCATCATTCTTATTGTTCGGGCTAACCGCCTGTGATCCTGAAGTTGGAAGTAAGGATTGGTGCTTGGCAATGAAGGAAAAAGCTAAGGCTGATTGGTCCGCGAATGAAGCGGCAGATTTTGCGAAGAACTGTGTTCTCGCGTCAGACTGATTAAGAAAAGCCGCCGATGAATTCTTCAGGCGGCTTTTTTACTCCTCAAGCCTCACGCTCGGGCAATGGAATTGTTATCGCGTCCGTTTGGTTTAGTATCTTTGATGGGGGTGCAGTAGCTGTTGATCCAGCAATCAGGAAATACACAGTAAAATATCTCACAGCCTTTTGAATTTTCCCATTTTCGATAAATAGGCGATCTGATATATAGATCCCGTTGCGCCCGTAGCTCATCAGGATAGAGCGTAAGATTCCTAATCTTGAGGTAGCAGGTTCGAGTCCTGCCGGGCGCACCATCTTTTCATTTTACCTGAAATAACGTTCGAAGATCGCACTGTATGCCCTTGGCCGGAAATTATTACAGGTGCTGAATTTAGCTTCAATTAAGAGGCAATTCCACCAGTCGGTGGTGGCAAATTCCCCCGGCGACCCTGCCGGAGTGTTTCGGGTGTGACAATAAATATTTTACAAAGCCCGGCAAGAAAAGCGGACATCCAATTTAGAAGGGTATGCATAATGGTGCCTCCGGTTTGCCTTGCTTGCCCAGGCGTAGTGCGGGCAAGCAAAGTGGTTAAATCCCAGAGGAAAATGAATTAAGTGGTCCCTTACATTTGATGCTCTGAGACAGGCAGAATTCTATCAATAATGGTTTATTTTGTCAATCTAATATACCTATTGGAGATGGCGTGTCAGGCCATGTTTTCGGATGGCTTTTGATCGACACCGGTACATAGGATCTCAAATTTTTTCTAGCCAATCGACTTTTTGACGGCTGGTAAGTCGACAAAATCGCCCGGTCTTTTCTCTGCATTTGCTTTCATGGCTTCAAATATTTCTTCCCGCTGAAGCATGCTAGCGTTCCAAATAGCGATGTAATCAAGGCTGTCTGCTACTGTATGATCTCGAGAATAATTCATCATGCGTTTGCAGCCCGTAATGGCAAGCGGTGCCTTGCTGGCAATTTCCGACGCCACCGCCATGACATTTTTCATCATCTCTTCTTGGTCCGCATAAACATTATTGATCAAGCCGACATCTTTTGCCTCGACTGCCAGCATCCGCCGACCCGTATAGGCTAATTCCCGGGCAACGCCGTCGGCGATCAGTTTGGTGATGCGCGGAAAGGTTCCCACATCCGCGGTCATGCCGATATTGGTCTCAAAAATGGTAATAAAGGCATCCTCAGTCGCATATCGCATATCACAAGCCGTGATCAAGTCGACACCACCACCGATACAGCCGCCTTGTATGGCCGCAATTACCGGTACCCGACATGCTTCAAGGGACGTAAAGCTATCTTGCATGTTTTTAACGGTCGCATAGAAATCCGACCCCGCACGAATACGGGCGGCCCGTTGTTCTTCAGGGTCGTCACTCTCTGCTTTTACAAAAGAGCTGACATCCAGCCCGGAAGTAAAGTGGGGGCCGGTTGAGGAAATAACGATTACCCTTGCTTTCGCGTTGTCATCTATATCTTTGACGATTTCCGGCAACTCATCCCAGAAGGACCGGATCATGCTGTTTCTTTTTTCAGGGCGGTTGAGAATGATATGGGCAATGTTATTGTCGATTTGAACATCGAAGCAGCTATACGTCACGGGGTTATTCCTTTCTCACAAATGAGCCGTTTGTTTCTAGTATCATTAGGCTATTTCACCTAAAACTTCAAAGGCGTTCTGCCGTCGATTTAAGTTCTAGCAGGGGTGAAATTAATTCTATCCACCGATCAATATATTGGATTGCGAGGGCAGGATCTTCAGAATATTGATCTTGAATGACAAGTCCCCGCATTAGGCTGCGTGTCATGGTCATCAATATTTCGACATCTTGCTCATACCCTAATTTGGACGTGAATTTTCCTCTGGCCTGTTCGTTCAGCGCATCATTCCAGGTGAGTAAGGTGTCCGAAAGCCTAGTTTGAAGCATGCGATCGGTTCGCGCTGCGACCAGAATTTCCAGCAATGCCCGATACCCCTCCGTGTTTACTAATTTGTGCCAGGTGAGTTTTATATAATCCGCGACGCTATGCGGGACCTCACCTGCATGCTCCGGTGTTTCGAAGGGGCGTTGGAGAAGAAAATTAGCAGTTGCAACCATCAAGTCTTCTTTTGTGGAGAAATGATGTTGTAAAGCGCCCTTGGATAAGTTGGCGAGTGCAGCGACCCGATTGAGGGATGTTTCAGCATATCCATCTCGGACCAGGCAAGCAACCGTCGCCTCACAGAGTGACCGCCGGGCCCGTTGGCTTTTCGCTTGTTGCTTACCGATGGGTTCGCTCTCAATCATCCTAGTTCTTTCATGACAATACGCCCCCCAATGGCGCTATAGTTGGCTGTTTCCGGGATCTGGTTTCTGATCTTCAAAGTAGCCGTAATATGTTTTATCATAAAAAAACCATCCGGAAGGCTTTTTATTTAAGAGCAATTTTTCCTTGCTTGCGTTAGTATGTATCCTTGCGAATGCATTCGATCCGCATAATCCGGAAGACGCCGGTCAAAAAACAAAAGGAAAATGCCGATGCCGATCCAGTATGATGATGGTGATAACCCGTTTGATTTTGATCATCGGTATTTGGGACCATACTACACAGAAGATCATAAGTCCTGGCGGGCAACATTGCGGTCATTTGTTGACGAAGAAATTATGCCCCATGTAGATGAGTGGGATGAGGCAGGAGAATTTCCCCGGGAACTTTACAAGAAGGCGGCGGAGATTGGACTGCTTGGCATTGGCTACCCTGAAGAATATGGAGGAACGCCTGTTGAAGATGAATTTTTTCAATTGATCACCGCAGAGGAAATGTCGCGGCTCAGTGCTGGCGGCATTAACGCTAGTCTCCTCGTGCATAATATAGGGCTTCCGCCTGTCCTTGCCATCGGTACAAATGAGATGAAGGCTCGGGTGGCGCCTTCGGTACTAGCGGGAGAGAAAATTCATGCATTGGCTATCACGGAACCCTCCGGTGGTTCTGATGTCGCAAACATCAAGACAAAGGCAGTTCTGGAGGGCAATCACTATATCGTCAATGGTTCGAAGATGTTTATCACCGGTGGCATGCGCGCGGACTATTATACGGTCGCTGTCAGAACGGGTGGAGAGGGCCGTAGCGGAATTTCCTTGTTGCTGATCGAACGCGACATGCCCGGGTTTACAAGAACATCCCTGAAAAAACAAGGTTGGTGGGCATCAGATACTGCAGCGCTATATTTCGACGACGTAAGGGTTCCGAAGGAGAATCTCATCGGTCAGGAGAATAATGGCTTTATTGGCATTATGACGAATTTCAATAGTGAGCGGTTGTGGATGGCTGCAAGCTCGAACAGCCTGGCACGTGTATGTATGGAAGATGCTATCGCATGGGCCCGGGAACGATACACCTTCGGTAAAAGGCTGGCTGATCACCAGGTGATACGGCACAAAATTGCAGAAATGGCGCGTAAAATTAATGCGACGCAAGCCTATCTGGAGCAATGTGCTTTGCGGGTTCAGGCTGGTGAGAAGCCTGTCGCGGATTTATCATTGTTGAAGGTGCAGTCCACATTAACCATGGAGTTTTGCGCCCGTGAGGCGATGCAAATTCTTGGAGGTGCGGGATACATGCGCGGTTGCCGCGTGGAGCGAATATATCGGGAAGTTCGCGTAATGGCCATCGGCGGAGGGTCAGAAGAAATAATGCGAGACCTTGTCGCCCGTCAAATGGGCATTTAGGAAAAAAATAAAACTGGGAGAGAACATTATGGCTGTATTGCATTACGATTGGCTTGAGGGGCACGCAAACCGGGTTCCAGATAAAACGGTTTGGATTGACCTGCATTCCAATCGATCCTTTACCTATTCACAAGCGAATGATCGGAGCAACCGGCTAGCGTCTCATTTGCAAATAAATTGCGGAATTGAAAAAGGGGACCGTGTCGGTGTTCTGGCAATGAACTCCACCGATATGTTCGAAATGCAACATGCCTGCGCGAAAATCGGTGCCATATTTCTACCGTTAAACTGGCGCCTAACGGTGTCAGAGCTGGAATTTATCATAAATGACGCCGCGCCAAAGATTATGATCCACGACAGCCAATTCAACAATGAAATAGCCGAACTCAAAGAAAAAACCAGTTTTAAACAATCTCTGGAAACCAGTGGCGGTGGTGGAGATACCCCATATGAAGCCGCAATACGGGGCGCAGAGTCAAAGCCGGCTCCAGTTGAAGTTACTCATGACGATATCTGGACGATCATGTATACCTCCGGAACGACGGGACTGCCAAAGGGAGCCATAAACACCTATGGCATGACATTTTATAACGCTGTGAACATGGGGTTTCCCATGGGATTCACGCCGGACGCTGTTGCCCTTACCATTCTGCCACTGTTTCATACGGGCGGGTTGAATTGTTACAGTTCAGTTGCCTTGTATGTGGGCGGAACAACTTTGGTTATGCGCGCATTTGACCCGGCGGAATGCTTGCGTCTCATTGATGATGCCGATGTGGGCCTCAGTCATTTCTTTGGCGTTCCGGCGAACTATTTGTTTATGAGCCAGCATCCGGATTTTGTTACAACTGATTTTTCCCGCTTGGTATGTGCCGGCATCGGGGGCGCGCCAACTCCTGTTCCATTACTTGAAACCTACGAGGCTCGGGGTATTGCGCTTCAGCAGGGCTATGGCATGACGGAAACAAGTCCCACTGTTCTTGTTCAGGATGCAGCCATGGCGACAGGAAAACCGGGGTCGACCGGAAAGCTGGCCATGAATACTCAAGTTCGTGTCGTCGGTGAAGACGGTGAAGATGTGGCGCAAGGTGAAACCGGAGAGTTATGGGTGAAAGGGCCAAATATTACCCCAGGATACTGGAACCGGCCGGAAGCCAATGCAGAAACTATCACGGACGGTTGGCTGCATACCGGAGATGCCTGCCGCATGGACGAAGAAGGCCACTATTATATCGTTGATCGTTGGAAAGATATGTACATATCAGGTGGGGAAAATGTCTATCCGGCGGAAGTTGAGAGTATCCTGTTCAAAATGGAGGGCATTGCAGATATTGCTATTATCGGTGTCGCCGATGATCGTTGGGATGAAGTTGGTTGTGCGGTTGTTGTCAAATCTCCTGACTCAGATATATCAGCTGAAGATCTCCTATTATTTTGTCAGGACAAGCTGGCCCGATTCAAAATCCCCAAGCACGTCCTTTTTATGGATGAGCTGCCGCGAAACGCCACAGGTAAAGTACTTAAGCGGGTATTGAAAGAAGATATCGGTGACCTCCGGTAAAGCTAGTTTAAGTGGGGGACTTTAAATAATTGTGCAAATTAGCTGATATTGGTGTAATATTGATGACCATCAATTGAAATAGTGGGGGTGTATAAATGTCAAAATTTTGGATTATACTTTCGACAGTTGCTTTTCTTTCGGCTTGCGGTAGTAACGAACCAGCGACTGTTACTGATAAAACAGTCGGGCAGGAATTGATTGATTTAAAAAAGGCCTTTGATACAGGCACTATTTCTAAAGACGAATATGAAGACCTGCGCGAAGCCATTTTGGATAAAAACAGCTAAAGCGTGGAAATTGGATTTTCCAGAACAGGTTTCCTTGCTTAGCGGGAGCGCCTTAGCTTTCCCAATTGTATAGCAGCGGTTCCTTTTTGGTAAAGCGCGCAACCGCATCTTTATTGTAATCCGTATTGAAGCATATCTCCTGCGCAGATGCTTCCATTTCCAATACGGATTGGGAATCCAGATCGAGAGATTGATTTGTAATTCTTTTCGTCAGGGCGAAGGCTTTCCCGCTGGCAAGCTGAAGCCGTTTTGCGAGGATTTGTGCGGCGTCTAAAAGTTCTTCTTTGGGGTGAATTTCGAACGCGATCCCGATTTCCTTTGCTTCTTCCGCCAGAACAGGGCGACCTGTGTACATGATTTCCTTGGCCCGTTGCATGCCAATCATACGGGGCAGAACATACATAATGCCGCAATCGGGAACCGCGCCAATGCGGCAGAATACAGAACAAAAACGCGCAGTAGGAGAGCAGAGAATAAAGTCCGCACAGAGAGCTAGCGAAAAGCCGCCACCATATGCTGCGCCGTCAACGGCAGCGATGACGGGAACTTCCAAATTCCGAAAACGTTGTATCCAGTCGTTAATGGCGTAAATTCGTTTCCGGTAATCGGCTCCGGGCTCCCCTTCCTTTGGCTGATTTTTAAGCATGCCCTTGATATCGCCGCCGCCGCTGAAACTTCCGCCGCTGCCGGTAAGGACAACCGCATCAATGTCGTCCCGGCTGGATATTTCGGTAATTAATCCGGAAAGACAGTTCTGCAATTCTTGGGTAAAGGCGTTCCGTCTTTCTGGACGCGTCATGGTAATTGTGGCTATTCCCTCTATGACAGTCATCTCTGCAACATTGCTTTCAGACATATCGTCCTCCCTCTTTTTTTTATTTAATTAAACTCTGCCTTAAAACAAACCAACCGGCAAATGCCGGTTGGAATGATGACTTGGTTTTAGCCGGCGAAGGGTCAGGCGCCCTCTTTTCCAACGATTGTCAGTGAGCAAACATTCTGGTGAGGGAAGCCCCCAAGATTATGGGTCATTCCGAACACCGGTTCTTCGCTCCGTTGTCGATCACCGGCGCGTCCGTTCATCTGCAGATACATCTCGTAGATCATTCGCAAACCGGACGCTCCGATGGGATGGCCGAAGCATTTGAGCCCGCCGTCAATCTGACATGGAATTTCACCATCGGCGTCGAAGAAGCCATTCATAATGTCATTTACGGCTTGTCCTTCGTCGGAAATGAACAGGTCCTCCATTGTCACCAGCTCTGTGATTGAAAAACAGTCATGGACCTCGAACAGGCTAACTTGATCCCGAGGCTTTGTAATTCCAGCTTCCTTATAGGCCCGGTTCGCGGCGGCACGTGTTGTCACGAAATGGCTGCCATCCCATGAATTATGCTGGGCCTCGCGACCGTTGGACGCAGAAAGCTGCATTGCCTTGACGGTGATCAAATCCTTCTTGCCAAGAGCCTTGGCAATTTCAGGCGTTGTTACGATGGCACAGGCGGAGCCGTCACTAACACCGCAACAATCGAAAAGGCCCAGAGGCTCGGCAATCATCGGCGCATTCATGACTTTTTCTTCGTTTATCTGGTTGCGCAGGTGAGCCTTCGGATTTCGCGATCCGTTATCATGGCTTTTGACGGAAATATGAGCCATGGCTTTTTTCATGTCTTCCTTGCTGACACCATGCTTAGCGGAATACGCAGTCGCAAGTTGAGCGAAGGAGCCAGGAGCTGATGCGTTGGCCCAGAACATGTCGTTTACGGAGCCCCGGTTGCGTTGTGGCAGGCCGCCATAACCGGTGTCTTTTAGTTTCTCCACGCCAAGCGCCAGGGCGATATCGCAGGCACCGGACGCAACGGCATAAACGGCTCCCCGAAAAGCTTCTGATCCACTGGCGCAATAGTTTTCCACGCGGGTGACAGGGATATTCGGCAGGCGCAGCGCCATTGATAGCGGTACAGCCGATTTGCCCACATGCTCTTCTTCAATACCGGTTCCGAACCAGGCTGCATCAATTGAGCTTTTCTCAATGCCGGCATCCTCGAGGGCTTCAATGAACGCCTCGATCATAAGATCCTCAGCATTGTCATTCCACCGTTCACCAAAGCGCGAGCACCCCATACCAAGAATAGCTACTTTATCTTTAATTCCTGAGGCCATTGTTATTCTCCTTTTTGTGCAGCGGCTACGGGAGTCGCTTTCCAGAAATAGCGTCTAAATCCACGCTTGTTGTCGTAATCTTTCACACGGAACACCATGCGCATCGCCATACCGACTTCAACATCCGACTCAGGCGAAATATCCGTAAAATCGCTCATTAGCCGTCCGCCCTCTTCAAACTGGACCATACCATAATATGCCGGTGGGTCCGGTGAATAGGTAAGCCGGTCGGCGGTGAAGGAATTGACGCGGGCAATTCGATCCGCGAACGGATAGTCTTCTTGCGTATGGACGGCGCCGCAATTCTCGTTTACGCACATATTGCTTTTCGGAAACTGAGCTGTACCGCATTGGGTACATTTTCCGCCCAGCATCCGTTGCGCCATATTCTTGTTACGGTACAATGTGGTCAGACCGGTTTTCTTATCGGTCTCAGCGCGAATGCCCCGCTCGAGATTGATCAGATCGTGAAAGGCCAGAAATTTATTGTAGTTTGATTCGGCGTAACGACGGGCGAGATACCCGGTGATGCCCATACGCGGGGCTAAATTGGCGATTTCATCAGTAACTTCGAACAATAGTGCATCACTGCCTTGTCCGAAACTCGCGACCAGAATTTTGTCACCGGGTTTACTGTTCTGAAGCGCCTGCGCCAGCATGACCATCGAATGGGCTGTGCCGGTTTCTCCGCAATTGGCTTGCAGATTGTCAGCAACAGAGGTTTCGGGAAAACCCATTTGTTTCGCCAGAGTTGCAGCAATACGCTTCGCGGCCACAGGAAAACAAAAAGTTGTAATTGAGGAGGGGTCGACGTCACTTTGTTCCAGCACGGAGGCGATCGCTGCGGGAACTATTTTCAAATAGCCCTCATCACGGACCCAACGTTCTTCCCAACTATAGTCATAGGCTTCACCTTCACCGCGAAAATGGTCGACGAAGTCCACGGCCTCGGTATGGCTGGCAAGCAATTTTGCAATCACCTTGCCCTGACCAACGAGGAAGGCTGCAGCACCATCACCAGAGGTGAATTCCAACGGGCTGGCTGCGCGGGTTTCGCGTTTCTCGGCTGTCGTGTAAAGAACCGGTTCACTACTTCCCTTGGCGACGTGCAGGGCCAGCGAGAGGCCAGCACTGCCGGCCCGTTGCGAGGACGAAAAATCCATGGTTTGAAGTCCGGATTTTAAATTCAGGGCGTCGGCGACGATCCCGGCATTTTGTCGATCGTTGAAGGGAAAAGAGGTTGAGGCCATATAGACGGCGGAAATCGCATCGCGATCCATATCTCCTAAACAGTCGCGCGCCGCTTCAACAGCCATAGTCACACTGTCTTCGTCCCAGTTCGCCATCGCCCGCTCACCTTTCGCGAGGCCATTTAATCCGGGATTAAACCAGCTATGTGCTTTCGCAATTTCGCTACGCTGTAATCGGCTTTGGGGAATGTATCCACCATAGGCCAATATTCCTACTTCCATCTCTTTCGGCTCCTTTTATTTATTATTCTTAGTGCCATTTTATGTCGTGTGAAGCGCATAAATGATCACTACCTGTTGCAACCATTTCATATGCCATACGGGTGCAGTCTAGATTGTGTCTCCTGCAAACACCAGATTTTTTGGTAACCTGGTATCCTGAAATCCGAGCACAACGCTCCAGCTTATTTGGAGACCATTTTTTTATGTATCTTGAGTTTGCCATCCGTAATTACAATTTGAAACATTCATTCATGAATGATAGTGTTGATCCAAAGAAAAAGCAATCCTCTTTTGAGCGGTCGCTTCTATCCAGGGTGACAACAAGATAACAATAGGTTTGATCTGAGATGAGGTCTGATAATCCAAGGTATGACTTTGCAGCAATACACAGCTGTTCGGCACCTTTTCTCTAACTCTGTTGGCATATTCATGTTATCAAGAATTAATAAAAAACAATAAAAAACGGGGAGCCCCGAATGACTGCCTTTACGTCCAAGATTGTATCGACTTCCGATTCTTATGTTACGAACCGGCAAGAGATGTTGTCTCTGATAGACGACCTTCACGCCCTAAAGGACAGAGCCAGGGATCTATCGGAACGCCGTCGTCCCATATTCGAACAGCGCGGGCAACTGACGCCGCGGGAGCGTGTTGTGCGTTTACTGGATCCTGGAATGCCCTTTCTGGAGTTGTTTGGGCTGGCAAATTATATGGTGGATACGGATGATCGGGAAAAAAGTATTCCCGGCGCCAGTTCCATAACGGGCATTGGATTTATCAATGGCGTTCGATGTATGATATGCGCCAGTGATAGCGGAATTAATGCGGGAGCCATGACGCAGAAATCCGGTGAGAAGCTGCGTAACTGTCAGGACATAGCCATTGATAAAAAGCTGCCCTTCGTTCACCTGGTTGAAAGTGCCGGGGCGAATCTGCTGAAATATCAGGTGGAATCCTGGGCATGGGGTGGCGGTGGATTTCAACGTCTGGCCAAACTGAGCGCTGCGGGCATACCGACATTCGTTGTTTTGCACGGGCCGTCGACCGCGGGCGGGGCCTATCTGCCCGGCATGAGCGATTACGTCATTGGTATTAAGGGACGCGGCCGGGCATCTTTAGGCGGCGCGGCGCTTGTGCGGGCGGCCACGGGAGAAATTTCCGATGAAGAAGAATTAGCCGGGTCAGAAATGCATGCGACGACTACCGGCTTGGTTGAGTATTTGGCAGAAGATGACGCGCACGGATTATTAATCGCCCGGGATATCGTTGGACGGCTTGACTGGAATAAGAACTGTGCCCGGCCGACCATAGAGACCTTCGAAGAGCCTATTTACGATCCGGATGAAATTGCCGGTGTCGTTCCGGTGGATTACCGGAAACCCTATGATGTCCGTGAAGTTGTCGCCCGACTGGTGGATGGCTCGGAATTTGACGAATTCAAACCTCGTTACGGATCAACTCTCGTCTGTCTGCAGGCAAGTATCTATGGTCATGCCGTCGGTATTGTCGGTAATAATGGACCCATTGATCCGGACAGTGCCGCGAAAGGAGGGCAATTCTTCCAGCTTTGCGACCAAGCGGATATTCCGATTATTTTCCTCAATAATATTACCGGATATATGGTCGGTAAAGAATATGAACAGCGTGGCATGATCAAGCATGGCTCCAAAATGATCCAGGCGGTCGCCAATGTCCGGGTGCCAAAGCTTACGCTTTACATCGGTGCGAGCTTCGGCGCTGGAAACTACGGAATGGGGGGCTTTGCGTATGAGCCAGATTTTCTTTTTGCCTGGCCAAACGCTCAAACCGGCGTAATGGGCGGAGAGCAGGCGGCGACAACCATGGAGCAGGTGGCGCGCGGAGTTGCGGAGCGTAAAGGTCAGGACGTTGATGAAGAGGCCTTCGCTGCTCAAAAAGCGAGGCTCATACATCATTTTGATAGCCAGGCAGATGCCTTTTATACGTCCGGCCGGTTGCTTGATCAGGGTGTCATTGATCCAAGGGATTCCCGAAAGGTATTGGGATTTGCTTTGCAAACATGCTGGGAGGCGCGCAATCGAACCCTGCATCCAAACAGTTTTGGTGTCGCCAGACTGTAGGGATATTGAGCGAAATAAAAATAAAAGAACCAAATTTGCAGGTTAGAGAAAAATGAGAAACTTCCAGAACATATTAGTTGCCAATCGCGGGGAAATTGCCGTCCGTGTCATGCGGACGGCGCAAAGTCTCGGCTATAAAACCATTGCTGTTTATTCCGATGCGGATGCGGACGCGCCACATGTGAAAATGGCCGATGATGCGGTACATATCGGGCCGTCTCCGGTCGGGCAATCTTATCTTGATATGGATCGGATTCTGAAAGCGGCGAAGGAAAGCGGGGCTGAAGCAATCCATCCCGGCTACGGGTTCCTGTCGGAGAACGCGGAATTTGCCCGTGCCTGCGACGCTGCGGACCTCGTGTTCATAGGACCCACAGCTGACTCCATAGACTTGATGGGCAATAAGGCAGCTGCAAAACGCCGAATGATTGCGGCTAATGTACCCTGCGTTCCGGGGTATGAAGATGCGGATCAATCGGACGATACCTTGATTGCAGCGTCGAAGACTATCGGCTTCCCGATCATGGTAAAAGCTGCGGCAGGTGGTGGTGGCCGCGGGATGCGTCTGGTGAGGGACGCTGCGGACCTGACGGACGCGTTGGCCTCTGCAAGGTCTGAGGCTCTAAACGCTTTCGGCTCCGATGAGTTAATTCTGGAAAAAGCAATTCTTGAGCCGCGGCATGTGGAAGTCCAGGTGTTCGCAGACAGCCATGGTAACGTTATTCATCTTGGCGAACGCGACTGCTCCGTCCAGCGGCGCCATCAGAAAGTGGTTGAGGAAGCTCCCTGTCCGATAATGACAGCAGAATTGCGCGAGAAAATGGGGGCCGCCGCCGTGGAGGCAGCACGGAGCATTCAGTATCGGGGCGCTGGAACCGTTGAGTTTTTACTCGATAGCGGTGGAAATTTCTATTTTCTGGAAATGAATACGCGCCTGCAAGTGGAGCATCCGGTAACCGAACTTATCACCGGTCTTGATCTGGTGGCTCTGCAAATTAAAGTAGCGGAAGGCGGTTTGCTTGGGCTGGAACAATCGGATATTGAACTGACCGGGCATGCTATTGAGGTGCGCCTTTACGCTGAGGACACAGCGCAGGACTTTCTACCTTGCACTGGGACGATTTCGAAATGGATACCGGCGGCGGGAGCGGGAGTCCGCTTTGATAGTGGTATAGAGGCGGGGCAGGATATTTCGCCATTCTACGACCCGATGATTGCCAAAGTGGTAACATATGGTGAAACAAGAGAAATAGCCCGGCATAGGTTAATCGATGCGCTCAAGGAAACGGTCTTATTTGGCCTGACAACCAATCGCGGGTTCTTGATAGATGTGTTGTCAAAAGACAGTTTTGCAGAAGGGTCGGCAACAACGGCCTTTATCGCACAGGAATTTTCCGATGAGGATCTAAAAATCGATCTTCCGGCGCCAGAACAAGCGGCTACGGCCGCCGTTATACAGTATCATTGCGAGCGGGAGAAAGTACGGACCAAGGCGATTTTTGGAAGCCCTCAGTTGCAAGATTGGTCCAGTGGCGGAAGCTTGCTGACCCGGTATATCTATAGTTGGGGTGAAGAAACAATTGATCTGACTGTCTCTCCGATGCGGGATGGCTCTTACGAAGTACGTTTAGGGGATACCGTCATCCTCATTGACCTTGTTTCCATCACAAATGATACGGCCACACTGACTGTAAATGACAGGCGCCGCCGCGTTCATTATGATGGATCTACAGATAATGTTCTTGAAATTTCGGAGCATGGCGTTACCCATCATTTCCGTAATTCGATCGCTTTTGCGCAAAATGCTGAAATCGCGGCGGGGAACGGCAGGATTGTCGCACCGATGCATGGCACCTTGCTGGAGGTTTTCGTGCAGGCCGGCGATGATGTTAATGCAGGGGATCGTTTGGCTGTTTTAGAAGCCATGAAAATGCAGCATGATATTCTGGCCGATATCGATGGTGTGGTGAGCGAGGTAGCGGCACTCGCTTCCCAACAGGTTGCCATAGACGATTTTTTGATCGAAATAGAAGCGGCAGAATAAGCCGATAGAGTAAAGGTAGGAGAAGACGGATGTTAGCAGAAGCTTACGACTTTAAAGATGAGAGTGAAGCTCTTTACAATCTTATCAAACCATTGTCAGAGGCTGAATATGACAAAGTCACATTGTTCAGGGACTGGACAATTAATGACGTCCTGCAACATCTGCATTATTTCAATTATGTGGCGGATCTGACATTGTCAGACGAAGACGCCTTCGTGCAAACCTATACTGAGTTAAAAGGATTGCAGGAGAAATCCGGCTCACTGGTTGAGGCGACTGATGAAATGCTCAAAGGTTTGAAAGGGATCGCACTCAGGGATGCCTGGCATGATTATTATCACTCAATGGCGGATCGTTTTTATGCGGCTGATCCAAAACAGCGATTAAAATGGGTTGGTCCCAGTATGAGTGCAAGAAGCAGTATTTCTGCCAGGCTGATGGAAACCTGGTCGCACGCTCAAGAGATTTATGATTTGCTGGGGACCGAACGGCAAAATGAGGATCGGATCAAAAGCATTGCCGTTATGGGCATCAATACCTTTGGCTGGACCTTTAAAAACCGCGAAGAACCCATACCTGAGAATGTTCCGCATGTGCGGCTAAAGGCTCCTTCAGGAGCTATCTGGGAATGGAATGATAACAACTCGGCAGACCTGATTGAGGGCGATGCGGCGGAATTTTGTCAGGTTGTCACACAGACCCGCAATATTGCCGATACTTCATTAAAGGTTACCGGTGAAATTGCGACACGGTGGATGGCGGTGGCTCAGTGCTTTGCCGGACCGGCGCGGACACCACCTGCCGCAGGAACGCGTCACGCATAAGAATTTCGATAAAAAAGAGAAGTAGCATCATGTCGGCATTTGAAAAATACCCGAATTTGTTTTCACCGCTTGATCTGGGATTCACTCAGTTGAAGAACCGTGCCCTTATGGGCTCCATGCATACGGGCCTGGAAGAACTGGAAGATGGATTTGAGCGCATGGCGCCTTATTTTGCGGAACGGGCGCGTGGAGGTGTTGGTATGATCATCACCGGCGGAATTTCGCCAAATCTTGAAGGTGGTATGGGTGCCAAGCTATCAACGAGGGAAGAAGCCGCCCAGCACCGGCTGATCACGGAAGCGGTTCATGAGGCGGATCCGGATGTGAAAATATGTATGCAGATATTGCATATGGGCCCTCTCGCACGGAATAAAGGGGCCGTGGCACCCTCAGCAGTCCGGTCTCGGATCTCACCCAATACGCCCCATGAACTGGATGAAGCAGGGATTGAGAAACAAATTGCCGATATGGTGAATTGCGCTGTAAGGGCGCAGGAGGCCGGGTATGACGGGATCGAGATGATTGGATCTGCGGGCTATCTCGTCAGTACTTTTCTCGTCGAAAAAACCAATCAAAGAACCGACCAGTGGGGTGGCTCCTACGAAAACAGGATGCGCTTTCCGCTTGAGCTGATGCGCCGTATTCGCGAGGCTGTCGGACAGGAATTTATTCTCGTTTTTCGAATTGCGGCCATGGACATGTTGCAGGGCGGTATGTCCTGGGATGAGGTCGTTACGCTGGCAAAGAAACTGGAAGCGGTCGGCGTGAATATTATCAGTACTCATTTCACCTGGCATGAAGCAGCCGTGCCGACCATTGCGACCATGGTCCCCCGCGCAGCCTTTGCCGGCGTGACAGGGCGATTGCGTAAAGAGCTGAGCATCCCGACCATCACCAGTAACCGGATTAACATGCCCGATGTCGCGGAGGCTGTTCTTGTGAAAGGCGATGCGGACATCGTTTCCATGGCGCGGCCAATGCTGGCCGATGCGGAGTTTATGCGAAAAACAGCAGAAGGTCGCGAGGACGAGATCAATACCTGCATTGCCTGTAATCAGGCCTGTCTCGATCATACTTTTGGCGGCCATCAGGAAGTCAGCTGTCTGGTAAACCCGCGGGCCTGCCATGAAACCAAACTGAATTACGTGAAGAGCGAAAACCCGAAAAATATTGCGATCATTGGCGCTGGCCCGGCTGGCCTGGCCTATGCGGATGTCGCTTCCAAGCGGGGCCATAGCGTATCGATTTATGATGCATCCTCTGAAATTGGCGGGCAGTTTAATCTTGCAAAACAGATCCCGGGCAAGGAGGAATTTTACGAGACGATCCGCTATTTTAACCGCATCATCGAGAAACGAAAAATACCTCTATATCTCAATATATCTGTAGATAAAGAGATGTTGCTGGCAAAAGGATATGACGAAGTCATCGTCGCAACAGGCATTACACCGCGTGTTCCCGACATCGAAGGAATCACCCATGAAAAAGCAGTGAGCTATATTGATGTCATCAACGGAGCGGTCCCTGTGGGGAAAAAAGTTGCAATTATGGGGGCCGGAGGCATCGGGTTTGATGTGGCCGAGAAGATTATGCATGCGGGTAAATCGGCCGCTCTTGATATTGACATTTTTGCCAAAGAATGGGGTATCGATTTTGAAAACCATCCCCGCGGCGGCGTAACAGGCGTAGAGCCCGTGGTCGAGGCGGCAGATCGGGAAGTTACATTGCTGCAGCGCAAATCCACACCGGTTGGACGCGGCCTTGGCAAAACCACTGGCTGGACACATCGCCTGGCACTGGCCAGACGGGGTGTAAAAATGATCAATGGGGTTGAGTATCTGAAGATTGATGATGACGGATTGCATCTGCGGATCAATGATCAATACGAAATACTGGACGTTGATACAGTGATCATTTGCGCCGGGCAGACACCAAAACGAGAGCTTTTTGATCAACTGGTGAAAGAGGGCGCGTCAGCCCAGCTGGTTGGCGGTGCGTATGAAGCCATGGAGCTTGATGCAAAACGGGCGATAAACCAGGCAAGTTATCTTGCGGCAGCCATATAAAGTTTAACTAGCCCAGCCCTTGCAGTCGGGCGGCATCGGCGCGTAGTTTTTCCGGCGCTCCCCATGTTGCCCGGTTAAAACCGATGCGTTTAAACCAGAAATGCAGGCCCATCAGGTCTGTATATCCCATCCCGCCATGGACCTCGGTTGCGGTACGCGCAACAAAGCGGCCGACATCGTCCATTTGTGATTTTGCAAGCAACCCGGATAGCTCTGCATCATCTGACATAACGTCGAAGGCGTAGGCGGCATACCATATCAATGCCTGACAGGGTTGAAGTTCCGCGGCCATTTCCGCGCACATATGTTTGACAGCCTGGAAGGATCCGATTGCCCGGTCAAATTGCTTGCGATCCTTTGCGTAGGCCACGGCTTGCCGCAACATTTCCTGTCCGGCGCCGAAGCTTTCCGCGGCCAGGATGATCCGACCGGCATTGAGCACTCTGTCGATTTTGTCAGACGTCGTCTGTGGAAGCCCGGATGCCTGCACATTTTGAAACTTCAGCTCAGCGATCGGGCGGGTCCCATCGATGGTGGGAGAATGGATGATTTCCAATCCGGGTGAATCCGCGCCGACCAGATGAAATCCTTGCTGGCGATCAGCAACGACAAAGGCATCAGCGCCGGCGGCATCTATCACAAAAGACGCCGTGCCAGTAAGAGTCCCGTTTTCCTCTGTCAGGCCTGAACCTCGCCGCGCACCACTGGCCAACTCGGAAATGGCGACACCGATCCGGACGGATCCGTCGGCAAGTCTGGGCAACCATTCAGATTTCTGGGTCTCATCAGCCATCAGCATGATCGCCAATGGCGCAACAACTGCTGTTCCGACAAACGGTACAGGCGCGGCGCTTTTTCCAAGCTCTTCCGCGACAACAACCGCCTCTATCAGACCAAGAGCTGCACCGCCATATTGTTCCGGAATCAAAAGCGCGGTCATGCCAAGCCCGGACAGTTCTTGCCAAAGAGCGCCGTCAAAAGGCTCATCGCCCGTACTAATCCGGCGGATACTATCCAGTGTTACATTGCGTTCCAGGGAGCCCCGAAAGCTGTTCTGTATCATGAGCTGTTCGTCAGAAAGACCGAAATACATGTTACGAACCTTTCTGATGGCGCGGTTCCCGCGGCATGTCCAGTCCCCGCTCCGCGATGATGTTTTTTTGGATTTGTGCTGTGCCGCCACCGATTATGAGGCCGAGATCATACATATACCATTGCTGCCAGATGCCATCTTCCTTCGCTGAAGGGATACCATCATAAAGAACGCCGATTTCACCAAGGGCATCAATGGCGAGTGCGTCGAGTTGGTGGTTTAATTCGCAGCCTAAAAGCTTGCAGATCATATCTCCAAGTCCGGGAGCCTTGCCATCCTTGGTGCGTGTCAAAAGCCGCATTTCATGAAACCGCATAGCTTGAACCCGAGCCTGCAGGGAGACGAACCGGTCTGTCAGATTTTTATTTTCCCAAAGCGGGCGTCCGTCCAGCATTTCCTTCTTGAGCAGCGTAGAAATCTTGTTCAGGCGTTCCAGCGAGCCATTGGCGTTTGAGAGCATGCCCCGCTCATGCTTAAGCGTACTATTGGCGACTTTCCACCCATTTCCCCGACCACCAACTACTGCGTTTTTTGGGACCCGAACATCCGTGAAGAAGACTTCGTTGAAGGACGGGTGCCCCGTCATTGTTTGTAAGGGCCGCACGTCAATCCCCGGTGTATCCATTGGGAAAATCAGATAGCTGATCCCCTGATATTTGGAGGCATCAGGCTCTGTCCGAACGAGGCAGAAAATCATGGGTGTAATATGTGCAGATGATGTCCAGATCTTTGACCCGTTAATCAGAAAATCGTCACCGTCCTCGATCGCGCTCGTTTGCAGGCTGGCTAGATCAGATCCCGAATTTGGCTCCGAGTAGCCCTGGCACCACATGACATCCCCCCGAATTGTCGGGCCAATCCAGGTTTTCTTTTGTTCTTCCGTTCCGTGCTCAAGAAGTGTGGGCACGAGCATGGAAATGCCCTGACTATAAAGCCCTTGCGGTATGTCAGCAGCGAAAAATTCGTCGGCAATAATTCGGTTTTTAAGAATGTCAGGCTCTGCTCCATAGCCGCCATAGGCTTTTGGTACGGTCCGACCGGCATATCCATTTTTGACAAGCAGTTTTTGCCAGGCTTTGACAGTATCGGTATAGGGTCGCGGAGATAACCGGAAAGAATGCGCGGTTTCTTCAGGTGCCGTCGCCTTATGTTTATCCAGAAACTGACGGACTTCCTGGCGAAAGGCGAGATGTTCCGTGCGATCGGTTAAGTCCATGTTTCGGGCCTTTATTCTTTTGGATACGGATGCCGCATCATGAGGGAGATATTCCCATCAATTTCGTGATGACTTTCAACATGACTTCATCAGCGCCCCCACCAATTGAAGTTAAACGGAAGTCTCGAAATCTTCGGGAAATGGACGATTCCCAGACATAACCCTGTCCTCCCCAATACTGAAGACAGCTATCCATTACCTCCCGCTGCAAACGGCCGACCTTGAGTTTCGCCATGGACGCCAGTTTGGTGACATCTTCACCGGCGACATATCTTTCGACCGCATGATAGGTGAGGGCACGTAGCGCCTCGACTTCTGTCTGCAGCTCCGCCAGCCGATAATTTACAACCTGATTATCAAGAATGGACTTACCAAAGGCTTTTCGCTGCCGCGTATATTCAATGGTCTCGTTGATGGCCTCTTCCATGACACGCGGGCCACGGGCAGCAGCAAACAGCCTTTCTTCCTGGAACTGCTGCATTTGGTAAATAAATCCTCGTCCCTCTTCACCTATTCTGTTGCTTTGGGGAACGCGGACATCGTCAAAGAAAAGTTGCGCCGTATCAGACGACATCATGCCGATTTTTCTTATTTTGTGTTTTGTTATTCCAGGACTATCCATGGGTATGATGATCAGGGTCTTGTTCTTATGGGCAGGGCCATCTCCCGTATTGGCAAGGCAGCAGACCCAGTCCGCTTGCAGCCCATTTGTAATGTACATTTTTGAGCCGTTTATCACGTAGTCATCGCCATCCTTACGAGCATTGGTTCGTAAACTGGCGACATCGGATCCGGCTTCTGCTTCCGTCACACCGATGCAGGCGACCATGTCTCCTTGCAGGGCCGGAACTAGAAACTCTCGGCGCAACGCATCGGAGCCATGTTGGGCGAGAGCGGGGGTCGCCATATTGCTTTGAACGCCGATCCCCATGGCGACACCGCCGCAATTTATATACCCGAGTGCTTCAGAGGAGACTGCTTCGTACGAATAATCCAATCCGCTGCCGCCGAATTCTGCCGGTTTGCTGATTCCGAGAAATCCCATATTTCCCATTTTTTTGAAGAGGTCATGGGCCGGAAACATTTCCGCCTCTTCCCATTCATCTACATAAGGGTTGATTTCAGCGTCGATAAATTTTTTGAGACTGTCTGACAGCTCACGGTGTTCTTGGGTGAATTGCATGCTAATTTTCCACCTTCTGGCCCAGCGGATGTGCTAAATGAGTTCAGCATATCGTATATTTGGATTGTCTTTTTGTTGGGAAAATACTAACATTCATGAATGAATGTTACAAATGATAATTTGAGCGATCTATATTTCCGGTTCTCGCCAGACAATGGCAGACCAATTTTTACATAGGAATAGATGCTGATGGCAACAGTGGCTGAGTCAAATAGCACAGGGAGAAAACGGCAGGAGGAGCGGCGCATAGAAACCCGGACGAAGCTCGTGGATGCCGCAATAAAGCTGCTGCACAATAAAGGGGCCTCTCAACTCACGACACAAGATGTCGCCCGCGAAGCCGGCATGACCCGCGGCGCCATACAGTACCATTTTGATAGCCCGAAATCTCTTCTGGTGGCCAGTATCAATGAGATCGCGGCACGGCTCGTCGAGCATCTGAATACCGAACAGCTTAAACAGCTGCCGTTACAGGAAAGGCTGGATCGGGTTTTTGACGAGTATTGGCGGGGATTTCAGGGAGAAGCCTATACTGCCTTTATGGAGATTACCATGAGAGGTCGAAATGATCCGGAATTTAGCGCTGCAATAACATCCGCGCTAGATGAGCTGGAGCGAAAACGCGCGCTGACTTGGCAGGAAATATTCGCCGATACTGGCCGGGACCTGGAGGAAATCGTATCCTGGCGGTCAACGCTGATGATCACCTTCCGTGGATTGGCTTTGACAAGAATTATTGCCGGGGATAGTGAAAAACTTTCTCCCCAAATAGAGCGGTTTAAGGATATGTTTAAGCAATATCTGACCGCATTATAATTTTGTCGGCCAAATTAAAAAGAAAGAGCATAAAATGCCGGATCTACCAAAATGTGAGTTTCTGCTTTTGGATGTGCAGGGACCAAGGTTAAATCTCACCTTTAATCGACCTGACCAGCGAAATGCAATCAATAGCCAGATGGGTGAAGAGTTTGCTGCCGTTGTTGAATGGTTGTCAAATTCAGACGAAGTGCGTGTGGTAATCTTGCGCGGAGCAGGCGGGCATTTTTGTGCAGGCGGCGATATAAAAGAGCGCCGAAATATGGCGGAAGATGTCGTTACCGAAGACAGTGATCCAATTATGGAAAGAAACCGTGGGGCCGGCATGGCTTTTTTGCGGTTTGAAAATCTGCCGCAGACCACTATCGCCGTTGTAGAAGGATCCGCCTTTGGTGGCGGTATGGGATATGCATGCCTTGCAGATATCACAATCGTATCGGAAACCGCAAAAATGGGCATGCCGGAAACCACACTTGGCGTTGCACCCGCCCAAATCGCCCCGTATGTGGTGAAACGAATTGGCCTTACCCGTGCACGCCAATTGGCGTTAACCGCAGAGAGGTTCGGCGGCGACAAAGCGTATGAATATGGCATTGCACAATATCTGTGCCGGGACGATACGATCGACACTACCCTGGAAGACGTCGTTGCCAAGGTTCTGAAATGCGGACCAAAGGCGAATGCTGCGACCAAGGCCATTATGTTGAAAGTTGGCTCTGTACCGGAAGAAGACATGATCCGGTTTTCGGCTGAAAAATTCTCCCTTCTTAATCGGGGAGCCGAAGGAAAAGAAGGGCAATCTGCTTTTGCGGAAAAGAGAAAACCTGCCTGGCAGGAAACCGGTGAAGGGGGGAAGCGATGAGCAATTTAGAACCCTCAAAGACCGTTCGCATCGGTGGAGCCTCCGGATATTGGGGAGATTCTCAGGAAGCACCCCGTCAGTTGGTGATGAAGGGCAATGTTGATTACCTGGTATTTGATTATCTTGCCGAAGTCACCATGTCCATTCTCGTGCGGGCAAAACAAAAAGATCCGGAGGCAGGATATGCCAAGGATTTTATTGGCTTGGTCATGAAGCCGCTTATCAGTGAAATTAAAACGCGCGGCATAAAAGTCGTCGTAAATGCTGGCGGTGTAAATGTTGCGGCCTGCGCTGCAGCGCTGGCCAAGGTTGCCAGCGATGCCGGTGTTTCATTGAACATAGGAACCGTTGAAGGCGACAATCTTACGGACCGCATCGAAGAATTGCGGGGGCAGGATGTAACAGAAATGTTCTCCGGCAAAGCGATGCCTGAAAAAATGATCAGTGCTAACGCTTATCTGGGAGCCTTTCCCATCGCGGCTGCGCTGGATGCCGGCGCGGAAGTCGTGATTACCGGTCGTTGTGTCGACAGCGCTGTTACCCTGGGGCCGCTTATCCATGAATTTGGCTGGTCCGCCGATGATTATGACAAGCTGGCTTCGGGGAGCCTGGCCGGGCACATTCTTGAATGCGGCGCGCAAGCAACCGGCGGTAATTTCACGGACTGGAAAGATACTGTGGGCGGTTGGGATGACATGGGATATCCCATTGCCGTTTGTCGGGCTGATGGAAGTTTTGCTATTACGAAACCTGATGAGACCGGTGGTATCGTCTCCAAATTTTCCGTTGGAGAGCAAATTCTCTATGAAATCGGTGACCCTTCCGCTTATGTGATGCCGGATGCTATTTGCGATTTTTCAGATGTTACATTGACGGAAACCAAAAAAGACTGGCTGGAAATAACCGGCGTAAAAGGCGGTGCACCTACGGCGACGTATAAAGTATCCGGCACTTATATGGATGGATACCGATCGACTGCTTCTACGGTAATAACCGGATTTGATGCGGTTCAAAAAGGGGAAGCTTTTTCGGCCGCGTTGATAAAACGCACCCGCCGCTTGTTTATGGAAAGAAACCTGGGTGACTACCGGGATACGGCGACACATATTATCGGTGCCCAGACACTTTGGGGCGGTAATGCTGACCAGATGGCACCGATGGCACGCGAGATTATTACGCAGATAGATGTACGTCATGATGAACGTTCAGCTCTTGAGCTCTTCTCCAAGGAAACAACCGGCGTTGGTCTCTCCATGACAACGGGCCGCTGTTCCGCAGGGGCGGCGGGCCGACCAAAAATTACCCCGGTCGTCGCGCAATTCGCTTTTCTGATCGATAAAAATGACGTCCAGACTGACGTATTTGTCAACGACAAGAATATCGGGTTTGAAATGCCTGTACCCGAAACATTCGGTGAGATTAGGCAGCAGGTCTCCAACAGAGATGGCAAGCCGCCGGAGGTTAATGAAGAACTGGTTGACGTTCCGCTTATTTCTCTGGCAGTTGCGCGCAGCGGCGACAAGGGCAACAATGCGAATGTTGGTGTTATCGCCAGGTCAGAAGCGTATTTACCCTGGATCAAGGAAAGCGCTTCAGAAGATCGGGTAAAGGAATGGTTCGCTCATGTAATCGAAGGGGACGTTACCCGATTTGATCTTCCGGGAATGGGAGCAGTGAATTTCTTGCTGACTGACTGTTTGGGCGGCGGCGGGACGTCGACATTGCATCTGGATAATCTGGCGAAAACCTATGCGCAGCAATTATTGGCACTTCCCATAAAAGTGCCTAGTTCTCTGGCCAAAAGCCTGACATAAATACATATATAAAGGGATAAGAAGGAAGCAATCCATGACCCATTCGCTTGAAGCCATGCTCAGGCCGAAATCTGTAGCCATCATTGGTGCGTCAGACACGCCGTCCCGCATTGGCGGCCGACCGATCAATTCAATGAAAACCTTAGGGTTTAAAGGCGATATTTATCCAGTAAACCCGAAATGGGAAACTATTCAGGATTTGCCTGCATTCGGTAAAATTCAGGATGTCCCCAAAGGAGTTGATTGCGCGATTATCGCTGTTCCTGCAAAAATTGCTGTTCAATCGGTTCGTGATTGCGCCGATCAAGGTGTTAAAAGCGCCGTGATGTTTACATCTGGATTCGCCGAACTCAGTGACGACGGCGCGAAAGCTCAGCGTGAGATCACCGGTATTGCCAAGGAAAGCGGCATGCGGCTGATTGGCCCAAATTGTCTGGGTGTCTTTAATGTGGATGCAAGCTGGTACGGAACCTTTACCAATGCACCGGGAATGTTGCGCCTGCCACCGGGACCAATGGGGATCGTCAGCCAGAGTGGTGCGTACGGCGCTCATGTATTTATGGTGTCCCAGTTGCGCGGTGTTGGCTCAAATTATTGGGTTACGACTGGAAACGAATCCGATGTTGATGTTGCCGAGGTCATTGAGTTTTACGCACAAGCGCCGGACGTCAAGGTGATCCTCGCCTATGCAGAGGGGATGAAAGATGCCGATCGGATCTGCAAAGCGCTGGAGATGGCGCGGGATGCGGAAAAGCCTGTCATTTTCATGAAAGTCGGCAGCACGGATGTGGGGGCACAGGCAGCTGCTTCCCATACGGCATCGCTTGCCGGGGCCGATGCGGTCTATGATGCTTTGTTTAAACAATATGGCGTCTATCGTGCGGAAACGACAGAAGAATTTGTGGATGTCGCCTATGCCTGTCAATATGGTCGATATCCGACGGGACGGAAGATCGATCTGCAAACAATTTCCGGCGGTGTCGGCGTGCAGATGGCGGATGCCTCTGTTAAATACGAACTGGACGTTGCGCCGCTTCCGGTTTCGACACAAAAGAAATTGAAGGAACTTATCCCCTTCGCAGGGGTGACGAACCCAGTTGATTTTACCGCCCAGGCTCTAAACGATCCAAGCCTGATGGAAGCCAATATCAGCATGACAATTGATGAAGCGGATTTCGATGCGCATATCGTCTATATGGCCAGCGTCCCGGCTTCTCCATTTACGAAGGATATTTGTAAGCAGATTTTCACGAATATCCGCGAAAAATACGCCGATGAAATCATGATGATGAGTATTATCGGTCCGGATGAGGTCGTGTCTACCTATGAAGATCTCGGCATCCCCTGCTATGAGGATCCGTCGCTTGCTGTGCGTGCTATGGCATCATTGATGCATTTCGGCGAGGTTTTCGAGCGAGGCCGCCCGGACGCGCCGCCTGCGTTACCAACTGGAGCCCTGCCGGCGCCAACCACACCAATTGCAGAACATGAGGCAAAACGAGTGCTGAACAGCATTGGTGTTCCGGTAACAACGGAAGAACTTGTGCAATCCCGCGAGGAAGCAGTGGCCGTCTGGCAGAAAATTGGCGGAAAAGTTGTCATGAAAATCGCGTCGCCGGATATTTTACATAAAACAGAGATTGGCGGTGTTCTCTTGAGCCTGGATACTGCCGAGGAAGTTGCTGCCGGCTTTGATACTCTAATCGAGCGAGCTAAAACAGCGAAGCCGGACGCAAAAATTGACGGTGTAATTGTGGCTGAAATGGTGTCCGGTGGTGTCGAAACCGTTATGGGCGTCGTTTGTGATCCTGTTTTTGGCCCTGCGGTCATGTTTGGTCTTGGCGGTGTTTTCGTTGAAGTTTTGAAGGATGTGACTTTCCGGCTTGCCCCGTTTGGGGTCGATGAAGCGCATCGAATGATTGATGAAATTCAGGGGCGGGCGATGCTGGATGGTGTGCGGGGTGCTCCGCCTTCAGATATAGAGGCACTGGCAGAGGCATTATCGAAACTCTCTGTTTTTGCTGCAACCAACGCGGATACCATTGAAACCATTGACGTAAACCCGTTTATTGTCCTTCCAAATGGCGCCGTTGCCGTCGATGCCTTGATCGTACCGAAAGTGGAAAACTGATGCGTGCCTATGAAAAGCTAAAAGTAGTTGATTTTACGCAGGTTCTTGCAGGCCCGATCTGTACGCAGATGTTTTCCCTGCTCGGTGCGGATGTTGTTAAGATTGAAGCCCCGAAAAAAGGGGATCAATTGCGCACAACCTTGACGGATCCCGAAATGGCGGCGAAGCTTCTTTCACCGGCTTTTCTGACGGTCAACCTGGGCAAGAAGAGCCTTGCGCTGGATTTGAAGTCGGAAGCAGGGCGGGAGATAGCCTATAAACTCGTTGAGGACGCTGATGTTGTTGTCGAAAATTTCAGCCCCGGAGTCGCCAAAAAACTCGGGATTGATTACGAAACATTGAAACAGCGCAAACCTGATCTGGTGTATTGCTCAATTAGCGGATACGGACAGGAGGGACCAAGAAGTCGAGATAAGGCATATGATTCTGCCATTCAGGCGGCATCTGGTCTTTTTACACTAAACGGCCATGAAGAGACCGGACCAACACGCATCGGGATCATGGTGATTGACATGTTCACCGGAATTAATGCGGCGTTTGCCGTCTCGTCGGCAATCAACCGGCGCCATGTCACTGGAGAGGGGCAGTATCTGGATGTCGCCATGTATGATAGCGCCCTTATGTTGGCCGCGGCGCAAATGGCAGACTTTATGGTGCGCGGCAATATTCCGCCGTTGCTCGGCAACGATTCTCCAACCCGGCAGCCTACTGCCGGATGCTTCGATACCCTGAACGGGAAAATCCTGGTTGCAACTATTACCTCTGCTCAGAATGAAAGTGTGCTCAAGGCGATTGGTCTGGCGCATTTACTCGAAGATCCGCTTTACGCGACATTTGAGGCTCGTCAGGCAAACCTGGAATCCGGGTTGGCGTTGGTTGGTGATGCTTTGAAGGTGAAAACCACCGAAGAGTGGCTGCAAATCATGAACGAAGCTGGCATAGCCGTTCAGGAAGTTAGAACACTGCATGAAGCTGTCAAGGATCCCCAACTGGAACATCGCGGTATAATGATCGATACCGGTAAGATTCAAGGATTCGAGGATGCGCTACGACTAGTCGGTGCGCCTTTTATAGCCGATGTAGACAGCCCAATGACTAAGGTTGCACCGCCGACACAGGTCGGTCAGCATACCGCGGAGGTTCTTAAGTCCCTTGGGTATGCTGATGAAAAAATTGCTGAATTTCTTGCTGTAAACGGAGAGTAGCCCTATTACATATACCCTGTGTTTTTTTCCTGCCGGAAATATTAACGCCGGTAAAAAGTAGGGTTCCATTTTTGACGCAAAATTCAAACTCCGATGAACCGATGTTCAATGTTCCGCCGGTCACCATGTATTTGGTGGCGGCTATTTTTATCGTTCATCTACTGATGTTGGTAACAACCCAGGCGACGGAAAACTGGGTTTTGCTGAATTTCTCTTTTCGCCCGGCTGTCGTCAGCGCCATATTGGAAAATCCGACTGTTCCAAATTTGTTTCATTTGTTTGTGACGCTGAACAGCCATATGTTTTTGCATCATGATTGGGCCCATATGATAATCAATGCCGGGATGCTTTTGGCATTCGGGACAATGGTGGAACGGAGATTTGGACCGGCCCGCTTTCTTGTATTGTATTTTCTGTCCGGGTGGTTAGGGGCAATTGCGGAATATCTAATTGCGGAACCCGGCCTTGATATATTTCTCTATGGCGCGTCCGGAGGCGTTTTTGGAGCGATGGGGGCAACTGCGATTGTCCTTCTTCCTCGTTACAAATGGCGAGGTGTGCTGGTTTTTGTTGCAGTCTTGATGGGGATTAATCTGTTAATTGGCGCGACAGCTCTTGGTACTTTATTGGTAGGTCCGGGAGCTGGAATAGCGTGGGCAGCTCATTGCGGCGGGTTTGCAACTGGAATGTTACTGGCTTTTCTATACACAAGAACAGGAAAAGCAATGCGGATCTGATCGCGGAAACGTTATTGAAATTGCCTGGTATGCCGATCAGACAATGGCTAATTAGGGTATAACATGTTCATGTAATGTTAAATATAAGGAGAAAAACATGACATCCGCCCGCATTGGCCTTCATAGTTTTTTCGTTGCCGTGTTAGTCGGCATCATGTCTTTTTCAACTTTGAGCAGCGCTTCCGCCAAAAGCCTCTACTACAGTAGCTTGTTCGGAACCGCCGTTGAGGGGTATGACGTTGTCGCCTACTTTACGGAGGGAAAGCCGGTTGAAGGGACTGACGATCTCTCGGTCAATTGGAAAGGGGTAACCTGGCAATTCTCCAGTGCAGAAAATAAGGCACTTTTTGAGTCAGATCCGGAAAAATATGCGCCTCAATTTGGGGGATATTGTGCATGGGCTGTTAGTCAGGGTTACACAGCCTCTACGGTTCCAGAGGCCTGGAATATTATCGATGGCAAGTTATACTTGAATTATTCAAAGGGTGTACAAAGTACATGGGAGCAGGATATTCCGGGCAACATAAAGCTGGCGGATACAAACTGGCCCAATATAAGTAAGGATTTCAAATAGCTCCGCTTTTGTGACAAAGAAAAACACCTGGCTGCGGGGAAGCAATTGAACCAGGTGCTTTTCAGGTTTCTGCCGAAGCAGTCGTTGGTGTCATAGGTTAGGTATCACGTCGCCAAATGGGAAACTCTTCATCTGTTGCGGGTTGATAGGTCACGGTCATTTCGGTGAAGGCTTTCAAGGATCCTGTCAGGTCTTCACCACTGCGCAACTCAAAGGCGTTGAAACCACATCTTTGCATATAAAATAATTGGTCATGGAGCACATCACCTGTTGCTCTGATTTCACCTTTAAAGCCATATCGATCCCGAAGGAGGCGAGCTTGAGTGAATGCGCGGCCATCTGCCATTTTAGGAAATTCCAGGACAATAAGATCCAGCCTTTCCAGATCATCTTTGATCAGAGTCAAGTCATCGGTATTCTTAAGGGAAACACCAAGCCGGCTATTGCGGCCAAGCAACATCCCGCGTGCTGCGACCCATTCCTCCAACGGTACGTAAATGTCACCTGCGGGTAGCGAATCTGCTTCTTCCAGCCCTGTAAAAGGCATCCATTCATCATCAGCGGGTTTTCTGTCCTTGATATAGTTACCCATAAAGTTTTTCCTTAAACGGCGGCTGACCGATCCGTCGATACGTGGTTAGAAAAGTTTCTTCCGGGTCTTCACGCTTATCAAGATAAACCGTCAATACATCACTGACAGCATCGACAATCTGGTCTGCTTCGAAAGCCGGGCCAATGATCTTGCCAATGGAGGCATCTTCGCGTGCACTACCGCCGAGGGTTAGCTGGTAAACTTCCGTGCCCTTCTTGTTAACACCGAGAATACCGATATTTGCTACATGATGGTGACCACAGGCATTGATACAGCCTGATATATTAATGCTCAGGTCGCCCAAATCATTGACGAAATCATAATCATCAAAGCGATTGGTAATTTCCTGAGAAATTGGAATGGACCGTGCTGTTGCCAAGGCGCAAAAATCCAAGCCTGGGCATGAGATAATGTCCGTCATATGATTATAATTCGGTGTGGCCAGATCTAGCTTTTTCAATTCAAGCCAGAGGGCATGAAGATCTTGCAGCTTCACGTCCGAGAGTACAAGGTTCTGACGGTGTGTGGTCCGAATTTGACTCAGGCTATATTTGTCCGCCAAATCAGCGATAGCATCCATTTGATCGGCGGTCACATCGCCTGGCGGCTGATGCGCTGACTTTAAGGATAAATAGACAACGCGGTACCCGGACTGTTTGTGCAACTCGATGTTTTTGTCGGCCCATCGTGCGAAATCGGGATTTGAGAGAATCTGGTTTTCAAATTCACGGTCTGTATCCGGCAAATCATCATATTCCGGGTCAACAAAAAAAGCTTTGATCCGGTCAATATCCTGTTCTCGTAGATGCAGACCTGTGGCTTTTATCTTCTGCCACTCTTCTTCCACCAACGCACGGAATTCATCTTCCCCGGTTTCATGAACCAGGATTTTAATTCTTGCCTTATAGAGGTTATCGCGGCGGCCGAGCTGATTGTAGACACGTAAGATAGCCTCAAGATAGGTCAGCATGTCTTCTTTCGGTAGAAAATCCCGAATTAGCTTCCCGATCATCGGTGTACGGCCAAGGCCGCCTCCTACATATATCTCGAAGCCAGTTTCATTTTCTGCGTTGTTGACCAGCCGCAAGCCAATATCATGGACTGCGACGGCAGCTCGGTCATGAATGGCTCCGCTGACCGCAATTTTGAACTTTCGCGGCAGAAAATTGAACTCCGGATGAAAGGTCGACCATTGACGGATGAGTTCACAATAGGGGCGGGGATCTTCAAGTTCATCCCGGGCAACGCCAGCCAGTGGGTCTGATGTTGTATTTCGAATGCAGTTTCCGCTGGTCTGGATCGCATGCATTTCAACAGCCGCTAAATCATCCAGAATATCCGGAACATCCTCGAGTTGCGGCCAGTTATACTGGATATTTTGCCGCGTGCTGAAATGACCATAGCCTTTGTCATATTTGCGGGCGATATGTGCAAGCGTCCGCATTTGCTCGGCGGACAGCAATCCGTATGGAATAGCCACACGAAGCATATAGGCGTGAAGTTGCAGATAAAGCCCATTGCGAAGACGTTGTTGCTTAAACTCATCCTCAGACAATTGGCCCTTTAGCCGCCGCTGAACCTGTCCGCGAAATTGCTCGACACGTTCCAGCAGCAGTTGATGATCCTGCTCCGAATATTGGTACATGGTAACCCTTAAATAATTAGGCGGCTTTGCGGCCAGCCCGCTCTGAGGCATTTGCTGCGTTGTCGCGCGGCAAAACAATCGTTGGGCCTGAGGCGCGGATCTGTTCGCGCTTGGTTGCAGCAACCCATCCCCCGTCAGAATTGACAACATCTATGGCATAAGGTGCGACAATGATATTGTCTCTCTCTGATTTTTCCGCAGCAATTTTGAGAGATTCCACAGATCCGTCATCCATGGCTGTTGCCTGTCCAATTTCGGGGGTCCAAGAAGGAAGACCATCTTCAAGACAAAGATACGCAACCAAACCCTCTTTCAAAAGCGATGCTGTGTAAACCTGTAATGCCATTTCTTCTCTCCTTTGCGTTGTGATTGCCTTGGCAATCCTTCGACAACTTTTTTCTATCCTCATAATCTAGGTATTATTTTAAATAACTCAAGAAAAATGTGAATAAAATTTATAATACAGTAAAAAACTGTATTAATTAATGCTTGAAACTGCGGAATCTCTACTCACATGAATACCGCATTCTGTTTTATCCTGCCCTGCCCATCGCCCAGAGCGATCGCTGCCTCCTGGTGCGACACGTGATGTACATGGCATGCAGCCAATTGATTTGAAACCATCAGCGACAAGCGGGTGCGGCGGTAAATTCTTAGCTATAAAAGCCTGTTTTATGTCGGCGGATGACCAGTCATAAAGCGGGTTTATTTTTATAAAATCAGCATCTGCTTCGATTGACTGGAGTGAGTTTCGTGTTGCAGATTGAAAGTTCTTCCGGCCGGTGATCCATCCCTTGAAACCCAAATTACCCATATTTTTTAGTAGCTTATCCAATGGCTGAACTTTCCGCAAGCTGCAGCATTTGTCCGGATCTGTGGTGAATAGCATGTCATCTGGATCAAGGCGTTGTAAGACGCCATCGTCTGGTCGAATAACCCGAACATCTTCAAGGCCAAAATGATCTGTCAGTGATTTCTGATAGCGGAGTGTTTCCCCGAACAGACGCCTCGTATCGAGAAAAATGACAGGAATAGCAGTGTCTACCTGAGATACGAGATCGAGTAATATTGCTGATTCCGCACCAAAGGAAGAGGACAGCATAAGTTGCCCTTTGAGTTCGTTGCTGACCAATGCTTCTAATAATGCACCACCGGACAGGTGACCATATTTACCGCGCAATTTGGCAGATTCTGCTTCAGCGCAAAAATTATCTGTCGAAGAACTCATGATTCACCTGAGAATTAGTAAAAAGATAATTCATAGGTAAGGCGTATATTTGATAATATCAAGAAAAAATGTATAAAAAATTAAATTACAATAAAAAATGTATTATTTGAATTATGGGTTGATCTGTCGATTCTAATATACGACAATTTGGTGTTAGGAGGGGAAATGAACAAATATGGCCTGGTTGCGGTTTCAAGTTTGACTGTGTGGTTGGCAACCTCTGTTGCGGCAAATGAGGTTATGACTTTCAGAATATCCAGCATTATTGACGGCCGCCTTATAACGGAGGACGGGAAGGCAATCTCCCTGTATGGACTTCAGTTTCCTGACCCGTCCGAAAATCCTGCAGGCGCCAAACAGGCGGCGGACCAGCTAATCAGTCGTGTTCTTACAAAGCAGGTGACGCTTGACCTTTCTCTGTTCGAACAGACAGGGTCTAGCGTAAACCGCTATGGTGATTACCACGGTCAGGTCTTGGACATTTCAGGGAACTGGATCCAACAGGATTTAATCGAGAAGGGTTTTGCCTGGTGGAGTGGTGCAGCGAAATACCCGAGGCAATTGCGCCTTTCTTTGATTGCGGCAGAGCGGAGCGCGGAAAAGGCGAGTTTCGGTGTGTGGCAGACATTCAAGACTATAAATGCGAATATGTTAACGGTTGTACCCAAGTACGCAGACTTTGTTATCGCGGAAGGACGTGTCCACAGCGTCTATAGTTCTGCGAAAATGACTTATATTAATTTCGGTGAAAACTGGAAATCAGACTTCACGGCCGCTATTTCGTCAATAAACAAGCGTAATTTTGAATCACAGGGCTGGAAGTTGTCGGCTTTGGTGCATAAATTGGTACGTATCAGAGGATCGGTACGATGGTATAATGGTCCCTTTATGGAATTGTCTTTTCCAGAGCAGCTGGAAATACGCTCGCCCCCGAGTAATTGAATTAAGTGGGAGATCTTTTTTTTGAAAATGACCGGATTTAAGTCTCGCCGAAAACCAATATTGTTAACCGCGGCTTTTTTGGCGGCAATATCAATGCCGTCACCGGCATCAGCTGATTTTATGGATAATTTATTTTCCGTTTTTGAACCCACCAATGAGCGAGAAGTTGGTGCGGAGCAACATCCAAAAATTGTTGCCCAGTTTGGCGGCGAGTATATACAGGAGGGGCTGAACGATTATGTTCTGGATATAGGCCTTCGGCTGGCTTTCGTTTCAGAAATGAAAACTCTGCCATGGCGGTTTACTGTCCTCAATACTCCGGTGGTAAATGCTTTCGCGCTACCGGGTGGCTTTGTTTATATAACGCGGGGGTTACTGGCTCTGGCAAATAACGAGGCTGAAGTTGCGGGTGTGCTTGCGCATGAGATTGGGCATGTTACCGCTCGCCATGGTGCTGAAAGACAGTCGCGCGCAACCGGAATAGGCCTGCTGGGTGCCTTAGCCGGCATACTAACGGGAAGTGGTGCCGTTCAACAGTTGGGGCAGCAAGTAGGCGGGTTATATATCGCAGGCTATTCTCGAGACCAGGAACATGAGGCTGATCAGCTAGGTGTCAAATATTTGGGATTAGCCGGATATCCCCGTGAAGCCATGGCTGACTTTTTGAAAAGAATGCAGGCACAATCGGAATATGCAAAAAAATTGGCTGGCAGTGAAGGCAAGGAAAGCCAGTTCGATTTTTTTGCCTCTCATCCGCACACTGAAGATCGTGTTTCCAGAGCCGCTGGTTCGGCAGCGGCAAACGCTGATAACATTGATAGGGATTATGGGGAATCCAAGTTTTTCAGTGAAATTGACGGTATGCTGTATGGTGACGATCCGAAAGAGGGGTTAATTAAGGGTCGCGAATTTGTTCACCCTGTTTTACGGTTTAAGTTTGATGCGCCACAAGGTTTTCAATTGATTAATTCGAGCAACGCTGTTTTCGCTGTTGATGGCAAAGGCAGCCAGATGGTGTTTGATCTTGGCCAAATGAAAAATCATTCTTTGAGCATGGCGGATTATATGACATCAGAATGGCTGACCAAATACAAGCTTCAGAATATCTTGAAAATGGAGATAAATGGCGCACCTTCTGCCGTGACCAAGTTTTATGTGGAGAAGAATGGTAAAAAAATATTCATAACGGCTGTAGCCATAGATTTTGGTGGTGGGCGGGTTGCCCGGTTTTTATACCGATCCTTTAGTGCGGATAAAGATATGCAACTGCGAATCCAGGAAAGCTTTAATAGCTTCCGTCCCTTGCAGTATGCAGAAGCTCAGAGGATTAAACCGACGCTTATAGATATAAAAACAGTAGCTGGAAATCAGAATTTGGAGGACTTGGTCGACGGTATGGCAGAGATTGTTGAAGATAAGAAAGCATTGTTTCTCTTGCTTAATCCGAAATTCGAGACTGAAAAGCCAGCCCGGGGACAGGAATATAAATCACTAAAATTTGCGCCATAGGTCAAATGATTGTGCCTCTCTTTAATCGATGCAGACCTGATCTTCTATGCCACCTTTCAGGTTGAAACAGGCCGAATATAACGGACCGCCGTAGCCACAGCCGCCGTCGATCGTCATGGTATGCGCTGTCTCTGTGATTCCGCGATGAGCCTGATCGTACCCGCGGATAACTTTATGAAATCCGGAATATGGTTTATCGATTGCATCGAAATGAGTGCTGCCCCACCAAAAGGTGTCATTTTGATCGATAACGGCTTTGCTAGGATCAATCCCGGCATGGACAAAAAGAAGCTCACCACCCTCCGTATAGGCGGCACGGCGAAGAGCAACCAGAATATCGTTGTGACCCGGGTTTTCTTGGATTTTCTCTCGCAGTCTGTTTGTCCATTTTGTTGTTGCGAGTATTCCTTCGCGAAAATATTTTCGTACTTCTTCCTCGGATTCGCCATAAGCCTCTAGCGTGCGCCCAATGCCATGTTCGGCCATCCAGTCAAAAACGGTGTTTGGATCGGATGCGAGTTGAATTTGGAGAAGCTTTCGCCACATTTCTTCCTGAGCACCGCGCAAAAAGATAATATCCTGCGCCGCCATTCCTGCAAGACAGAGCCGGTTAATGCGAAAGGAAAGTAATTCGTCCAGCACTCCTTTTATGTCCGGTCCACGGCCCAAATAATTCCCAAGATACACCAGCCTGTCACCATGCTTCCAGCGTGTCACCAGGGTATCATGCAGTTTTATTAGCCGATCGAGATCACCATGAATACTTGAAACCGCCCACACCCTACCGACCTGCGCCAGGCAGCCGAATTTCTCTCTGTAAGCATTTAGTTTCATAGTTTCGCACAATGTAGGTTCGTTTTGATTTGTGCAAGCCCTTGAGGTGTGAATTGGTAAAATTTAAGACAAAAAAACCCGGAATCTCATCCGGGCTTTTATTGTTACTATGTTTTTGAAGCTTAGGCGGCTTTTAGAACCTTTTGGACTTTTTCTGCGGCTGCATCTGCTTCAATTTGTTCGACAACAGCCAGTTCTCGCGAGAGACGTACGAGTGCAGCTTCATAGATTTGCCGTTCACTATAGGATTGATCCGGTTGATCTTCGTTTCTATGCAGATCGCGAACAACTTCCGCAATCTGGATCGGGTCGCCAGAATTTATCTTTGCTTCATATTCTTGTGCCCGACGGCTCCACATAGTCCGTTTTATACGGGCGCGTCCTTTAAGCGTTTCCAGAGCATTCTTCATTTTCTTTGGAGATGATAAGGCACGCATCCCGACATTTTTAGCTTGCTTGATCGGAACGCGAAGCGTCATTTTCTCATGAGAAAAATCGACAACATAGAGGGTCAATGCCATGCCGGAAATTTCTTGCTCCTCAATACTAGTGACTTGTCCGACACCATGTGTAGGATACACGACGTGATCCAGAGGTGCGAATTCCAATTCCTTAGTCATAAAAATCCTTCTCATAAACCTTGGTGAGAGCCTTGGGTATGGTTGCCCAAAAAAAACTGCAGCGTTATCCGCGCTGCATGTATAGCTCTGTCCACCAGTAAAACAAAAGTCACAACATAAAAAGGGCTCCTAAAAGGCATAACTCTGCCTTTCGCGCCCTAATCAATTCAAAATGACTACATTCAATAAAAGAACTATATCACATTTTTTCGTAAAATGCTAATCTTGTTCCCTAAATCGTGATAAATCAGGTATTTACAAGCTTTTTAGCCTTGCTCACCCGGGTTTGGACTGAAATGTTCTTTAAACTTGTCCGCTTTTCCATCCCAGTCTTCGGCGTCAGGAGCTTGCTCTCCTTTTTGAGTAATATTCGGCCATTTATCGGCGAACTCCTTATTTACCTCTAGCATTTCTTCGACACCGTCCTCTGTATCAGGAAGGATAGCCTCGGCAGGGCATTCGGGTTCACATACGCCGCAATCGATACATTCATCCGGATGAATGACCAGCATATTTTCGCCTTCGTAGAAACAATCAACCGGGCAGACTTCCACGCAGTCCATGTATTTGCACTTAATGCAATTTTCGGTCACGACGTAGGTCATTTTTTTCTCCAGCTTATTCGAATAGTCAGTATTACAAGAACTCCTTAACGGATTATCGTTAAAGGCAGCGAAAAACAAGACAAAAATAAAAAGCAGTGAAAATTATCAGTCCGGATCGATACCCAGACGCGCCAGGACACGTTTGCGGGCATCCCCCCGCTCTCGATCACTGACATAGATCAACCCGGCTACGCGTCGGACAAGATTGGCTTCAAATTTGCTGAGGACACCGTCTGCATACGCTATTTCCCACAACATCTCTATCATTTGAACACGGGTCTCAATGGGAAAGCTTTCTTTGACTGTCCGCGTGAAGTAAAAAAGCTGCCCAGCCTCGGCCTGAGCTTTTTCAGCATCATGTAGAAGCTCAGTCGCTTCGCTTTCAGATATCTTGTAATGCCGCTCAAGAACATCCAAGATAGCGCGTCTTTCCACTTCTTTAAAATCATCATCAGAAAGGGCAGCCTCAATCAGGAGCGCAGCCGTGGCGATATGCTCCTCATCTGAATTGGATGGTTTTTGCTGATCGCCGCCATCGGACATCAGGCCTTTCAGGAAAGAAATCATCAAATACCCTTAACAGTTAACAAAAATACCTAAGATCAAACCTGTCCATGACATTGTTTGAACTTTTTGCCGGATCCGCAAGGGCAGGGTTCATTTCGTCTGACCTTACCCCAAGTTTCCGGATTTTCACTATCCAGTTCCAGTTCAGCGGCTTCAAATTCATTTTCGCCCGTAACAGGATCAATATGGGTCACCTGCATTTCGCTTTCATCCGGCTCACTCCGCTGGAGTTGTTCGGCCGGATTTTGGAGTTGGACGAAGGACAAATAAGTTGTCACTGTCTCCCGTAATGTATCCAACATGGTCTGGAACATGTTGAACGCTTCTGTTTTATATTCATTTAAGGGATCTTTCTGTGCATATGCACGCAGGGATACGCCCTGACGTAGCTGATCCAGCTGCAATAAATGCTCTTTCCAAGCCTGGTCGAGAATTTGCAGTAAGATACTTTTCTCAACCATACGCATGATTTCAGGTCCGTAATTAGCAGCTTTCTCCGCCATTCTACGGTTCGCGGCGTCTTTCAAACGGTCTCGAATTTCCTCATCTGCGATCCCTTCTTCTTTTGCCCATTCGTCGACGGGCAGGTCAAGAGCAAGAGTTTTCGCAACAGCTTCCTTCAACCCGTCTGTATCCCATTGTTCCGGATAGGCCTTCGGCGGAATATGTGTATCAACAAGGTCATCGACGACTTCATCACGCATGGTCGTTACGGTTTCGGATACGTCTTGAGTATCCATCAATTCAATACGTTGCTCATAGATGACCTTCCGCTGATCATTCATGACGTCATCAAATTTCAGAAGATTCTTACGAATGTCGTAGTTACGGGCTTCAACTTTTTGCTGGGCTTTTTCAAGCGCTTTATTGATCCATGGGTGGACGATGGCTTCACCATCTTCCAAGCCGAGCTTCCGAAGCATACCGTCCATCCGCTCAGACCCGAAGATACGCATTAAATCATCTTGGAGGGACAAGAAGAAGTGAGATGTCCCGGGATCACCCTGGCGGCCGGACCGTCCCCGGAGCTGGTTATCAATCCGCCGGGATTCGTGACGCTCTGTTCCGATAACAAACAAACCACCTGCTTGCAGAACCCTGGATCGTTGCTCGCTGATCTCGTCTTTAATCTTCTGTGTGATCTCGGCAATTTTAGCTTCGACGGTTTCGCCAGTGATACGGGCGGCGATTAACATATCTTCATTTCCGCCCAGTTTAATATCTGTTCCCCGGCCCGCCATGTTCGTTGCAATTGTGACCGCGCCTATCTGGCCGGCTTGTCCGATTATTTCCGCTTCTTGTTCATGATAACGGGCATTCAGAACTTTGTGGGAGATCTTCTTTTTTTCCAGCATGGATGACAGCATCTCGGATTTTTCAATTGAGACCGTTCCAACAAGAACCGGCTGTCCACGCTCTACACATTCTTCAACGGTATCAATGATGGCAGAGTATTTTTCTTCTGCTGTTCGGTAAACTTCATCATCGGCATCTATACGGGCAACCCCGACATTGGTCGGTATTTCGAGAACTTCCAGGCCATAGATTTCATGAAATTCCTCTGCTTCCGTGGCCGCGGTCCCTGTCATGCCTGCAAGTTTGTTATAGAGACGGAAATAATTCTGAAACGTTATGGACGCGAGAGTTTGGTTTTCCGGTTGAATTGTCACACGTTCCTTAGCTTCCAATGCCTGATGCAACCCCTCCGAAAACCGGCGACCGTCCATCATTCGTCCGGTAAATTCGTCAATGATAACAACTTTATCGTCTTTAACGATATAGTCTTTATCTTTTTCGAAAAGCTTGTGTGCCCGCAAAGCCTGGTTCGCGTGATGTACGACTGAAATATTTTCGCTGTCATACAGATTGCTGCCTTTGAGCAATTCAGCATCGTCCAGGATTTTTTCCATCCGTTCCGTGCCTATTTCAGAAAAATTGACGGTTTTTGATTTCTCGTCTTTTTCGAAATCCTCTTCGCCAATCTGCGGGACAAGACTATCCATCGCCCGATAAAGTTCAGACGAATCTTCCGCAGGTCCAGAAATAATCAAAGGTGTCCGGGCCTCATCGATAAGGATACTGTCAACTTCATCAACAATTGCGAAATTGAACCCCCGTTGAACCATGGCGGATTTTTCGAACTTCATATTGTCACGAAGATAATCAAAACCAAATTCGTTATTGGTACCATAGGTAATATCGGCAGCATAAGCCGCACGGCGTTCGTTATCGTCAAGACCGTGAATGACACATCCAACAGTCATCCCCAGTTTGGCGAAAACCCGACCCATCCATTCTGAGTCGCGCCGAGCCAGATAATCATTCACTGTAACGACATGTGCGCCTTTACTTTCGAGCGCGTTCAAATAGACCGGTAACGTCGAAACCAATGTTTTACCTTCACCGGTTTTCATTTCCGTTATTTTACCTTGATGAAGTACGATGCCGCCTAGAAGCTGTACATCGTAATGCCGTTCACCCAGGGCACGTACGGCCGCTTCTCTTACACAGGCAAAAGCTTCTGGCAGTAAATCTTCTAACGATCGCCCCGCAGTTATTTGCTGGCGAAACTCAGCTGTTTTAGCCATAAGCTCGGTGTCACTAAGAGGTTTAACTATCTCTTCCAGTGAATTTATTTCGTCTACTTTGGTTCGAACAAGCTTAAGTGCCCGGTCATTCGGAGACCCGAATAACTTCTTGGCAAAGGAACCGAACATATCTGACTATACTCCAGTCAAGGGTTGTGACATCAAACAATCATGCACCTGAGGTGCGCGATTTTTCATTAAAGCATCTGCAATTAGGTTAAAAAATGCCGATATATCTAAGGAGACAGATAAGGGGCAACCGCTGTTATGTCAATCTATCGAAACAAGAGATGGCATAAAGGTGGAGTTTTTGGGGCGAAAAAGTGAAAATCAACTACAATATTTTAACAAAGGTTGTTCTCGCGTTAATTACGACTATATTCGCTGGAATTCCGTTGTCTCTGGAAAATGGCACTTAACTTCTAGAGACGCGATCAACAAATTGGGATCCAGATACAATGAAATCAGTTCACTTCCTCGCTTTTGCAGTTGTTGCAATTTTATCCTTACTCATTGGCTATTATGTCGGCACTAACGCTAAAGGCGGATCAATGAATGATATTGTTGCTGCTGTCGAATCAGGAATGTCTTCAAACACGTCTGCAGCAATGAAAAATGAGGGGGCGAGTGACGGAAAAGTATTGGCGACCGTCAATGGGGCGGAAATTACGGATGCGGATGTGACAGCACTATATGAAACACTTCCGGCTCAATATCGTCAGGCACCAAAAGAATTTGTGGAACAGCAATTGCTGGATCAGCTGGTCAGCATGGCAGTAATCGGGCAAGCAGCGCAAAAAGAGAATTTTGGTGAAAAGGCGGAATTTCAGGAACGTTTGAATACAGTTCGTGATCAGCTGCTGCAAGAATACTATTTGAAAGAAAAAATTGACGAGATGGTCACAGATGAGGTGATCCGTGCTGAATATGACAAATTTGCTGCTGAATTTAAGCCCGATGATGAAGTGCAGGCACGCCACATCTTGTTAAAAACCGAACAAGAGGCCAATGATATCATTAAGCTATTGGATGAGGGCGGCGATTTTGTCGAACTCGCAAAAGAGTATTCGACTGGCCCTTCTGGTCCGAATGGTGGAGATTTGGGTTATTTTACGAAAGACCGGATGGTGCCGGAATTCGCAACGGCGGCGTTTGATCTGCCAGCCGGCGAGCATACGAAAATGCCTGTAAAAACAAAGTTCGGCTATCATGTTATAAAAGTTGAAGACAAACGCCAGACACAGCCGCCCGCGTTTGAGGAAAAACAGGAAGAAATCCGGGGGCAGAAAACGAACTCTATGGTGACAACAATGATCGATGAGTTGAAAGCTGCTGCATCAATCATTCTTCTGACACCAAAGGAAGATGAGAAAATGGAGGAAAAGTCGGAAACTGAAGAGAAATCAGGATCTGAAGGCGCCGACAAAAAAGACTAACTAACGCCTCAAAACCAATATCAAAGGGCTCGGATTTTCGAGCCCTTTTTTAATTGTCAGTGTTGGGAACCCAAGGTATTTCGCTTATTTCCACCCCTTCTTCTTTTAGCTCACTGCTTTCTTCTGCTGTGGCTTGCCCATAAATGCCGCGTGTTTCCGTTTCGCCATAATGAATCTTGCGGGCTTCTTCAGCAAATTGATCGCCGACATTGTCAAAGTTCTTTTCGACAGTATTCCGGACTTCCCGCATGGCCATCATCATAGCTGCGGCCTGTTTTGTCTCTTTTTCCGCTATGGCCGCACGGTCACTTTTGGACAGGGAGTTTTTCTTGGGAACGGAGGGAGCCATAGGTGCTTTGGTTATACCTGTAGTACCGCAAACAGCGCAGACCAGAGCGTTTGCACTTACTTGAGCATCATATGTTGCGCTATTCTTGAACCATGCTTCAAAAATATGGGCGTTGTCACATTGTAGGTCGTATTTAATCATTTAGAATTTTGCTTTGTCTTTTGATGCTCATGAATTAAAAATAATTGTTTCCGCGGCAAACACAAGTGCGGTGTAGTTTATAATTGAGTGATGCATGAAACATGTTTCTCCGTGGGTTCGGAAATATAGCTCTCTTTTCCCAAAAGAGCACCCCATACTAGATGTTGCCTGTGGTAATGGCCGCCATAGCTTCTTTATGCATGAACTCGGCCATGACGTCTTTGCTACTGATAGAGATGTAGCAGCGATAAATGCAACTCAGATTCCGGTGGACATCTCGATAATCGAAGCGGATCTGGAGCGGCAGCCATGGCCGTTTTCCACACAGATTTTTTCCGGTGTTATTGTCGTCAATTATTTATGGCGGCCGCTTTTTCAGGATATTATTGATTGTTTAGCGCCAGGCGGCGTGCTGCTTTATGATACCTTTGCGCAAGGGAACGAAAAATATGGGCGACCGCGCAATCCGGATTTCCTGCTGGCGCCGGAGGAGCTAAATAATTTATGCCGACAGAATTTTGACATTCTGGAATATTTCCATGGTGCAATAAAAGGTCCAAAGCCCGCGATGCGGCAATCGATTGCAGCCATTAAAAAACCCTAGGCAGGCCTATTCAGCTGCTGTTGCATCATAAATGGCAGGTTCAAACGTGAAGTCGCGATTGTTCTTTAGATTGGGAATTTGCTGACGTCTTCGTTTTATCTGATCTGTATCGATATCTGCCGTGATAAAGCCGGTTTCTTCGCCCATTTCTGCTATTTTTTCGCCCCATGGATTAATAATCATGGAATGCCCATAGGTTCTTCTTTTTTCAGAATTTTGCCCACACTGAGCTGGCGCAATGACATAAGCGCCATTCTCGATTGCCCTTGCCCGGAGAAGAATCTCCCAATGTGCAAGGCCTGTGGTATGCGTAAATGCCGCCGGAATGGTAAAAATACCGGCGCCAGCTTGAGCTAACGCCTGATATAAATGAGCAAACCGCACATCGTAGCAGACAGAAAGCCCAATTTGGCCCCATGGTGTTTGTGCAATAACCGCTTTGTCTCCCGGTGCATAAGCCCGGCTTTCCTTATGCGATTCCCCCGTATCCAGTTCCACATCAAACATGTGAATCTTGTCATACTGAGCAGCGATCGAACCATCCGGTCGAATGAGAAAGGAACGGTTTGCCAGACGATCTTCATTCGGTTTTTTTATGACCAATGACCCCGCCAGGATCCAGGTATCCAGCTCATCAGCCAGTTGCCGAAAGCTAGCAAGCGTTACATCATCATTCTGTAATTGCGCTTTTTCCCGGGCGGCCGCCTTGTGCGGTTCCAGCATGTTGGTCACTTCAGGTGTGCCAATAAAGTTGGCGCCTTCCGCAGCGGCTTCACGGATAAGTTCCGTCGCTGTCTTCAAATTCTCGTGAACATCCGTTTTTGAAGTGATTTGAATGCATGCTGCTTTAAATGCGGGCATATTTCTCTCCGGCCGTTCCCTTAGGATTTACCCAAAATTGGATCGAGTTTTCCGGCACCTTCCAACATATAGAGGTAATTGCAATCACCGATATGCTCACCGTCGACAAAGACTTGAGGAACAGTGTAGGAACCGCCAGCCCGCTTCGTCATTTCCTGCCGCAGGTCGCCGGAAACCGTCACATCAATTTCCTTATAAGTGACGCCTTTTTGCTTCAGTAGCTTTTTGGCTCGCGAACAGAAAGGGCAAAACATCGTTGTATATATTTCTATATTTTTCATAACCGGTAACTCTATTCATAAATTGGTATTGCGCCGCCCTGCATTATATAGCGAGGTTAGTCGTCCGAACAACCCGGCAAAAGGTCAAGACATCAACTTGCTGAGCGCCTGCCGTCAACAAACTGTTACTACAGGCTTCAACTGTTGCTCCTGTCGTATATACATCATCAACCAGCAAAATGCGGGCATTCCTAACTATCGATGTATGCCGCGATGTCACTCGAAAAGCTCCGCTAACGTTTTTATGCCGCGCCATGGCACTCAGTGCACCTTGTGACTTTGTATGCCTTATCCGGTTCAATAAATCAGGTATTGTCGGCCTGCTCGATAGTTTGGAAAGTTCGTTGGCGAGCAGGGCTGATTGATTGAAGCGGCGTTTTATCAAACGAAATGGGTGTAGAGGGACGGGGCAAATAAAGTTGCAATGATCCACAAGTTCCGGTGCAGCCCTATACATCCATGTTGCAAATGGAGGACCTCGGTCTGTCTGGTCGGCGTGTTTGAAACCAAGTATCATATCGCGACTATGCGCATCATATTTCAATACGGATCTGGCTTGGTGAAAGGGCGGTGGCGTTCGGAGGCAATTTCCGCATTGTAAGTCCTGACCGCCGTCAAATTCAAAAGGGTAGCCGCAGATTGCGCAACAGGGTTTCGATAAGAAGGTTATTGTCGGCCAGCATTTTGCACATAAATTACCAGGGGTATTGATTGGTTCTGAGCATTTCAGGCAGCTCGCCGGAAATACAGCATCAAGGATATGTTTGAAAACAGTATCTAATTTTTTACGCACCAGTAGACCCATAATTATCTTTATAATAGAAACAAAATGATATAAAAACCAATTTTACGGGTTATCAATTGCGAGATTGTTCTGATCCGGGAGAAATGTCATAACGATCCAATGAAAAAGCCAAATTTAATAAGTACTGAAAATCTTCTTTTTGATCGTCATTCGGTTCGCCTCCATAGAGATCGTGCCGCTCTTATCGACTGGCCGAAACATCGGTTTTTGTTTGATGAAGTCGCTAAACGACTGGCGGAGCGCTTACTTGACATCACCGAGCAATTTGATCTTGCGTTAGATTTGGGCTGTCGTGGTGGCTCTTTTGGCGCTCAACTGCACGCTGTTAAACCGACAGCACAGGTAGTTAGTGCCGATTTAAGTTATGATATGATTGAACAGGCGGAATCAATCTCTGTTGTCGCCGATGAAGAATTTTTACCCTTCGCCCCTCATTCCTTCGATCTCGTCGGTAGTGTTCTGTCATTGCATTGGACAAATGACTTGCCTGGTGCCTTGGCCCAGATTGCGAGAGTTATCAAACCAAATGGATTGTTTCTAGGTGCCTTATTCGGTGTTGATAGCCTGCAGGAGTTAAAAATTTGCCTTGCCGAGGCCGAATCGGAATTATCCGGAGGTGTCAGTCCGCGAATCTCGCCTTTCACGGAAGTGCGTGACGCCGGTTCTCTCTTGCAACGTTCTGGGTTTGCTTTACCGGTGACGGACATTGATACAATAACATTGAAATATAAAGATGCTTTTTCGTTAATGAAGGAGCTGCGCGGTATGGGAGAAACAAATTCATTGCTAAGTCGCAAGAAATCTTTGACAGGACGTAAAGTTTTATTGCGAGCAGCTGAATTATATCATCAATATTTCGAAGATGAAGATGGACATATTCCTGCGACCTTCCAAATTGTCTATATGACCGGATGGTCACCTCATGAAAGCCAGCAACAACCCTCTAAACGAGGAAGCGGTGTAGTGCGATTGACTGAAACGCTTGGAGAATAAGCGGTCTGTCACAAAATATAGAATTTAATGTTATTAATACACGCTAAAAGATCATTTATTGCGAAAATGTGATTGCCACGTCGTCTGGTTTTATACGATAATAACGTATTCTTGTTTAAGCCGTCTCATTCATACTTGGTTGGGTTATGCGTACGATTGAAGAAATACTGTCTGATCGTGAAATGTCGGTCGTTGAATTTCAAATTCTAAACAAATTCTGGAGAAGTATTCGCTTAATTCAGGGGCGCCGGGACAAAGGCGCTTCAAAGAATAGGTATCTCGTTGGCGCAGCGCTCGGTACGCGCCGCATGACACGTCGTGAGATCGATATCGAGACGATGGCTTCCCTTACTGGATTGGCGCGATCTAGCTTGCAAAAGACGTTAAAACAGATGGTGGAGGACGGTGCGGTCCTTCTTGAAAAAGATCCGTCAGACAAACGCCGGACAATTATAAAACCAAGTCAAAAATTCCTGGATCAGTCGCTGGATATGTACGAAGAAACGCGAGCTTTGATAAAAAAGACCTTCGACGAATTGCGCGCTGCGGATTGAAAATTGTAACCACAGTTGGCAGCTATTTTTCTTGCCACAGAAACAAAAATTGTTAGTCTTGAATAGTAGGCCTAACAAATATGAGTTAGCTGGTACCTTTCTCACCATTTGTTCTCAAAGCAAGTTTTTGGGGGAAATAGGTTTCTTGGCTGGCAAGTGGATGAGGAGAAAATCCGCTTGCCAGCCTTCAATTTACAGTTCTGAACGCGGTGCTGATAGAGACTTCGGTCGAATTTTACCAGCCGCCACCGCCTCCTCCGCCACCGCCACCGCCGGATGACCCTCCTCCAGACGACCCACTGGAACTACCAGGCGAGGTGGAAGCAGAAGAAATCGCGGAGGTAAATCCGTTGGATAAAGAAGAGGAAAATCCAGTAAGATTTCCGGTATTGAAGTGGCGCCCTCGATACCAATTCGGTTTATATTCTCTGCTCCAGGGCCCTTCCGCGGATATCTGAAGTTTATCCGAAAATTGTTCGCTCCAGGCCTGCTCTACACCTAATGCCAACGCATAGGGTAAAAACTTTTCAAACAATTCAGGTGTTCTTTCTGGCGGATTCGCAAAATTCATTCGGTCTTTTTCCGCTACAGATAAAAATTCTGAGAAACCGGCAAATTTGTCCATCATCTTGCGGCCAAGCTGTGTCGGTGCTTTCAGCAAGTGATAGAATGAAATATTTATCAGTTGAAGCACAGCAAATAAAGCAGCTGCGAATGGAGAAGAAATACCGACAAAAATTGATAAACCTACAAATTCCCCAACGACAAATGGTATGGCAAAAACAGAAGACACGATCGCTGCGATCAGGGTTTTTGTGCCTCCGCCCGCCAGAACCGCCTGCCATGCGCGCCAGCTCCTTCGGAGAAGAAAGTAGATTGCGATCGTCCAGATACTCAGCCACAGGGCGATAAACGCCATGGGGGCGGGATCGCGTGAAGTCGCAATCATCGCGCCAAAAACAACAGCAGAAATAGCAACTCCGGGGACGAAATACGCCGTATTATTCTTAAAATAGATGGTTTCAAACTCTGTCCGTAACCAGGATTTCAAGCCGCTTTTAGCGCTTTGCAGCGTCCGGTGATTGCCTTGTTTCAATTTTATGCTCAGGCGTCTGTTTGGAAACAAGGAGCGTGCCACTGATTTCTCGCCAGGGGACAGTTTTTGCCGGTAATCTGCCTTGATTAACGTATATACTCCCTTGTCATCCTCCTCTATTTCCAGGTAGCCTTTCACAGCCATACTAACGATGGCTGCGGCAAAGACCTTATTATCAAAACCAGAGCGCATTATGTAGCGTGTGGCTGCAGGTGAATAGCCGGAAGGCGGTTCGAACAGGGGAATTATTGTGCCCGGCGCCGGATCTTTACCAACACGAAACCAGACAAATATGTAATAGAGAAAAAGAACGAGAACACCGACTATTCCGGTGAACAGGACAGCATTGTCTTTCAAGAAAAAAGTCGCCTGCTCTACTTCTGTTGGTTTTTCAACGAAGCCGACAGGCCATGAAACGGCAATTGTCAAACCCTGTTGTGGCGCCAGGGGCTGAGTGGTGTGAAAGGCGACCCCATCTGTATAATTCCGCCGGGAATAGTTGCTGCCGGCTTCTCCTTGGTATCCGGTGTAAGCGCTCGCCTTTAGAACTTCGGCACCAGAGGGAAGATGTATTCGACCACTGGCCCTTTCTATTTCGAAAGCCCACCCATTGCCGGTTATGTTATAATAGAGCTCATCAAAATTCTCGAAGAATCCAATCTGCCGACTGGTTTTATATTTCAGGACATACTTATGTTTGCCTTTGGGGATTTGAACATTCTTGTCACCGATATAGACACGAATGCCGTTACCTTGCTGGACGGTATGAAAAGGTTCCTCAGTGCCGTCACGCATGACCTTTTCGACCGTAAAACCCACCCGGACTGAATTGCCATAACGGTCTTTATAGTTAGTTGGGAAATCCCGATATATGCCGCGCTTTATCTGACGTCCTTCTGCATAAACTGTAATGGCTTCACGGACAGTCAGGGTAGAATCAGAATGTACCCAGATATCGCTTTCGAAATTTTGAATAACCTCACGGGCGTAGGCGGGATTGCTGCCCAACAGCCACAAGCCGGAAAAAATTACGAATAAGCTGAAGATCTGCTTTTTGACGCGGTTTCGCCTTACCTTTTGAGTGATGTCCATATTCATGGTGATATATTCGAACTGATATTCAGGCAAATTAAGGTCAGTCGAAACTGACTTTTACAGGATGACGTGCAGCATCTTCGTCTTCGGAAAGTTCGAAAAACTCTGCTTTGATGAAAGCGAACCAGCGGGCGATTAAGTTGCTGGGGAATTGATCCACTTTCGTATTATTATCTCGAACAACGCCGTTATAGTAACGTCTTGCCGATTGAATATTATCTTCGATTTCCGACAAATCCTCCTGCAATCCGATGAAATTTTCGTTTGCTTTTAACTCGGGATAATCTTCCGATAAGGCAAATAACGACTTTAGGGCTCCGTTTAGAAAATTTTCACTCGCGGCCTGCTGTTCCGGCGTGCCCTGGTTGGCCATAGCCTCACTTCTGGCTCGGGTAACCGTTTCGAAGGTTTCGGCTTCATGTTTCGCGTAACCTTTGACAGTTTCTACTAGATTTGGGATGAGGTCATATCGACGTTTCATCTGTACATCTATGCCACTCCAGGCTTCTTTTACGCGCTCACGCAGGCTTACAAATTTGTTATATGTTGCAATAACATACATGATTACTGCAACAAATATCCCTAATATAACCAATAGTGTGACCATCGGATAATACCCCACCACATAGAAAATAAGCCTTATGTCTACATCCAATAGGTTAAATTAGCGTATGGAAAGTCGCAAGTCTGGCAGATGGGAAAACTAGAGCAAATCTCTCAACATGGCGACCAGAGGTACATCTGCTGGCGGCATTTCGTAATCACTAAGCCGGACCGCACGCACCCATTTTAACGTTTGGCCTTCTGTCGGTCTGGGTGTTCCATGCCAGCGCCGGCAGACAAAAAGGGGCATGAGCAGGTGAAATTTATCATAACTGTGGCTGGCAAAGGTGAAGGGAGCCAGGCAGGCTTCTGTCACATCGATAGCCAGCTCTTCCTTTAACTCGCGGATCAACGCGAATTCAGGAGTTTCTCCAGGCTCGACTTTTCCGCCGGGAAATTCCCATAAACCGGCCATGCTTTTACCCTTGGGGCGTTGAGCTATGAGAACGCGATTGTCGTCGTCAACAAGTGCAACAGCGACAACCAGTAAAGTGGGAAGGTCGGTCATTACTTAGGTTAGCTTCGGTAATCAGCGTTAATGTCAATATATCCGTGCGTAAGATCACAGGTCCAGGCAAAGGCCGACCCGTCTCCAACCGCGACATCCACATTTATGACAATTTCTCGACCTTTCATATGAGGTGTGAGTTGTTCCTCATTATAGTCTGGGTACCGGTGGCCATTTTGCGCTATCAGAATGCCACCAATCATCAGGCGCATTTTATCTCTGTCAGCCCTTTCACCAGACTTTCCAACAGCCATTATGACACGTCCCCAGTTTGCATCTTCTCCTGCAATGGCGGTTTTGACGAGAGGTGAGTTGGCAATAGCCAGGGCGATTTTCTTGGCGGAGGCGTCCGAGGTCGCTCCTGTAACCTTTATGGTGATAAATTTACTTGCGCCTTCCCCGTCTCGGGCCACTTGCTGTGCCAAATCTGACATAACATCATAAAGGGCCCGTATAAAGTCACTTAACATTTCGTCATCGGCTGTTACAGGAGGCGCGTTTTCCGCCGCACCCGTTGCAAACAACAAGACTGTATCGCTTGTAGAGGTGTCGCTATCAACTGTTACACAGTTGAAGCTGTTTTCATTGATTTCCAATAATAATTGTTGAAGGATTGGAGCCGGAATAGCAGCATCCGTGAAAATAAAAGCAAGCATCGTCGCCATATCCGGGGCGATCATGCCGGAGCCCTTGGCGAACCCGGTTATGGTCACGTCTTTTCCTTGAATTTTGCCGCTTGATACCGCCCCTTTTGCGAAGGTGTCCGTCGTCAGAATGGACGCCGCGGCTTTCTGTCCGTTGCCGGCAGAGAGATTTTCTCGAAGTTCGGGCAGCAGTTCAGTAATTTTTTCAGTTGGAACCGGATCGCCGATCACCCCGGTAGATGCTATATATATTTCATTGCTGTTGGCATTTAGTAACTTGCCAGCAGTTTTAGCCGTTTCCTCGACTGTTGTTTTTCCAGCAGATCCCGTAAAAACATTTGCAATCCCCGCATTCACCACAAGTCCACGTGCAACGCCGTTTGGCAAGATCTTGCGACCCCAGTCTACCGGAGCGCCTGGCATTGCATTTTTAGTAAAGACCCCTGCTACCGTAGTTCCGGGAGACAATTCTACCAGCAAAAGATCATCTCGGTCTTTGTATTTCATACCTGTATGACCGGTCGCAAAACGCACACCATTTACTTCAGGAAAAACCGGAAAAGAAAGCGGAGCTAACGGAGATTTTTTCAAGGCCATATCAAGTTTCTTTCGACAAACATATTGTCCAGATAAATCATGAACGGCACATTGGTCAATTATGTATTGAGAGATTTACTTCGGTTTCGTCGATGTCAAAAGATAATTAACACTGAGGTCTTTGCTTAAATGCCACCGATCTTCAAACGGATTATACGTGGCTCCGGCAAGATCCTTAACTAACAGCCCTTCGTTGCGCAAACAGCGTGATACCTCAGACGGCTTGAGAAACTTCTTCCAGTTATGAGTACCCTTGGGTAGCCAGCGTAGTATATATTCTGCACCAATGATTGCCAAAGCATAGCTTTTAGGCGTCCTGTTTAACGTCGCTACAAACATTATGCCGCCGGGTGACAGGAGATTGCAGCAGGCTTCGACAAATCCGTCAACGTCAGCAACATGTTCAATTACCTCCATATTGAGGACAACGTCGAATTTTTCTCCCGCGTCTGCCAGGCTTTCTGCTGTTGTGTGGCGATAATCGATTTCCAGGCCCATTTTTTCCGCATGGAGGCTGGCGATCTGGATGTTTTTTTCGGCTGCATCGGCACTTACCATATCGGCACCTAGCCGTGCCATAGGCTCAGAAAGCAATCCACCACCGCAACCGATGTCCAGAATTCGCAGGCCTTTGAAAGGTTTGAGTTTCGTTATTGTGTTGCCAGTTTTCAGTCCGAAATGATCGATAATCTGATCCCGGACATATCCAATCCGAATCGGATTGAATTTGTGAAGCGGCTTAAATTTACCCGTTTCATCCCACCATTCATCGGCCATCGCCGAAAAATTTGCAATCTCTGCCGGATCTACTGATTTTGCTTGTGACGGGCCGCTCATAGATACCTCATTTTGAAGAATGATCGAAAAAGCCAAGTAATATGCAATAAAATTGCTGCAAAGCTTGCCCCGCAAGCCCTGATAAGTATATGTATACGCTCCTTTGGAACCGAAGTGTACGGTTAAGTTTTTTAGACGAATTTTTATGCCTTTGCCGTGATGGTAAGGGGAAGGGTAGACGGCCATGGCGCGGCTGGTAATGAAGTTTGGCGGAACATCTGTCGGCACAGTCGAGCGGATTAAGAATGTTGCCCAAAAAGTGAAACGCGAAGTTGACGCTGGGAATGATGTTGCTGTTGTCGTATCTGCAATGTCGGGTGATACAAATCGCCTGATTGATCTTGTATCCGATGTGTCATCGATACATGATGCTCGTGAGTATGATGTTGTCGTTTCCAGCGGCGAACAGGTGACCATCGGACTTTTATCTTTGGCATTGCAGGGATTAGGGGTTTCTGCACGTTCCTGGCTAGGATGGCAGGTTCCGGTTCTTACCAATTCAATTCATGGGGCTGCTCGCATTGAAGATATTCAATGCGAAGAAATCATCAAACGGTTTGCGGACAACCAAGTGGCGGTCTGCGCTGGCTTTCAAGGGATTGGCGAAGACAACCGGATAACGACGCTGGGGCGTGGCGGGTCTGACACATCGGCTGTCGCGCTTGCCGCAGCCTTGAAGGCTGATCGCTGTGATATCTATACAGATGTGGATGGAATATATACGGCCGACCCAAGGATCGCGACAAAAGCAGCGAAACTTGATAAAATTACCTATGAGGAGATGCTCGAGCTTGCCTCTCTCGGTGCGAAGGTCCTGCAGACGCGATCTGTCGAAATGGCAATGAAGCATCGTGTAAAACTACAGGTACTGTCGAGTTTTGAAGATCTGCCAGGAACAATGGTAGTAGATGAGGACGATATTTTGGAACATCAAGTGGTTAGCGGTGTCACCTATACGCGTGACGAAGCCAAGGTAACTTTACAGCAGGTGGCGGATAAGCCAGGTGTTGCAGCCCTTGTTTTCGGCGCTCTTGCAGACGCTCATGTAAATGTGGACATGATAGTTCAGAATGTATCGGAAGATGGCAAGGCAACGGATATGACCTTCACGGTTGGCCGTATGGACATCGATCGTGCGATGGATGTGCTCGACAAACTGAAAGAAGATGTGAACTGTAAGGCCATTGTCCCCGATCCAAATGTTGTTAAAGTGTCTATAGTTGGGATGGGTATGCGAAGCCATGCGGGTGTTGCACAGACGATGTTCGCAGCATTGGCCGAGAAAGGCATTAATATTCAAGTGATATCGACGTCTGAAATCAAGGTAAGTGTATTGCTTGCAGAAGAATATACCGAACTTGCTGTCAGAACCCTGCATAGTGCCTTTGAGTTGGATGCACCATAAAATGAATACAGAATTGACTAATGGATTTCACGATCTGGATGCTGCCTGGAAGCGCGGATGCGATTTTCTCGGTACAGACTACGCCATTATGGGTGGCGCGATGTCTTGGGTCTCGGAGCGTAATTTGGTCGCAGCCATTTCGAATGCTGGTGGATTTGGTGTAATTGCCTGTGGTGCAATGACACCTGAATTGCTGGATACTGAAATTAAGGCTACGCAGGAATTGACTGTGAAGCCATTTGGCGTGAATCTCATAACCATGCATCCGCAACTCGACTTGCTGGTAGATGTTTGCTTGGAAAATAATGTTAGACATGTTGTGTTGGCGGGCGGAGTTCCCACAAAAGATACCATAAATAAAATCAAGGGCGGTGGCGCTAAAACTGTTTGCTTCGCGCCTATTCTTGCCCTGGCTAAAAAACTCGTCCGCACAGGGGCAGATGCCCTGGTTATCGAAGGGATGGAAGCAGGAGGTCATATTGGCCCCGTCTCGACGAGTGTATTGGCGCAGGAAATTCTCCCGTTTATTTCTGACGTCCCTGTATTTGTCGCGGGCGGTATTGGTAGCGGGAAGGCAATTAGCGCTTATTTGAGAATGGGCGCCTCTGGCTGTCAGGTTGGCACGCGCTTTGTCTGTGCGAATGAGTCCATTGCGCATCCGGACTTTAAAAAATCATTTATTCGCGCCAATGCCAGGGACGCGGTGACAACTGTTCAGGTAGATCCACAATTCCCGGTTATTCCTGTGCGCGCATTAAATAATGAGGGCGGTAAGAAATTCATCGAAACCCAGCATGAAGTGATTGCTAAATATAAAGCGGGTGAAATGGATTTTGATACTGCTCAGCTTGAAATAGAGCATTTTTGGGCTGGAGCTTTGCGGCGAGCTGTGATTGACGGAGATGTCGAATTCGGCTCTGTAATGGCGGGCCAAAGTGTCGGGATGGTCAAATCAGAACAACCAACTGCAGATATTTTGCAAGAACTTGTCGATCAGGCCGCTGAAGCTTTCGCGGAAAATGGAGCCCAGAGGAGCGCCCCGTAGATGACCGGCTTGGCTGTCAGCACGCCGAGATTACTTTTACGTAAACTCCATCAGGTCATGGCCGGCCGGGGTGATGCGCAACAACGCCTTGACGAAATTGTGCGCTTAATTGCAGGCAATATGATCGCTGAAGTCTGCTCCTGCTATTTGATGCGTGCAGGTGACGTTCTTGAGCTTTTCGCAACGGAAGGGTTGAAAAAAGATGCTGTGCATCAAACAAGGCTGCGCGTCGGCGAAGGATTGATCGGCGATATTGCTGCGCAAGCGCGGCCTTTGAATCTTTCTGACGCACAAACCCATCCGCAATTTGCCTATCGGCCTGAAACAGGTGAGGAAGAATATCATTCCTTGCTTGGAACGCCCGTTCTTCGTGGTGGTCGTGTGATCGGTGTGCTGGCTGTTCAGAACCGTACGCAACGCAGCTATACCGAAGAAGAAGTCGAAGCTCTTCAAACAGTTGCCATGGTTGTCGCGGAGCTCGTCAGTTCCGAAGAGATGGTGGCCGCAACAGAATTTTCGGATACAGCCGGAAATGCCACGCTTCCCCATCGTATCGGGGGGAGCATTCTTGCTGAAGGGTTGGCAAGTGGCTTTGCCCTGATGCATGAGCCGAGAATTGAGGTTTTACAAACCATCGCTGATGACGTTCCCTCGGAGCTGTCCCGGCTTGAGAGTGCAATCAGCGCTTTGCAATCATCTGTAGATGCGTTGCTCACGGCTACAAATACCTTGTTCTCCGATGAATCCCGCGAGATATTCGAAGCCTATAAAATGTTCGCGCATGACAAGGGCTGGTTGAAAAAACTTAATGATGCGGTCAGAACAGGCTTAACCGCTGAAGCTGCCATCAAACGTGTGCAGGACGACACACGCGCACGCATGAAAGAGATTAGCGACCCTTATCTACGTGACCGATTATCAGATTTGGATGATCTGGCGAACCGTCTCTATCTTCATTTGGATGGGCATACAGTAATCGACCGGAGGAATTTGGATCAGGCGACAATTGTTGTTGCCCATAATATGGGCGCTGCGGAGCTATTGGACTATGATCGTCGACATTTGAAAGCGGTCATTCTTGCTGAAGGAACGCGGTCAAGCCATGTCGCCATTGTGGCTCGGGCATTGGGTGTACCTGTTGTCGGTCAATGCGAGAAGATTGGTGAAGCAATAGAACAAGGGGATTTCATCCTTGTCGATGGCGAACATGGTCAGGTTTTCCTGCGACCCGGTGATGATGTTCAAGAAGCATTTTCAACGAATGTACGTTTGCGCGAAGAAAGGCAGGCAAAATATGCGGCTCTTCGTGATATGTCCAGTACGTCAAAGGATGGCGTAAAGCTCAGTTTGAATATAAATGCGGGTCTTTTGATAGACGTGGATCATTTTCACGAAACTGGCGCAGATGGAATTGGGTTATTTCGAACGGAACTCCAGTTCATGGTCCGGTCACAAATGCCAAAAGTCGACGAGCAGACGGCGTTATATTCAAAGGTGTTGGATAATCTAAACGGGAAGCCAGTGGTATTTAGAACGCTTGATGTCGGAGGCGATAAAGTTCTGCCTTACCTGCGAACGAAAGCGGAGGAGAACCCTGCACTAGGTTGGCGTGCTATCCGTATTGGTCTGGACCGTCCTGCATTATTGAGAAGTCAGCTTCGGGCCATGGTTCGTGCCGCCGCTGGGCGAGAGTTATCCTTAATGTTTCCGATGATCGCAGAAGTTTCAGAGTTTATTGAAGCGAAGGCAATTTTGAAGAAAGAAATAGAAAAGGAATCCAAGCGCAGCGGAAGTGAACCAGCGAAAATAAATATTGGATCGATGATCGAAGTCCCTTCAATAGTATGGCAGCTGCCACATTTATTGAATGAGGTGGATTTTGTTTCTGTAGGCTCAAATGATCTGATGCAGTTCTTTTTCGCTGTGGATCGGGGTAACCCAAAAATCAGCGACAGATACGATACGCTGAGCCCGAGCTTACTCAAACTTCTTAGAAAAATAGTCGATGATTGTACGGCAGCGAATGTTCCGTTGTCTGTTTGTGGTGATATCGCCGGGAGACCGCTCGAAGCAATGGCCTTGATGGGATTAGGCTACCGGAATTTTTCTATGTCCGCGGAAACCCTCGGGCCTGTAAAAGAAATGGCATTGAGTGTCGATATCGATCAATTAAGGGATTTCGTTCTCAAATTATGCGATGTTAGAGATCATTCTGTTCGAGATCAGCTAAGGTCTTTTGCCCGTGATCATTCGATTATTTTATAAGACATTGATTGTTAATAAATTTGTCAGATAATGGCATTTCAAAATTAATTTAGAAACCAGCCTGATAGATAAAGTAAGATCAATATTGGGCAAAGAAAAGATTTGGCATTTCAAAATGGCAAAAAAATCGAATTCGACGGACAGAAACAACGAACCGTCTTTGTTTTCGAATCGGTCTGTTCAAAAAGACCGATTGGGCGATACTGTCGAGGATCAGCTAGACTCCTTTGAAGGCGAGGAAGAAACCGTCGGCACACGCCTTCGATCGGCTCGGGAGGAACGCGGTTGGTCATTGCACGACGTTGCAGCAATGCTTCGGCTAAAAGCCTCTCAGATACAAGCCTTGGAGAACGGTCAGTATAATCAATTGCCCGGTCAGACTTTTGTGACAGGATTCCTTCGCTCTTACGCAAATCTACTTGATCTAGATGCGGTTGCTATTGTTGATTTATACAAGCAGGAACATTCTGACGGCATGCGAACGCCGTCACTGGCCTTTCCGGAGCCGACTTCTGAAGGGCGGATTCCCGGGACGGGAATGTTATTGGGGACATTAATGTTGTCGCTTGTACTGATTGCCGGCTGGTTCGTGTATCAGGAGAGCAGCAGTCTGGACTTTGAGCGAGTTGCGGATATTCCCGATCACCTTGCGGATAAAGTTGAGGCCGCTTTTGCAGAAGATGACACTTCGTCTCAATCCAGCAACACCAATGAATCTGCTTCTTCTGGAGCTCAAATTGTTTCGGTTAGTCCTGTGGAAACTTCACTTGACGAGGCTGAATTGGACACGATATCGCCACCCGTCTCGCCCGATGTTGCTCCGCCCGAAAATTCGCAAGACGAACCTGTTGAGCCGACAGATGTCGTAACAGCTGAACCAGAGCAGGACAATAAAGACATAACCGAGACAGATACAGCCGAATCCGGTTCGAAAAACGAAGCAGATATCTTGCGGGATGCGGAAACAGTTGCCGTGGTGGCGCCTGTTGTTCCGGTATCTCAAGTAGAAAAACAAGAAGCACAGGTGTCGAATGATACGGCTCCAGTTTCTGCCGTCACGCCAGAAGGTGGAAACCAGCCCGAAAAAACTGCTGTTGATCAGGTCCCGTCGGAACCTGTCCGCAATGAAGAGAAAGCTGTTGAACCTACCAGTGTTGCTACTTCATCTAGTTATCCGCAGGCAGTCTTGGATCAGTCTGTTGAAACCGAAGAAGAAATTGACGAAAGCCCCTTGCCTCGGACATTTGGTGTGGATAACACTACAGCACGTGTTGTTTTACGCGCCCGTTCCGAAACCTGGATTGAGGTTAAACCCGCCAATGGCGCTCCTTATTTGTCGCGTGTCTTGAAGCCGGGAGATGTCTATATGGCGCCGGATGTTCCGAATCTTAAGATGACAACGGGGAATGCGGGTGGACTAGAAATCCGGGTAGATGGGAATGAGATCGCCTCACTTGGCGGGAATGGGACAATTCTCCGGGATATACCTTTAGTTGCCGACAGTCTTCTGGATGGAACTTCCGTCAATCAGTAATTTTTTTCGTTAATTCGATTGACGTACACTATTACTTGAATTTTTCCTCGTAAACAGCCATTTTATGGCCAAAGAAGACCGCTTCTATCCATCACAGGCAGCAAAGTTGTAATTAAATGAGCATTCGACCTTATCGCGATGTAATTCGCCGGAAGTCCCGCCAAATTTTTGTCGGAGATGTTCCTGTTGGCGGTGACGCTCCGATTAGCGTTCAATCAATGACGAACACCCTGACTTCGGATGCCAAAGCTACCATTGGGCAAGTACTCGCGCTGGAAGAGGCCGGTGCCGATATTGTCCGGGTGTCCTGCCCGGACGAAGAAAGCACAAAAGCCTTAAAGGAAATTGTGCGCGAAACCAACGTTCCGATAATTGCAGATATTCATTTCCATTATAAAAGAGGCATTGAAGCCGCCGAAGCCGGTGCCGCCTGTCTTCGCATCAATCCGGGTAATATCGGTTCGGCGGATCGGGTCAGGGATGTTGTGAAAGCGGCAGTTGATCATAACTGCTCAATGCGTATTGGTGTGAATGCCGGCAGTCTTGAACGTGAACTTCTTGAGAAATACGGCGAGCCTTGCCCGGAAGCAATGGTCGAATCAGCTCTTAATCACGCACGCATTCTAGAAGACAATGATTTTACGAATTTTAAAATTAGTGTGAAAGCATCTGATGTATTTCTGTCCGTTGCGGCGTATCAGGGCCTTGCGGATGCCTGTGACTACCCGTTGCATTTGGGCATTACAGAAGCGGGAAGTTTATTCTCCGGAACGGTGAAATCGTCTATCGGCCTGGGTATGTTGTTATGGTCTGGCATTGGGGATACAATCCGCGTGTCGTTGTCTGCAGATCCTGTCGAGGAAGTTAAAGCGGGCTATGAAATACTCAAAAGCCTTGGCCTGCGTCGGCGGGGTGTAACCATTATTTCCTGTCCTTCCTGTGCGCGTCAGGCTTTTCCTGTTATCAGAACAGTTGAGAGGTTGGAAGAACGCCTCGCTCATATTCAGACGCCTCTGACACTGTCGATTATTGGTTGTGTGGTCAATGGACCAGGTGAGGCTCGGGAAACGGATATTGGGCTAACCGGCGGTGGCAAAGGTAATCACATGGTGTATTTAAGCGGAATGACGGATCACAAGATTGATACAGACGGTATGGTTGATCATATTGTTGATCTTGTGGAGGCTAAAGCCGCCGAGTTGGAAGCCGCCGAAAATTCCGATCCTGCACCCTCTTTGCTGTCCACAAGACAAAGTGCATAACAATAAATTCTTGAACTGACAGATCAGCTAAACGGAGAAAACAAGTGTCATCACCCCAGCCAGTCCGCGGCACACATGATTTATTGCCTGAAGACTTCGCACGTCATAACTATGTCCGGCAAACGGCACGGGATGTTGCGCAAGCTTTCGGGTATGCGGAAATGGCAACGCCGATATTTGAGTTTACTGAAATATTTGCCCGCACCATGGGCGAAACATCGGATGTCGTTTCAAAGGAAATGTACAGTTTCGAGAGCCGGGGTGGCGAAAGCATGACATTGCGCCCGGAATATACTGCGGGTATCTGCCGGTCCTTTATCAGCAATGGTCTACAGCAAATTGTGCCCTTTAAGGCTTTTGCCGCAGGACCTATGTTCAGGTATGAGCGCCCGCAAAAAGGTCGACAGAGGCAATTCCATCAAATAGATGTTGAATGTATCGGGGCTGCGGAAGCAAAAGCCGATATCGAAGTGATTGCGATCGGTGACACAATTTTGCAAAAACTCGGTGTGCGTGACAAATGCGTCCTGGAAATAAATACGTTGGGCGATACAGAGAGCCGACAGGCTTACCGGCAAACCCTGGTTGAGTACTTTAGCGACCACATGTCTGATCTTTCTGATGATAGCAAAGAGAGATTAACCCGAAATCCGCTACGGATTCTTGATAGCAAGGATAAAGGAGATCGGGTCTTGGTTGAGAACGCGCCGGTTTTTACAGATTATCTGAACGGGTTTTCGACTGATTTTTTTGCGGAAGTTCTCGATGGCCTGTCTTTGCTGGGAATTGACTATAATCTAAACCGTCGATTGGTGCGTGGACTGGACTATTATACGCATACAGCATTTGAATTCGTGACAGATGCATTAGGCGCACAAGGCGCATTGATTGCAGGCGGGCGTTATGATGGTTTAATCGAGACCTTGGGCGGAAAGCCCACCCCCGGAATTGGTTGGGCTGGCGGGATGGAGCGGCTGGCGATGCTGGCAACCGAAATCCCGGCACCAATACGCCCTATCGCGGTTATTCCAGTGGGTGAGGCAGCGGAACCGGTCGCAGCGAAAATTACACATGATTTGCGATCAAGAGGCCTCTCCATTGAAATGGCATTCAAAGGAAATGTGGGTAAGCGTATGAAACGGGCAAACAAGCTAAACGCCCGGGCTGCTATCCTTATCGGAGAAGATGAATTGGCAAGAAACTGTTGTATGCTCCGTAATTTGGATGCGGGTGAGCAACAAGAAGTGGCCCTTGACGATCTTGCATCGGCCTTAATGAAACTGGCGTAAGGGTCTCAAATGCTACCAGAAGAAAAACTGAAAATGATTCTGGCTCGATTTGACGAGCTGGAAGCCGGTATGTCCGGTGAAATGGGAGACATCGCGGCTGAAGAATTTGTAAAAATGAGCCGGGAATACGCTGATATCAAACCCGTTGTGGAAGCCATTCGAGAGTTCCAGTCAGCGCGAGAGGAATTGGCTGATCTTTTGGAAATGATTGCCGGAGAAGACACCGACGCGGAAATGAAAGAAATGGCTGAGCTGGAGATTGAAGATCTTAAAACTACACTGCCGGATCTGGAGCATTCCATCAAATTACAACTGCTGCCAAAAGATGACGCCGATGAGAAAAATGCCATATTGGAAATTAGGGCCGGCACAGGTGGCGATGAAGCGGCATTATTTGCAGGTGACTTGTATCGCATGTATCAGCGCTACGCCGAAGGGCTGGGTTGGAAAAGCGAAACCATGTCATCCTCTGATTCAGATCTGGGCGGGATAAAGGAAATCGTCGTTAAAGTGACAGGGCGAAATGTGTTTGCGAACCTGAAATTCGAGTCCGGTGTTCATCGGGTACAACGTGTGCCCGAAACCGAAACGGGGGGGCGGATTCATACTTCAGCCGCGACGGTCGCTGTTTTGCCGGAAGCTGAAGAAGTCGATGTTCAAATTGCCGACAGTGACGTACGAGTTGATATTTTTCGTGCATCTGGCCCTGGTGGTCAATCCGTGAACACAACAGATTCCGCAGTACGCTTGACGCATATCCCGACGGGAATCGTTGTTCAACAGCAGGACGAAAAATCACAGCATAAAAACAAGGCGAAAGCCATGTCCGTTCTGCGTTCCCGAATTTATGAGGCGGAACGTGCCGCGAAAGCCGAAGAAAGATCAGCAACGCGAAAAGGGCAAGTTGGAACAGGGGATCGTTCGGAGCGGATACGGACGTATAACTTCCCTCAAGGCCGGGTCACAGATCATCGTATCAACCTGACCCTTTACAAGCTGGATAAAGTGCTTGCTGGGGAAGCATTGGGGGAAATTGTTGATGCCCTAATTGCCGAGGATCAGGCGGAGCTTCTTGCTGAAATTGAAGGTGGAACGTAAAGGAGATGGTTCAGACACTGCAAAAGGCGGTATCTGAAGCGGCAAAGCTACTTTCTGGCGCCGGTGTTACAGGTGCGCGACGGGACGCCGCGTTGCTTATGGCAAATATTCTAGAATCGGATGTAGGCATTCTTTATCTGGAGCCTGACCGGTCTTTGACCAATGCTCAATATTCCAGTTTTCAACGTGCTATTGAACGCAGGGCCTTGCGGGAGCCAATCTCCCATATTTTGGGGCACCGTGAATTTTGGAGTCTGGATTTTCTTGTTGGTCCGGATGTTTTGGATCCCCGGCCGGACAGCGAGACATTGATCGAAACCGTTCTCATGGCACAAAAATCTGGTCAAGAAATCACATCCATACTGGATTTGGGTGTCGGGAGTGGCTGCCTGCTTCTCTCTTTACTAAGTGAAATTGAAAATGCAAGAGGAACGGGTGTTGATCAAAGCCAGGCCGCAATTGAAATCGCGATACAAAATGCCAGACGATTGGGCCTGGAGGACCGGACAAAGTTTCAACATGGAAACTGGTGTGACGGGATAGGGGAAACGTTTGACCTGGTGATCAGTAACCCGCCCTATATTCCGGCCAGTGACATAGAAGGCTTGCAACCTGAAGTGAAGGATTTTGAACCGCTTTCGGCACTTATTGGAGGAGAAGACGGGCTCGATTGCTACCGAGATATCGTATCCAGTGTAAAGCCAAGAATGAATTCTAACAGTTTGATTGTTTTTGAAGTCGGTGCCGGACAGGCCCAGCAGGTGTCGGATCTTCTGGAAAACTCCGGTTTTTCAGATGTTTCCCGTCATAAAGACCTGGCTGAAATCGAGCGATGTGTTTCAGCATTTTCCTAAAATGAACCAACAAGCTAAAAAAAAGGTTGGTTTATCTGCGGGACGGGGGTAGGCTCTTTCCAGATCATTTATGTGAACCAAGACCCTACTTGTACGGTCAATGATCATAATTTAATTCAAAATCAGGTTTTTACTTTCTGAATGCAGAATCATTTGGATTGTTCGAAAGAAGTATTTGTCTGCCTGAATTGGATACAACTCAAATTGAAGATAAATATCGAAACCTAAATTGACGGAATCATTATAACAATGAGAGTGAGCAGCAACAGACGCCCACGTGGCGGACGGACGAATTCTGGAAATAACCGGTCTGGTGGGAACTCGGGCCGTTCAAATAACAATAACAATAGACGCTCGTCCAACGGCAATCGTAACTATGATAGCAATGGTCCGGATGGAAAGATCCGTGGAACGGCACTTCAGGTTTATGACAAATACATTGCGGTTGCGACAGATGCACAAACTTCTGGCGATCGTGTCGCCGCGGAAAATTATTTCCAGCACGCAGAACATTACTTTCGCATAGTTGCTGCCAATAACGCGGCGAAACAAGAAAAAATGTCAGAGCAGCAAGCGCAAGCTAACAGTCAGGACAGCGGTAATAAGGACAGTTCGCAGGCGCAGGGCAACTCGAATAATTCGGAAAGCCGAAACAGTCCTGTGGCCGCAGAATCAGAAAATACCGGTGAAGCACCAGCATCTTTAGATTTAAGCACTGCGGAACAGCCTGTAGTCGATCTTTCTGCTGAAGTTCAATCAGATGTTACCGTTACCTCTGATATTACGGCCACGGTCAACGATGAAGCCGAAGCTCCGAAACGTAAAACAAGCCGTACACGCACATTGCGTCGACGGACTTCGAACCGGGCAACGCAGAAGGATGATAGTGAGCAGATCGATCCAGTAGATTAAATGCGTGTCATTTATTTATAAAAAAGGGAAGCTTGGTTGGGCTTCCCTTTTTTTGTATCAAGGGCCTGCATTGAAGCTGAATTTTTCGACTGGGATTCTTGAAATTATTGGGAAAAACCCCATATATCGAAGGTAAAATGAAGCCGCTGGCGGACTTGATTTATGATTGCCTTTAAGGGATCATGCATAGTCGCGCAAAGAAGCAGCGGTCTATGTGTCGAGGACGAGCATGGATATCGAAAAATATACAGATCGGTCGAAAGGATTTATCCAATCGGCTCAAACATTGGCCTTGCGTGAAAATCACCAGAGGCTTACCCCTGAACATCTTTTAAAAATATTGCTGGACGACAAGGAAGGTCTCGCGAGCGGCCTGATTTCAAAGGCGGGAGGCGATGCCAATATCGCGCGTCAGGGTGTTGAAGATGCAATCAAGAAAATGCCGCAAGTTACCGGTGGTGGTGCTGGTCAGCTGAGCCTGACACCAGAGCTCGCGCGGTTATTTGCTTCTGCAGAAGGTTTAGCAGATAAAGCTGGTGATAGCTTTGTTACAGCTGAACGCTTGCTGTTGGCCTTAGCCCTTGAAAAAGGGACGGAATCGACGAAGATTCTGAATAAAGCCGGTGTAACGGCAAATAATTTGAATGAAGCGATCAATGATTTACGGAAGGGCCGAACAGCGGACAGCACAGGCGCTGAAGGAAGTTATGACGCGCTGAATAAATATGCGCGCGATCTAACCGAAGCGGCACGAGACGGAAAACTGGATCCGGTTATTGGCCGGGATGAGGAAATCCGCCGTACCATACAGGTTCTTTCTCGGCGGACAAAAAACAATCCCGTTTTGATTGGAGAACCGGGGGTCGGTAAAACCGCTATTATTGAAGGGCTGGCGTTGCGGATCGTAAATGGTGATGTGCCAGAGAGCTTGAAGGACAAAAAGCTCATGTCGCTTGATTTGGGGCAATTGATTGCCGGTGCCAAATTCAGAGGTGAATTTGAAGAGCGCCTGAAAGCGGTGCTCTCAGAAATTACCGCTTTGGGTGGTGAAGTTGTCCTGTTTATTGACGAATTGCATACACTCGTTGGCGCCGGCGCTGCAGAAGGCTCTATGGATGCCTCCAATCTTCTGAAACCTGCTTTGGCGCGCGGAGAATTGCATTGTGTCGGTGCGACTACTTTGGATGAGTATCGAAAATATATTGAGAAGGATGCCGCACTCGCCCGACGGTTCCAATCTGTCTTTGTTTCGGAGCCGACAGTTGAAGACAGTATTTCCATTTTGCGTGGTTTGAAAGAAAAGTATGAACTTCATCATGGTGTCCAGATTGCCGACAGTGCATTGGTCGCTGCGGCAACGTTATCGCATCGCTATATCACGGATCGGTTTCTTCCCGACAAAGCGATTGATTTGATGGATGAGGCCGCCAGCCGCCGTCGGATGGAGGTTGATAGTAAACCGGAAGAAGTGGATGAGCTTGATCGAAAAATCATGCAAATGAAAATCGAGTCCTCTGCGCTGGAGAAAGAAACGGATAAGGCGTCACAGACCCGGCTTGAAAAGCTGCATGAAGAGCTAGTTGATCTTGAGAAGCGGTCGGCGGACTTGACGGAAAGCTGGCAGATGGAGAAGGAGAAGCTTAACAAGGCTCAGCATGTGAAAGAGCAACTTGAAGAAGCGCGGAACGAACTCGCCAACTGTCAACGTCTGGGTAATCTGCAACGGGCGGGGGAGCTTGCCTATGGATTGATCCCGCAACTTGAAAAGCAGTTGATGGAGGCAGAGGAGGCAGAGAGCTCTTCCGTTGTCAATGAAAGCGTGAAAGAAGAAGATATCGCAGGAATCGTTTCTCGCTGGACAGGAATTCCGGTTGACAAGATGTTGTCGGGCGAGCGCGACAAGCTTTTGAATATGGAAGATGAGCTTAGGAAACGAGTCATCGGCCAGGAAGAGGCCTTGCGAGCTGTTTCCAACGCTGTTCGGCGATCTCGTGCGGGTTTGCAAGATCCAAATCAGCCAATCGGTTCTTTCCTGTTTCTGGGACCTACGGGTGTTGGTAAGACGGAATTGACAAAAGCTCTGGCTGGCTTCTTATTTGATGACGAGCATGCATTGCTGCGTGTTGATATGTCGGAATTTATGGAAAAGCATAGTGTTGCTCGTTTGATTGGCGCGCCTCCGGGCTATGTCGGTTATGATCAAGGCGGTGTTATTACAGAAGCTGTGCGTCGGCGGCCTTATCAGGTTATTCTTTTTGATGAGGTTGAGAAGGCGCATCCGGATGTGTTTAACGTGCTTCTTCAAGTCCTTGACGATGGACGCCTGACAGACGGCCAGGGCCGGACGGTGGATTTCAAAAATACTTTGATTATTCTGACCTCGAATCTGGGGAGTGAGCATTTGGCTTCCGGAGATGAAGATGCAGATGATCCACTGATCCAGCATAAAGTAATGGATGTCGTTCGCGCCGCCTTCCGGCCTGAGTTTTTGAATAGGCTGGATGAGCAAATCATCTTCCATCGCCTGACGAGAGACAATATGAACGCCATTGTCGATATTCAATTATCTCATTTGCAACGATTGCTGCAGGAGCGGGAAATTGAACTAAATCTGGATGATAACGCATATCAATGGTTGGCTGATCGCGGGTACGACCCCGTTTATGGTGCGCGGCCACTGAAACGCGTTATTCAACGATACCTTCAAAACCCGTTGGCGACGCAGATTCTG